>NZ_JAFLMY010000016.1:0-117133 GCF_017313375.1 Agrobacterium sp. Ap1
ATCTTTAGTGGTTTTCTTTAGAACGAGAAGCTTCGTCGCTAGCAGCGCCGCCGCCCTCGTCAGTGAGCGGGTTATAGATCCGACGACCCGATTGAGTCAACAGCCATTTTTAAAAAAATGTCATTTTTCTCCAATGCCATGCGAGCAGATGCTCATGGCTTAAATTGCGGGCATGCATAGATTTTCAGCAGTCGAAACGGCGCTCTTGTTCACTCGTGCGTTTCGCGCTGCTATGGCATTGCAAAACCTCATCAGGACGCCACCGACCTGATGGGTCTTTAGACGCCCGAAAATACCGAGAGCTCACATATATATGGAAAAGAAACCCCAAGAGGACAGATCTGATAGCAGCACGCATGCGCCACTCCCTATTATAGAGGTGCTGGGCGATCTAACCGTGGCGCTCCGCCGGAGCTCTTGTGCAGTCCTTTCCGCCCCACCGGGTGCAGGCAAAACGACCATGGTGCCGCTTACCCTGATCAAAGAGCCATGGTGCACGGGAAAGGTCATCCTGCTTGAGCCGCGGCGGCTGGCGGCGCGAGCTGCCGCTTCGCGCATGGCGGCGCTCAAGGGAGAGAGTGTCGGGCAGACGATCGGTTACAGAATGCGCCTCGACACGCGGATCTCGCAGGCGACACGGATCGAGGTCGTCACGGAGGGGGTATTTTCCCGAATGATCCTTGACGATCCGGAACTTGCCGGCGTTTCCGCGGTGATCTTCGACGAATTCCACGAACGCTCGCTCGATGCCGATCTCGGACTGGCGCTGGCGCTCGACACACAGTCGGCGCTTCGAGAAGACCTGCGTATAATCGTAATGTCGGCAACCCTCGATACGGATCGCATCGCGGCATTGCTGAACGACCCTCCGGTGATCAAAAGCAAAGGACGGAGTTTTCCGGTCGAGGTCCGTTATAATGAAAGAAGCCAGCAGGAGCGTGTCGAGGACGCAGTCACGCGTGCGATCGAAAGCGCACATCGCGACGAAGATGGCTCCATCCTTGCCTTTCTACCGGGACAGGCGGAAATCAGAAGGGTAACCGAGCGGCTGCAGGGCCGGTTCGATGCAGACACCGCGATTGCGCCACTTTATGGCAATCTGACACAACACGAGCAGGATCTGGCAATCAAGCCGGCAGCGCCTGGCAAGCGCAAGATCGTGCTCGCCACATCGATTGCAGAGACATCTATCACGATCGACGGTGTGCGGATCGTCATCGACAGCGGATTGCAGCGTCTGCCGGTCTTCGAGCCTTCCACCGGAATGACCCGGCTGGAGACGGTACGGGTATCACAGGCTTCGGCCGACCAGCGGGCCGGACGCGCCGGGCGAACCATGCCGGGTATCGCCATCAGGCTCTGGCACGCGGGCCAGACCGCTGCACTGCCGGATTTCACGCCGCCGCAAATACTCGCGAGCGATCTCTCAAGTCTCGTGCTCGACCTTGCTCATTGGGGCGTGGTTGATCCGACAACGCTCGCCTTTCTGGATCAACCGCCCGGACCTGCGCTTTCCGAGGCAAAAGGCCTGCTTCTCCTTCTCGGCGCATTGGACGACACCGGCCGGCTAACGCCGAGAGGTCATCTTATCCGTCAGCTGGCCTTGCCGCCTCGGCTGGCGGCGATGGTCATCAATGCGGACGAGGAAGGACGCGGGCTCGAGGCGAGCCATCTCGCCGTTCTCCTGACCGAACAGGGACTTGGAGGAAACGATATCGATCTCGATGAACGGCTGCGGCGGTTCCGGGCCGACCGTAGCGAGCGGGCGCAAGCCAGCCGGGGTCTGGCCAATCGGATAGCCGACAGTCTGCCAAACAAGGCAGCACAACAGACAAGCGGGTCAGCAGGCCCGCTTCTTCTCCATGCTTATCCCGACCGGATCGCGCTGCAGCGCGGCGGCAAGGGCCGGTTCATCATGGCCAACGGCCGAGGAGCGGAACTGCCGGAGACCGAGCGACTTGCCGGGGCCTCCATGTTGGTGATTTCCGACGTGAGCGGGAAGGCTGCGCGGCCACGCATTCTCAGCGCCGCGGAAATATCTCGTTCCGAGGTGGAAGCGGAGATGGGCGGTGCAATCCGGTCCGCAGAAGAATGTTTTTTCGACCCGGCCAGCCGTCAGGTTCGTGCGCGCCAAACCACCCGGCTCGGAGCAATCGTATTTAGCGAAAAACCCTTACCCAAACCGACCGGGGAACAGGCGGCACGGGCGCTGGCCGACGGCGTACGGCAGTTCGGATTGCACAGCCTGCCGTTTTCGAAGGAAACCCTGCAATTCAGGGAAAGGCTGGGGTTCCTTCATCGATCGCTTGGCGAGCCATGGCCGGATGTCAGCGACGATGCGCTTATAGCCCGCCTTGATGAATGGTTCGTCCCCTATCAAGGCCATGCGTCCGCACTTACTTCGATATCGGCGGCGAGCCTTTCGGATGGGTTGCGTTCGCTGGTACCACACGAGTTGCTGCACACTATGAACCGGCTTGCGCCGACCCATTTCGAGGCGCCGACCGGCCAACGCCATCCTATCCAGTATGATGGCGCAGAACCGGTGCTGACAATCCGTGTCCAGGAGCTGTTCGGATTGAAAAATCATCCCGCGATCGCGAACGGCAAACTGCCGCTGCTTCTTGAATTGACATCGCCGGCACACAGGCCAATCCAGACGACACGCGATCTGCCCGGCTTCTGGTCCGGGTCATGGAAAGATGTTCGGGCGGAAATGCGTGGCCGATATCCCAGACACCCATGGCCGGAAAATCCGGTCGATGCCGCTCCGACAAGCCGCGCAAAACCCAAAGGTACGTGACAGGATGTCACGTACCATGAAATACTGGGTCGATTTTAAGAGGTTTGACCACTTTAAGGCACATATAAACAATGTCCGAAACAATATTGCATAGTACAGACATGACTTCATCGCAGGACAGCAAGATCGGCCATGTAAGCCGCAGCATCCGCCTACAAACCCTCGTCAGGCTGAGGTGGCTGGCCGTGGCGGGGCAGACAATAACGGTCCTGATCATCTGGGGCGTACTCGACTTTCCGATGCCTATCGCCCAGGCAACCATATTGATCGCAGCCCTTGCGGTCGCAAATCTCATTTTATCCGCTTGGTTTCCGGCCACCCACCGGCTTGGACCGAAATCAGCGCTCGCCTTGCTCTGCTTCGACCTCCTGCAAATGGGCGCACTATTGTTTATCACCGGCGGGCTGGGCAATCCCTTTGCACCGCTGATCTGCGTGCCGGTCATCATAGCCTTTGCATCACAGCCATTGCGTCATTCGCTCGTGCTGCTTGTCTTCGCGCTTGTGTGCACGACGGTTTTGTCACTCTCTCCTTACCCGGTCCCGTGGTATGAGGGAGAGCATTTGCGTATCCAGCCGATCATGCAGCTCGGGGTATGGTTCTCGATCGCCTCGATGATGGTTTTTGCGGCTTTCTACGCTTACCGCGTTTCCCATGAGGCCAGCCTGCTTGCCGACGCTCTGGTGGCGACGGAAATGATTCTGGAGCGGGAAAAACATCTCGGTCAGCTGGATGGTCTGGCCGCTGCTGCGGCCCATGAACTGGGAACACCGCTTGCAACGATCAGCGTCGTCGCCAAGGAAATGGAGCGAGAGCTGGGGCAGGACGAGCGCTTCAAGGAGGATGTGCAACTGTTGCGCAGCCAGAGCGAGCGATGCCGCGATATCCTGCGGCGCTTGACCTCACTGCCAGCGGAGGGCGAGGAGCATTTGCGGCGCCTGCCTCTATCGTCGATGATGGAAGAGGTGATCGCTCCGCACCGTCAGTTCGACATAGACATCAGACTGGTGCAGAAAACCGACGGTGGCCATGAACCCATAGGCGTGAGAAACGCAGGAATTCTCTATGGGCTTGGCAATCTGATTGAAAATGCGGTCGATTATGCAAAGAATGAGGTGGTCATCTCGGTGGAATACGATGACCAGCGGGTGGCGATCATGATCGAGGACGATGGTCCAGGCTATTCTGCCGTTATCCTCTCGCGTATCGGCGAGCCTTATATGACATCCCGGACACGCGAGCGGAGTGAGCATGCCGGCGGACTGGGTTTGGGGCTCTTCATCGCCAAAACCCTGCTAGAGCGATCAGGCGCATCGATCCGCTTCAGCAATCGCGGCGACGGACAGGTCGGTGCACGCATTCGAATAGAATGGCCAAGATCAATTATGGACAAGCCAATTTGATCTAGCTCCAATTTTATCGCGTTCTATATGATAATTGGGGTCCATCGATCCCGGAGAATGAAGATGGAAACAACACTGCAGCAATCCAATCCTCAGAATGAGGACTTTATTGGTTCCGACCCTTCACTGTTGATCGTTGACGACGATGGACCGTTTCTGCGTCGCCTGGCACGAGCCATGGAAACACGAGGCTTTACCGTTGAGGCCGCGGAAACAGTCGCCGAAGGCATTGCCAAAGTGCGCCAGCGGGCACCGAAATACGCCGTGGTGGATCTTCGGCTGGGCGACGGCAACGGCCTCGACGTCATCGAAACCATCAGGCAGTTCCGTCAGGATACACGCGTCATCGTACTGACCGGATACGGAAACATTGCGACTGCCGTCACTGCGGTCAAACTTGGTGCCGTCGACTATCTTTCCAAGCCTGCCGATGCGGATGATGTGTTCAACGCCTTGACGCAGCGTCCCGGAGAAAAGGCTGACCTGCCGGAAAATCCGATGTCGGCAGATCGCGTGCGTTGGGAACATATCCAGCGCGTCTACGAAATGTGCGAACGCAACGTTTCGGAAACGGCACGACGCCTCAACATGCATCGCCGCACATTGCAGCGCATCCTGGCAAAGCGGGCACCGAAATAAGGCGCCCGCCGCGACTTGCGGGCTGCGGGATTTATGTAATTGCGGCAGAGAGGCAGGCCATGCCCTTGACTACGTCTCTATGTCGTCGAAGCTCTTGCCGGTAGACCATTCCGCCATCATCAGGCGGTGCGCCGCTGTACGCGAAAAATCGAGCATCAACGCCTTGCGGGTCGCCGGCGCAAGCTTGTGTTGGGATGCGTCACGCAAGAGATGCGCCCCATAACCATCCGACACCATCAGGCCGCAGTCTTCAGGGAAAATTTCGAGCGGGACATCCCTGTGCGTTGCAAAGATCAGCCGGTCGCAATAAGTCCGATATTCCGGCCACTTGCGGTCGATACGGAAATCCTCGATCGAGGTCTTTATCTCGACAATCCAGATTTCTCCCTTATCGGATACGGTGATCAGGTCGGCCCTTCTGCCATTCGGCAAGACCAGTTCGGGCAGAACAGCATGCTTCATATCGTGAAGCAGGATTTGCGCACCCTTGCGGACCATCATCGCGCGAGGCGACTGACGGCCATCGATCAGAGGGTTGTCGTTCACAACATTCAATATCGTCATGCCTGTTCCTCAGCCATTACAGGTGGGCAGCATTGTGAATGTTGCAAAAAGACAATGGGCTTTTCAATTCGACTGCTGCCGACGCGCTTAGCGCTTGCGCAACTTGCCAACCGCAATCGAATGGAAAATAACGGTTTCGACGGCGGCTTGACGCCATTTCAATCGATAGTTTCACCAAGAGATATCCATGCGCTTTCGCAACAGCATGCTCGCACTCGGCCTGTTGGCAACCGCCGCCCTGGCCGGCTGCTCGACCACGTCCGAAACAGCCAAGACAGATGCACCGGTTCGCATCGAGACGGCCCAGATCTTCACCGATTCCTACGGATCGGTGACCGATGCAGGCTATACCCTGCCGGCCATTCCGATCAACCGGGTCAAGCAGGAGTTCGTCCGCCAGATCGTGAACTACGAAACTGCGGAAAAGCCGGGTACGGTTATCGTCAATACCCGTGAACGCCATCTCTACTACATCCTGCCGGGCGGCCGTGCTGTGCGCTACGGCATCGGCGTCGGCAAGGCTGGTTTTGCATGGTCGGGCACGGCCTATGTTGCCTGGAAGCAGGAATGGCCGACATGGCATCCGCCGAAGGAAATGGCAGCCCGCAAGCCGGATGTCGCCAGATATGTCGAAAACGGCATGGGTCCAGGCCTGAACAACCCGCTTGGCGCACGCGCCATGTATCTGTTCAACGAAAAGGGCCAGGACACGCTGTTTCGCCTGCACGGCACGCCGGAATGGGCCTCAATCGGCACGGCGGCTTCATCCGGCTGCATTCGCCTGATGAACCAGGACGTTATCGACCTTTACAGCCGGGTGCGTCCGGGCAAGGCAACCAAAGTCGTCGTGGTCCAGTAGGACTGACGGAATACCGAAATCAAAAAGCCGCCGAGGGCATTCCCGGCGGCTTTTTTGCTGCTATGACATGAGCCTAGATCTACCGGCCGTCACCCTTTCCTGTGCCGTAGCTTTGCCTGCGGGATTACGGGTATCAAGGCGCGGAAAGCCCACGACGGTTCGGTCAGGATTGTGGATGTGCCATCCGCGGGCGGCCCGTTGCAGTGGCAACGATGCGGGCTTCAACGAGTTTTCGTCCGCCTTCAACTTCCGGTGCCATAATCTCTTTTTCGATAGAAATCAGGATGCCTTGGGCCTCTTCCTGTCCGGCCTTGCGCCGCGTTGCAATGACTGCCCGCTCCTCAGCGGCTTCTAGCGCATTCGCTTCCCCGATTATCGTGGTTGTCTCACCGGCACCGGTTACAACATAGACACCTTCTTCCGGCGAAGTGATGGTGACCGTCGCCATAACCCTTATATGGCCGACGACAGCGCCGATGGCGTTGGCAACATCCGCATCAGAAGGGATGATCGATTCGGCTCCAAGCATATCGGCAATTGCAGGATAATAGACCGGTGCCGAAGCGCCTAGACCGACAAGCGGACGGTCAAGCGAAATGGAAAACCGGGCGATACCCGGTACGCGCTTCAATGCCCGATCAACCGCAAGCGAGACCGATGGGTTGACTGATTCGGCACCGTCTTCCGCAAGGCAGGCCGAAAGCAAAATCTCGGAAGATTGCCGGGTCAGCCTCGCGACGATTTTGCCGGCCAAATCTTCTGGCGACGTGGCGATCTCGCGTCCCGCGCCGGTCTTCTTCCGGGCTGCGAGCTGCAGCCCCAATCGTGCGGCATCGGCATTCCACTGGCCTTGGCGACCAAGAACATGCAGCGCGTCAGATGGTGTGATGCCGCTCAAGTATACGAGCCCACGGCCCACAAGCCGGTCGAGAACCGATTTCTGGGAATTCATTGTGAGTAATGCATTCAAAGCCACGGGTGCCGAGCCGATCCGCGCAAGAAGCGCCTGTTCCTGCGGTTGAAGGATCCCAGCCAAGGCTTCGTTCAAAGCGATCCGGACGGCGAAACGGCCATCGTGGCGACCAGTGTGGGTGGCACGTAGCTGCATATCGATAGCCGACAGAACGCTATCGCCATAGGTGGCCGCCAGAAGGCTGAGAGGCAGAAGACGTCGAGGACCGAGTGTGATTTTTGCATCTAGCCCACGGTCATCGATATGCACTTCCGAATCACCGCCGAGGCCAAAAGTGCGCAAGGCGACGGCCTCCACCATCGTATTGTGACCGCCGACATTCGCGCCATCAAGCGCAAGCTTCGGCTTGCCGCCCTGAATTATCGCCACATCCGTCGTGGTGCCACCGATGTCTGACACAACTGCCTCATCCAGGCCGGTGAGGTAACGAGCACCCACAACGCTTGCCGCCGGACCGGAGAGAATGGTCTCGATCGGCCGTAGCCGTGCCTCGCCAGCGGACATCAACGCACCGTCGCCCCGCACGACCATGAGGGGCGCATGGATGCCGGATTTTTCGAGAAAATCTTCGGTCGAACCGATCAGTCGGTCGATGATAGACACCAGGCGGGCATTGAGCAGCGTCGTCAAGGCGCGCCGCGGTCCGCCCAGTTTCGAGGAAAGCTCGTGGCTGCAGGTGACGGGCTTGTGGCTCAGTTCGCGGATTCGATCCCTCACCCTGATTTCATGAGCCGGATTCCGGACGGCAAAATATCCGGCTACGGCGAATGATGAGACGCTCGGGCCGAGTGGCGGCAAAGCTTCATCCAGCGATGTCATATCGAGCGGCGTTTCGTTGCCATGGACATCGTGGCCGCCAGGTAGGAAGATCACCGGATCGGTACTGAGCGCTTCCGAGAGCCCTCCTCGGGCGATATCGTCCGGGCCGAAGCCGATCATGACAAGCGCTGCCCGATCCCCCTGCCCTTCGACCAAAGCATTGGTCGCAAGCGTCGTGGACAGCGAGACCATGGCGATTTCCGCGGCCGGGATACCACTCCTTGCCAGTACCCCTTCGACAGCACCCGAGATTCCTTCGGAAAGATCATGCCGAGTGGTGAGCGATTTCGCCTTGGCGATCACCCCCTCATCCTCGCGGAAAAGAACCGCATCCGTGTAGGTGCCGCCGGTATCGATGCCGAGAAGAAGAGGTGAAGCCACGCAAGAATTCCCAAATCCTTATGAAGCAATCAATAAAGCATGGCGCGACAGGTTCAATCGACCGGGAAAGACATGTTCTGTCGCGGTCAGGACCTGATGCTTACACGCATCGGCATGCCATTCTGCGGCTGGGTCGTCAGTTTCTGCACCGGCCAGATGTCAGTACCCGGCAGGGCATCGAAACGGTAGCGCTTCATCAATACGGCAAGCGCGATCACCGCTTCCTGCATGGCGAAGGTAGCGCCGATGCAGGTTCGCGGACCAGCACCGAAAGGCAGGTACTGGAACCGGCCGATCTTGTCGCGATTTTCCGGCAGAAAACGTTCCGGCAAAAAGGCGCGCGGCTTTTCCCAATAAAGTTCGTGGCGATGCAGCGTCCAGGGCATGACGAGAATGGTGACACCTGCTTCGATCTCAACGCTCTCACCCGTCGCGCTCGTCCATTTGTCATCTGTGATGGCTGCGCGGTTGAGCGATGGTGCAGGCGGATAAAGCCGCAGGGCCTCTTCAAAGGAGGCGCGCACCCAGGGCATCAGTTCCAGCCATTCTACCGGCTCGGCACCGGTGGCCAGAACCTGGTCGATTTCCTTCTCCATTGCCTCGCGCACATGCGGTGAATGGGCGACGCAATAGAGCGTCCAGGCGAGCGCACGGGCCGTCGTTTCATGGCCGGCGCCGATGAAGGTTAGGATATTGTCCTCGATCTCATCCAGCGAGAGGCCGTTCGGACCTTCGAGCTGCAGGAGCAGGGTGAGAAAATCCTGCGGCACCGCGTCCGGCGTCTCGCGCATGCGCTTCTGCCGCTCCCTCATCGTATCAGCGACGATGTTTCGGAATTTTTCCAGCACCTTGCGGCCGCCGATGCGGGTCAGGCGCGGCACCCAGGCCGGTGCGCGCAAGAGATCCATCGGGTCGACGCGGCCCATGCGATGGAGCAGGCTGTCGACATCATCGGAGAAACTGTTGCTCTGAGTAACGATCTGGCCCGAGAACAGGGTTTCCGACAGGATCGAATAGGCAAGTTCCGTCATGTCGATGGAAATGTCGTGTACCGCTCCGTCAGTGCCGACCGCCGCATATTTTTCCGTGTATTCCTCGGATTTCGCCAGCATCTGGCCGGCAAAGCCACGGGAATGGCGGGGCGTGAAAACTGGCGCCATCGCTTTGCGCGAACGCTTCCAGACCGGGCCTTCTGCCGTCAGCAATCCGTCGCGCAGGATAGGCCGCAGGATCAGCTGGCGGATTTCCGACATCTCGTAATTTGAGGCGTTATCGACGAGGACATGGCGGATCAGCCCGGGATCGTTGACGATCAGCGTGCGTTCCTTGAAGAATTTCGTCTTGATCCATGGCAAGGTGTAGGACGGCACACCCCAGAGTTCCAGCGGGTTGCGCATGACCGTGCGGATGATTTCCAGCCGTGATGGCGGGATGGTGCGCGGTATGGGTGCCGGCGGCACAAAGGGGTCGGGGCGCATGTCCAAGGGCAACCCTCCTCTTCCGTTCCTGATTAAATGAATATCAGGACTTAGAGCAGCGATTTCAACTCGGCGATCTTGTCGTTGACCAGCCAGCCGTAATAATTCTCTTCCGGCAGGCCGCCGCGGGCTTTCAGCGCCGCTGCACGCTGGGCCGAACCGCCGGTATTGTAAAGCGTCGAGGTGATGCCGGGATTGCGAGAAATATCGACATCGGCGATCGACTTGTAGTCATCGATTGACCGGCGGATATTGGCCGCCATATAGGCGAGCGACTTGTCGGGATCCATGATCGCCTCATAGACTTCCGCAGCGTCGTTTTCATCCAGCTTCGAATAACCGGACGTGCGCGACACCATGTCGGACAACATCATCGCCGTCAGCGGATTGACCTGGCCGAGACCAAAGGTCTGGCCGGCATAAAAGGGCTGGAAGAAGACCGCGCTGAAACGGTTGTCGGGATAGGCCTTTCCATCGACCTTTTTGCCGCGGAACGATTTTTCCCATACGCCTTCGCGGCAATTCCACAGCGCGTAGGAACCTGACTTGTCTTCGCAGGCGGAAAATTGCGAATGCGTCAGGAATTCGGCGATGGTTTCGCCGTCATAGGCAAAGCGGAAAGCGTTTCCTGCATAAGCCGCCGCCTTGACGTAATAGCTCTGCAGCCTGTCATAGGCGTCGACATTATAGGTGTGCTCGCCGACGATCGCGCCCACCATGTGGATCGGATCGATGCCATAGGCCGCCGCGGTGGACTTGATCTTGCCGATCAGCGTCTTGTCGGTCGCCAAAAGCTCACGGATCTTGTCGTATTTGTCGTCGAAAGTGGTGCGGCCAGCGCGGGTGCGGCGCACGGAAGCGCCGGGGATCTTGGGCTGCACGGCATTGCGATTGCCTTCCGGCACGATGGTCATGGCCATGACCGGACCGGTCGAGGAAGCCGCCCAGGCGACAGTCAGCAGCAATGCAATAAGAGTGCGTTTCAAGATTTTCCGTGTCCCAGCGTTTTATCTGCGCCACTGCCGGCTCCAGAAACTGTGACAGATCGATCTGGGAAGCCGCTCGCGTCTTCGCGAAAGCGCGTCACCCATACGTTAAGACATATTGGAATGTCGAGATAAAGACGTTCAAAAAGGCGTCAAGGCAGAGATGCGTGGCAACCGAACGTTGCCCGGCTGCCACGCATGAGCATTAGAGAATGTAGCGCGACAGGTCGGTATCGGCCGCAAGATCGCCGACATGCTTGCGGACATATTCGGCATCGATCTTCACCGACGTGCCGCCCTGATCCGGAGCGGTGAAGGAGATTTCATCCAGCACGCGCTCCATCACCGTCTGCAGGCGGCGAGCACCGATATTCTCGACCGTCGAGTTCAAGTGAACTGCGACATCCGCCAAGGCATCGATCGCATCCTCGGTGAATTCCAGGGTCAGATCTTCAGTGCCCATCAGCGCCTTGTACTGGCGGATGAGACTGGCCTCGGTTTCCGTCAGGATGCGGCGGAAATCTTCCTTGGTCAGCGGACGAAGTTCGACGCGGATCGGCAGACGGCCCTGAAGTTCCGGCAGCAGGTCCGATGGCTTTGAAACATGGAAGGCGCCGGAGGCGATAAAGAGGATATGATCCGTCTTTACCGGTCCATATTTCGTCGAAACGGTGGTGCCTTCGACCAGCGGCAGCAGGTCGCGCTGCACGCCTTCACGTGAAACACCGGCGCCCATGCCGCCGTCGCGCGCCGCGATCTTGTCGATCTCGTCGAGGAAAACGATGCCATCGTTTTCGACCGAACGGACAGCTTCACGCTGAATGACTTCGTTGTCGATCAGCTTGTCGGATTCATCCCGGATCAGTTCGCCATAGGACTTCGCGACGGTCGTCTTGACCTTTTTGGTGCGGCCGCCCATGGCCTTGCCGAACATTTCCGACAGGTTGAGCACGCCGATGTTGGCACCGGGCATGCCTGGGATATCGAAACCACCGGGCATGCCGGATCCGCTATCGGCCACTTCGACTTCGATTTCCTTGTCGTCCAGTTCGCCGGCGCGGAGCTTCTTGCGGAAGCTGTCGCGTGTAGCGGGAGAGGCCGTTGCACCGACCAGTGCATCGAGCACGCGCTCTTCGGCGCTCTGATGCGCCTTGGCTTGCACTTCGGTGCGCTTCTTTTCGCGCACGAGGCCGATGCCGATCTCGACGAGATCGCGGATGATCTGCTCGACATCGCGGCCGACATACCCGACCTCGGTGAATTTTGTCGCCTCGACCTTTATGAAGGGCGCACCGGCGAGCTTGGCGAGACGGCGGGAGATTTCCGTCTTGCCGACGCCGGTCGGGCCGATCATCAGGATGTTCTTCGGCATCACTTCGTCACGCAGGCTCTCGTCGAGCTGATGGCGGCGCCAGCGGTTGCGCAATGCGATCGCCACCGCACGCTTGGCATCATGCTGGCCGATGATGTGACGGTCGAGTTCGGAGACGATTTCGCGGGGGGAGAAATTGGTCATGTGATCCTCTCGGCTTTCCCGTTGCGGCCGGCCAACGCGGCCCGGTCCGCGGGACCCTTGTGGGAATGGATGATTATTCGGCGTCGAGCGTTTCGACGATGAGATTGTGGTTGGTATAGACGCAGATATCGGCTGCGATATCGAGTGCCTGACGCGCCACGTCTTCAGCGGACTTTTCGCTGTCCATCAGGGCGCGGGCTGCGGCGAAGGCGTAGTTGCCACCGGAACCGATGGCGATCGCGCCGTGTTCCGGTTCAAGTACATCACCATTGCCGGTAATCGCCAGCGTCGTGGACTTGTCGGCGACCAGCATCATGGCTTCAAGATTGCGAAGATATTTGTCGGTGCGCCAGTCCTTGGCGAGTTCGACGGCGGCGCGCATCAACTGGCCGGGATATTGCTCGAGCTTCTTTTCAAGACGGTCGAGAAGCGTGAAGGCATCTGCCGTGGCACCTGCAAACCCGGCGATCACGTCGCCGCCCTTGCCGATGCGGCGCACTTTGCGCGCATTGCCCTTCATCACGGTCTGGCCTAGGCTCACCTGACCGTCGCCGGCCATGACCACCTTGCCGCCCTTCCTGACTGTAATAATAGTTGTCATCAATACACCTGTCTGCCCCTTTGAAAGCGGGCTTTTGGATCGAAGAAATCCCGCCAAACCACTCTGGCTTTGCCGGGATCGTGTCGACACCTATGTAAGTGGCTCATCGCCGAATACAATCTCGCCGCCTCCGATCGACAAGGTGTCGCAAAGGCCCGTGCTTTTGCTGGATATTTCACCAATCGGCTGATAAGGAGCGGCAATCAGAATTGGAGCAGACCCCTATGGGCGAAACCGCAGCCGCACGCGTGGGAAGCGTTTCCCGCAAGACCAATGAAACCTCCGTCTCCGTTTTCGTCAATTTGGACGGTACCGGCGCGGCCAAGATTTCGACGGGCGTCGGCTTTTTCGACCATATGCTCGACCAGCTTTCGCGACATTCGCTGATCGACATGGAAATCGACGTGAAGGGCGACCTGCATATCGATGACCATCATACGGTCGAGGATACCGGCATTGCGATCGGCCAGGCGATTTCCAAGGCGCTCGGCGACCGTCGCGGCATCACCCGTTATGCCTCGCTCGATCTCGCCAT
Source organism: Agrobacterium sp. Ap1 (assembly GCF_017313375.1). Taxonomy (NCBI): domain Bacteria; kingdom Pseudomonadati; phylum Pseudomonadota; class Alphaproteobacteria; order Hyphomicrobiales; family Rhizobiaceae; genus Agrobacterium; species Agrobacterium sp. Ap1. Next base: position 13,558 of record NZ_JAFLMY010000016.1, read on the forward strand.
GGACGAGACGATGACGAAGGCTGCAATCGACGTGTCGGGCCGGCCTTTCCTCGTCTGGAATGTTGCGTTTTCGGCACCGAAGATCGGCACATTCGATACGGAACTGGTGCGCGAATTCTTCCAGGCGCTGGCACAGAATGCCGGGATCACCCTGCATATCCTCAACCATTACGGCGCCAACAACCATCATATCGCCGAGACCTGCTTCAAATCCGTGGCGCGCGTTCTGCGCGTTGCGACCGAAATCGATCCGCGACAGGCCAACCGCGTTCCGTCCACAAAGGGAACGCTCGCCTGACGCTTCCGGGAGATCATCCTTGAGAAGCTATCTCGTTCTGATACCGCCGAATGGTCCCGACAGGGATCACCGCTCGACGCTTTTCCTGCCCGACGGGTTTTCCTGGATGGCGCTCATCTTTTCCTGGATCTGGCTGATCTGGCATCGGCTCTGGCTTGCGGGAATTTTCGCGCTCGTGTTGCAGGTCGCCGGAGCCTTGCTGATGGGCACACAGGGCTTCTGGCTTGGCGGATTGCTGCTCGGCTTTGCGATACATGTCCTGGTCGCGCTCGAAGGCCGTAACCATTACGCCAACTCTCTCGCCCGCCGCGGCTGGACGCTCGAAAGCGTAATCAGCGCGACAGACAGAGAGACCGCAGAAGAGATCTATTTTTCCGCCCTGCCGCAGAAAGAGACGCAGCCCCTGCCCTCTTCTGCGGATTGGGCAAAGACAAAACAGCCGCCCGTTTCGGGCTGGCAAGGTCCGGCTCTCGGACTTTTCGATCACGGAGGACGCTGATGCGCGTCGCAATCATCGACTACGGCTCGGGCAACCTGCGCTCGGCCACCAAGGCATTCGAACGGGCCGCCCGCGAGGCCGGCATCGATGCTGCCATCGAGCTGACCGACAAGCCGGATGTCGTTGCCGCAGCGGACCGCGTCGTGCTGCCGGGTGTCGGCGCCTATGCAGATTGCCGCGCCGGCCTGAAGGCTGTTTCGGGCATGAATGAAGCGCTGATCGAAGCGGTCGAGCAGAAGGCACGGCCTTTCCTCGGCATCTGTGTCGGCATGCAGCTCATGTCCTCGCGCGGGCTGGAAAAGACCACGACCGAAGGGCTTAGATGGATCAAGGGCGATGTCGTCGAGATGACGCCATCCGATCCAGACCTGAAGATCCCGCAGATCGGCTGGAATACGCTGGAACTTACCACCCCTCACCCGCTGTTTGACGGCATCCCGACCGGGCCGGACGGCCTGCATGCCTATTTTGTCCATTCCTATCATCTTGCCGCAACCAATCCGGCCGAAGTGATCGCCACGACCGAATACGGCGGTGCGATGACAGCCTTTGTCGGACGCGACAACATGGCGGGTTCGCAATTCCATCCGGAAAAGAGCCAGAAACTCGGCCTCGCCCTGATTTCCAACTTCCTGCGCTGGAAGCCTTAAGGCTCGCGCATCTATTCTAGGACCCAAAAGATGATCCTTTTCCCGGCTATCGACCTTAAGGACGGTCAGTGCGTGCGCCTCAAGCTTGGCGACATGGAGCAGGCGACCGTCTACAACCCGGACCCCGGCGCGCAGGCGAAAGCCTTCGAAGACCAAGGGTTCGAGTGGCTGCATGTGGTCGATCTCAACGGCGCATTTGCCGGCGAAAGCGTCAATGGCGCTGCGGTCGATGCGATCCTGAAGGCAACGAAAAACCCGGTTCAGCTCGGCGGCGGCATCCGCACGCTCGATCATATCGAAAGCTGGCTTTCCCGAGGCCTGGCACGGGTGATCCTCGGCACGGTTGCCGTGCGTGACCCGGCGCTTGTCATCGAGGCCTGCAAACAGTTTCCGGGCAAGGTCGCCGTCGGCATCGATGCCAAGGGAGGCAAGGTAGCAGTCGAAGGCTGGGCGGAAGCGTCCGAACTCGGCGTGATCGAGCTTGCGAAGAAGTTCGAAGGTGCCGGCGTGTCCGCGATCATCTATACCGATATCGACCGCGATGGCATTCTGGCCGGTATCAACTGGGCTTCGACGCTGGAACTCGCCAATGCAGTCTCAATTCCGGTCATCGCCTCGGGCGGGCTTGCCTCGCTCGACGACATCAGCCGGATGCTCGAGCCGGATGCGGCCCGCCTCGAAGGCGCGATTTCCGGTCGCGCGCTTTATGACGGCCGTATCGATCCCACCGAAGCACTGGCGCTGATCCGCGCCGCGAAAGGCCGTGCAGCATGACCCTCAAAGCCCGCGTCATCCCCTGCCTCGACGTGAAGGACGGCCGCGTCGTCAAGGGCGTCAACTTTCTCGATCTGGTCGATGCTGGCGATCCGGTGGAAGCGGCCAAGGCCTATGATCTGGCCGGTGCCGACGAGCTCTGCTTTCTCGACATCACCGCCTCTTCCGACAATCGCGAGACGATCTTCGATGTCGTCGCCCGCACGGCTGACCATTGCTTCATGCCGCTGACCGTCGGTGGCGGCGTGCGCGCGGTTGGCGATATCCGCAAGCTGCTGCTGGCCGGTGCCGACAAGGTTTCGATCAATTCGGCAGCGGTGAACAATCCCGATTTCGTCGCGGAAGCCGCCGACAAGTTCGGCAACCAGTGCATCGTCGTGTCGATCGATGCCAAGAAGGTTTCGGCAGCAGGCGAAGCGGACCGATGGGAGATCTTCACCCATGGCGGCCGTAATCCGACTGGGATCGACGCCGTCGATTTTGCTCAGCGTATGGTCGAGCGCGGCGCCGGAGAGTTACTGGTCACCTCGATGGACCGTGACGGCACCAAGGTCGGCTACGATCTGGAGCTGACCCGCGCGATTGCGGACTCAGTGCGTGTGCCAGTGATTGCATCGGGCGGCGTCGGGGATCTCGACGATCTCGTGGCTGGCGTCAAACAAGGTCATGCGACGGCGGTTCTCGCCGCATCGATTTTCCACTTCGGCACCTATACGGTCGGAGAGGCAAAACGCTATATGGCTGATCACGGCATTGCCATGCGTCTCGACTGAGTTTCGGGACCGGAGGACAAAGACTTGAGCGAATTCACTCTCAGCGATCTCGAAAAGATCGTCGCGGCACGGGCGAAAGCTTCGCCGGACGAATCCTGGACAGCGAAACTTGCCGCGGCAGGCCAGACCAAAGCCGCCAAGAAGCTCGGCGAGGAGGCAGTGGAGACGGTAATTGCCGCGCTTGCCCAAGACAAAAAGGACCTCGCCTCCGAAAGCGCCGACCTGCTCTATCATCTGTTAGTCGTATTGAATATTGCAGGGATTCCATTGCAGGATGTGCTGGACGAACTTCAACGCAGGACCGCGCAATCTGGACTGCAGGAAAAGGCGAGCCGGCCCAAGTCATGAGTAGCGCACCGCAGCCCGTCGAAGTGTCGGAAGTCAGCCCGATGACAGAGTATTATTCTCCCTATCATCACTTTACAGCGAACGAGTGGGCCAAGTTTCGCGCCGATACGCCACTGACGCTGACATCCGATGAAATCGCGCGCCTGCGCTCGCTGGACGATCCGATCAATATTGATGAGGTTCGGCAGATCTATCTGTCGTTGTCGCGCCTTCTGTCGACCCATGTCGAGGCGTCGCAGCAACTGTTTCGGCAGCGAAACCGGTTTTTGAGCCTGCCCGACGTTTCCAAGACGCCTTTCATCATCGGCATTGCCGGATCGGTTGCAGTCGGCAAGTCGACGACGGCACGTGTGCTGAAGGAACTGCTAGCGCGCTGGCCATCGAGCCCGAAGGTGGACCTGATCACCACGGACGGCTTTCTCTATCCGAACGCCGTGCTTCAGCGCGACGGCCTGATGCAGCGCAAGGGTTTTCCGGAAAGCTATGACGTCGGCCAGATTCTGCGGTTTCTTTCGGCGATCAAGGCCGGCGAGCCGAATGTCAGGGCGCCGCAATATTCGCACCTGACCTATGATGTGCTGCCCGACGCCCATACGCTTGTTGACCGACCGGACATCCTGATCTTCGAAGGCATCAACGTGCTGCAATCGCGGCCGCTGCCGGCGGACGGCAAGATCGTGCCGATCGTTTCGGATTTCTTCGACTTCTCGATCTATATCGATGCGGACGAAGAGCAAATCCATCAGTGGTATGTGCAGCGCTTCATGAAGTTGCGCGAGACCGCTTTCCGCGATCCGACATCGTTCTTCAAGAAATATGCGGCGATCGACACGGATGCGGCATTGGCCGTTGCCGAAGGGCTTTGGGAAAACATCAACCTCAAAAACCTTCGCCAGAACATTATCCCAACCCGTCCCCGCGCCGACATCATCCTACGCAAGAGCCGCAATCATTTCATCGAGACGGTCTCGCTCAGGAAGCTCTAGAGCGCTCGGGATTTTGGCGTTTTTTTGTCGACCTGTCGTCCACTATTGCCAGTCTGACCATCGCGCCTGCGAAAACGGCCGGCGGCAAGATCCCTATGCCGATTCCCTGGCCATTGAGGACATGCAGGAAAAGCGGCCAAAGATACGCCACCGCGATCGGCCAGCGTGGCAAACGCCGATCGGCGAGGAAAAAACAGGCCACGGCAAGGCAATAGGGTATTGCGTCGTAGGAATATGCGTAGGGTGTGGCGAGAATTGCCAGAACGCCTGTCAGAAGGGCGCGCAGGCGATTGTCCATCATGAATTCGGGTCGCCAGATCCGAACTGAGGCTATAATCGCCAACAAGGTTACGAGAGCCTGTAGAAAATAGGCCCCCGCGATACCAAACCCCAGCCATCGGCCCAGAATGAAGGCCGTCAGGGCATTTTTGTGATAGGGTTGCGGATAGTCCGCCTCCATGATTTTCCGCATGAGAGGTCCGGTCTCTTTGAAAAAGCCGGTCCATACCTCGAAACCAAATAGCAGGCCCGTCAGGACGATGAGCACGATCGTGGTGAGGATCGCCGCCATGATGGCCCGGTATTGCCCTGCTGCCAGAAAACAGAATGGCAACAACAAACCGAGATGCGGCTTGATCGTAAGCAGGCCGGCCAGAATGCCCGCCAAAACGGGCCGGTGGGGCAGGAGAAGCAAAGTGCCGATGAGAAGTGCAGCTGTGAGAGCGCCGTTCTGGCCGAAAATCGAGTTCATCACCGCGGCAGGCGAGAAAAGCAACGCCAGTGTCACAATGGCTGGAAGCCTCAGGTTCTTCACGGCCAGATAGAGGCAAGCCAATGTTGCCACCGTCCAGATGCCGTAGGCCAATGGCAATGGCAAAAGCGACAGGGGAACGCCGATCAACAGTATCGACGGCGGATAACTCCACTCCTGATCCGGCAGGCCGGAGCCAAACCATCCGCGCAGCGCCAAGCGATAGGCCTCGACATCGAATATGGCATCCACCCGGCCTTCGGTTGCGAGCCGTCCTCCCGACCAGAGGTTGGTAAAATCGCAATAGGCTAGCCGCTCGGAAAGAACCGAGTAGCCATCAGGGCGGAATGTCCATAGTTGAAGGTGATAGACGAAGCCGACAAGAATGCCGCAACCAGCGATCACCGCCGCAAACTGAAGATCCTGCCTGTCGCGCACAACGTCTTTACCCTTGCCGGTATTGCCCGGCGTCCAAACTAGGTCACTCGCCTTAACGTCAGATTGATCCGCCCGCCGTTTTTCAGCAGCGTAGAAGTTCCCGGATAGAGGCGGTCCACGCCATGGAAGGCGAGCCTGCCCTCCCCGCCGAGCAGCACGATATCGCCACTCTGCAGCTTGAAGGAACTGGTCGGATCCTTCCGCTCCAGACCGCCGACGCGAAAGAGGCAGCTATTGCCGAGCGAAATCGACAGAACGGGCGCGGCAAGCTCGTTTTCATCCTTGTCCTGATGCAGGCGCATCTTCGCGTCGTCAGTATAGAAATTCACCAGACAGGCTTCGGGCGGTTTCGAATATCCGGCCAGTTTCTGCCATAACGCCATCAATTCAGGAGGAATGGCTGGCCAGGGTCTTCCCGTCTGGGGGTGGGTGGGTTGATATCGATAACCGCGCTCCTTGTCCGTCACCCAGCCTAGCTGCCCGCAATTGGTCATCCTGACCGACATCGGCTTGCCGGTACCGGGCATGGCAGGCGTATAAAGGGGTGCTTCGGTAACGATCCGGCGGATGATCTCGACCAGATTTTCCTGTGCGGGACGATCCAGATAGCCAGGCAGATGGCGAATTCCGTTCAGCAAGGTCGCCATATCCGTCTCCCTGTTCAGTCACCAGTTGGCTTGCCGCGCATTTTCTTCACATCCGAACGGCCGGATTTCGCCTTCAGCCGTCGTTCCACCGAACCCTTCGTCGGTTTCGTCGCCTTGCGGACGGGCGGCGGCGGCTTGGCGGCTTCGAGGATCAGTTCCTTCAGCCTTTCGCGTGCATCTTCGCGGTTACGCTCCTGACTGCGGGAGCGGCTTGCCTCTATCATCAACACGCCATCCTTCGACACCCGTTTCCCGGCAAGCTTCAAGGCATTCGTCTTCACGCGATCCGGAAGCGACGGAGAGTTCACGAGGTCGAAGAACAGCTGAACGGCAGTCGAGACCTTGTTGACGTTCTGGCCACCGGGACCGCCTGCCAGCACGAACTGTTCGGTCAGTTCCCATGCGGCGATGGTGATGCGGCTGTTGATGATGAGGGGATTGCTGGCCATGATATTCTCCGGCGCGCATCTTTCCCACAAACGTGGACAAAAGAAAACCGCCGGTCAGGTGTTACCCGACCGACGGTTCCACTTGAATCACACGTTTTGCGCTTACTCGGCGGCGATCAGCAATCCAGGCGCGGCATCCTTGACCTTGGCATCGACGTGAGCCTCGAACTTTTCGAAGTTCTTGATGAACATCGAAACCAGCTTTGCCGCCTGGTTGTCATAGGCAAGGCTGTCGGCCCAGGTCGAGCGCGGATCGAGGATCGCGGTTTCGACACCCTCGACCGAAACCGGAACCGCGAAGCCGAAATTGGCGTCGGTGCGGAATTCGGCATTCTTCAGGCTGCCGTTCAGGGCAGACGTCAGCAGCGCACGGGTGGCCTTGATCGGCATGCGGCGGCCGGTGCCGTAGGCGCCACCGGTCCAGCCGGTATTGACCAGCCAGCAATCGACGCCGTGCTTGGCGATCAACTCCTTCAACAGGTTGCCGTATTCGGCCGGATGACGTGGCATGAACGGAGCGCCGAAGCAGGTGGAGAAGGTCGCTTCCGGCTCGGTTACGCCCTTTTCCGTACCGGCGACCTTGGCGGTATAACCGGAGAGGAAGTGGTACATGGCCTGTTCCGGCGTCAGCCTGGCGATCGGCGGCATGACACCGAAGGCATCTGCCGTCAGCATGATGATCGTCTTCGGATGCGGCGCAAGGCCGGTTTCCGAAGCGTTCGGAATGAAATGCAGCGGATAGGCGCTGCGGGTATTTTCCGTCAGCGAATTGTCGTCGAAATTCGGCACGCGGTTCTCGTCGAGCACGACATTTTCGAGCACGGTGCCGAAACGGCGGGTCGCGGCATAGATTTCAGGCTCGGCTTCCGCCGAAAGCTTGATCGCCTTGGCATAGCAGCCGCCTTCGAAGTTGAAGACGCCGTTTTCGCCCCAGCCATGCTCATCATCGCCGATCAGCGTGCGGGCCGGATCGGCAGAAAGCGTCGTCTTGCCGGTGCCGGAAAGGCCGAAGAACACGGCGGTATCGCCTTCGGCGCCGACATTAGCCGAGCAATGCATGGGCATGACGCCCTTGGCAGGCAAAAGGTAGTTGAGGACAGTGAATACCGACTTCTTGTTCTCACCGGCATAGGATGTGCCGCCGATGAGGACGAGGCCGTTGGCGAGATCGCAGGCAATCACGGTCTCCGAACGGCAACCGTGACGCTCCGGATCAGCCCGGAAGCTCGGCAGGTTGATTATGGTCAGCTTCTGTTCGAAGGAGCCGAGGGTATCGCGCTTCGGGCGGATCAGAAGATTGCGGATGAACAGCGCATGCCAGGCAAATTCGGTGACGACACGGGTCGGGAGTGCGTTGTCGGCATCGGCACCGCCGATCAGATCCTGAACAAAAAGCTCCCTGCCCGCCGCATGGGCCAGCATATCAGCCTTCAGAACGGCAAAATGCTCTGGAGACATGGGCTTGTTGTTGTCCCACCAGATCTTGTCTTCGGTCACGGCATCGCGCACGACGAACTTATCCTTCGGCGAACGGCCGGTGTGTTGGCCAGTGACCGCGCGCAACGCACCATCGGCGGTCAGATCGGCCTCGCCGCGGCGAATGGCTTCCTCGTAAAGCTCGACCTCGGACAGATTGTAGTTGACGCGAGAAACCTTTTCGAGGCCGATCGCCGCTACGCCATTTGCCGGGTTGTAAAGTCCAAGCTGCTCCATACGCGCTCACCTCAGGTTACATTTGAAGGGATTGGGTGTGAGGCGGGAAGCTAGTTGGTGTTTCTCAATACGGCAAGCGTCATTGCTAAAATATATCAACGAAATCAATTCTTTAATCGATTTAAAGAAATTTATTTCTTTTTAAATCGGTTAGCCGAGCGTTTTAATGCGCTTGATAATAGGCAGTTTTGAGGCGTTGAGCTGCGCAATTGAGCATGAAAGCAAATCGCCACTCTTTAACTTTGCCACAATTTGTTCCACCTTTCTCCCCATGAAGCGCATGGCGAGGGCTGGGGGTTGGCGAGAAGTCATTACCTGGAGATGCGCACGAAATGGCAATGGAGATGGACGGTATGCAGACAATCGCGCTCGTAGACGATGACCGGAATATTCTGACTTCGGTGTCGATCGCGCTCGAGGCGGAGGGCTACAAGGTCGAGACTTATACGGACGGCGCATCGGCGCTGGACGGTCTGGTCGCCCGCCCACCGCAGCTTGCCATTTTCGACATCAAGATGCCACGCATGGACGGCATGGAGCTTCTTCGCCGCCTGCGGCAGAAATCGGACCTTCCGGTTATCTTCCTCACCTCGAAGGATGAGGAAATCGATGAATTGTTCGGTCTCAAGATGGGCGCCGACGATTTCATCACCAAGCCGTTCTCGCAGCGCCTTCTGGTGGAGCGGGTGAAGGCCATTTTGCGTCGTGCCGGAAGCCGTGATCTTCAGGCGCCGGGCATGAAGCCCACAGCCGACCAGATCGCCGCCCGTACGTTGGAGCGCGGGCAACTGGCAATGGACCAGGAGCGGCATACCTGCACCTGGAAAGGCGAGCCCGTCACGCTTACGGTTACGGAGTTTCTTATTCTGCACTCGCTGGCCCAACGGCCCGGCGTAGTGAAGAGCCGTGATGCGCTGATGGATGCAGCCTATGACGAGCAGGTCTATGTCGACGACCGCACGATCGACAGCCACATCAAGCGACTGCGCAAGAAGTTCAAGATGGTTGACACGGATTTCGACATGATCGAAACGCTTTACGGTGTCGGCTATCGCTTCCGCGAAGCAGCCTGACGCGTCGCGTTACAACAGGTTAACTTGAAGCCACGACCGGGTCAGCGATAGACTGGCCCGGTGGAAGGATAAGACGTGGCAGACAGACTGCTCGAAAACCACGAAACGGAGACGGCACCGGCGAAGCCCAAGGCGCGCCGGCACTGGCCGCATGTCTTCACCATCATCCGACGACTGTTTGGCCATGCCGTGTTTTCGAGCCTTACACGGCGTATCCTATTCTTCAATATCGCCGCGACTGTCGTTCTCGTGGCCGGCATCCTCTACCTGAACCAATTCCGCGAGGGGCTGATCGACGCCCGCGTAGAAAGCCTTCTGACCCAGGGCGAGATCATTTCAGCCGCAATTTCGGCATCCGCCTCCGTCGACACGAATTCGATCACGATCGACCCCGAAAAGCTGCTGGAACTTCAAGCCGGGCAAAGCATCACGCCGGTGCCGAACGATGAGGATCTCGATTTTCCGATAGATCCGGAGCGCGTTGCGCCAGTGCTTCGACGACTGATTTCTCCCACAAGAACACGCGCACGTCTTTTCGATGCGGATGCCAACCTGCTGCTTGATTCCCGGCATCTCTATTCGCGTGGACAGGTTCTTCGCTACGATCTGCCGCCGGTTGAAAACGAGACGCAGACATGGAGCGAATGGATGTCGGGCATGTTCAACCGGTTACTGCAACCGGGAAACCTGCCGATTTATAAAGAAGCGCCGGGCGGCGACGGCTCGATATATCCCGAAGTGATGAATGCGCTGACCGGCGTTCGCGGTGCGCTGGTGCGCATTACCGAACGCGGCGAACTGATCGTTTCCGTTGCGGTTCCCGTCCAGCGCTTCCGGGCGGTTCTCGGCGTTCTGCTTCTTTCGACACAGGCCGGCGATATCGACAAGATCGTTCACGCCGAACGTCTTGCCATCATGCGCGTCTTCGGCGTGGCGACGCTCGTCAACATCGTGCTGTCGCTGCTTCTGTCGTCAACCATCGCAAATCCGTTGCGCCGCCTGTCTGCGGCCGCCATCCGGGTTCGCCGTGGCGCCAAGCAGCGCGAGGAAATTCCGGACTTTTCCTATCGCCAGGACGAAATCGGCAATCTTTCGATCGCTGTCCGTGACATGACCAATGCGCTTTACGACCGTATCGACGCGATCGAAAGCTTTGCCGCCGATGTCAGCCACGAGCTGAAAAACCCGCTGACCTCGCTGCGCAGTGCTGTCGAAACACTACCGCTGGCGAAATCGGAGGATTCGAAACGGCGGCTGACGGAAATCATCTTCCATGACGTGCGTCGTCTCGACCGCCTGATCAGCGATATTTCCGATGCGTCCCGTCTCGATGCGGAACTTGCCCGCACGGATTCGGCGCCTGTCGACATGGAGACCCTGCTGACCAACCTGGTCGATATTTCCCGGCAGATCCGCAGCGGGCGCAAACCGGTCGAGATCGACCTTTCGATCGACCACAAGGGCGGCGATCGGCATATCTATGTGGTCAACGGCCACGACCTGCGTCTCGGCCAGATCGTCACCAACCTGATCGAAAATGCCCGTTCCTTCGTGCCTGAAAAGGGTGGCAAGCTTTCCATCCGTCTTTCCCGGAACAAGGACAAGGTAGTCATCACAATCGATGACAATGGCCCCGGCATCCAGGCTGAAAATATCGATCGGATCTTCGAGCGTTTCTACACAGACCGCCCTGACGGCGAGAGTTTTGGTCAAAATTCAGGGCTTGGGCTTTCCATCAGCCGACAGATCGCAGAGGCGCATGGCGGCAGCCTGAAGGCGGAAAACCTGCACGGCAAGGCGCAGGAGACGACCGGCGCGCGCTTCACTCTTTCTCTTCCCGCAGGCAACGCAGCATGAACCGAAACGTCCACGGCACAGCCATTGTTGTGGGCGAACGCGGGCTGATCTTTCTCGGCCCATCGGGTATCGGCAAATCGATGCTGGCCTTTACCTGCCTCACCATCGCCCGCCGCGCCGGGGCCTTTTCGGCGCTAATCTCGGATGATCAGGTTTTCCTCGACCATAAGGACGACCGGATCGTTGCAACCTGTCCCCCGAGCATAACCGGGCTGATGGAACTGCGCGGCAGCGGCATTGTTAAAATGGACAACGTCGCTTCTGCACCGCTCGACCTTGCCGTTCAACTGGTTTCAGTTGCCGGGACCGAACGGCTTCCGCCAGAAAACGAGTATTGGCAAATCGGCGATTTCGACAGGCTGCCGCTTGTCAGAATTGCCAATACGGCGACCGATCCCCTGGCGGTTATCGGAGCCCTCATGCCCGCCTGGAGGCAGGAAGCGCCTTTTTGGTGAGCGCTGCGCCCGATTTTTTGACTTGAACTTCATTTCCAGTTGGCGAAGATGGCATCCCGCCGCTTTACGGCACCAGTGCGTTACGATATGGGCCGCGAGCTTTGAAATCAGGGGGCGTATTTTCATGATCGGACTGGTGCTTGTCACCCATGGCAAGCTGGCTGAGGAGTTTAGACATGCGGTGGAGCATGTCGTTGGACCCCAGAAATTCATCGAAACCGTCTGTATCGGTCCCGAGGACGACATGGACCAGCGTCGGCAGGATATCGTCGATGCGGTCGCGCGAGCTAATGCAGGCAAGGGCGTCATCATCCTGACCGACATGTTTGGCGGTACGCCATCCAATCTTTCGATCTCCGTCATGGAAAGCGGCACGACCGAAGTGATCGCCGGCGTCAACCTGCCGATGCTGATCAAGCTTGCCGGCATACGCGGCGAGGACAATATGGAAAAGGCGCTGGCGGAAGCTTCGGAGGCCGGGCGCAAATATATCAACGTCGCCAGCCGCGTGCTGAGCGGCAAGTGAGAACATGAACCTTATGTCCGCCTCCTCCCGCCAATTCGTGATCGTAAACAAACGTGGGCTGCATGCCCGGGCATCCGCCAAGTTCGTCCAGATGGTTGAAGGTTTCGATGCGCAGGTCACTGTTTCAAAGGACGGTATGAGCGTCGGCGGTACGTCGATCATGGGCCTGATGATGCTGGCCGCGAGCACGGGCTGTTACATCGATGTTTCTGCCGAAGGCGTTCAGGCAGGAGAAGCGCTCGATGCGCTTGAGGCTCTGATCGCCAACAAATTCGGCGAAGAAGCCTGATTAACGACGTCACATAAACATATAAAGACCTCTTTATATCACCGTTGCAAGCGGCCAGGAAGCCTGCTACACCGCTTGGGAGTTTTGAGCCAGCCGGGTGCCTCACCCGGCTTGAGCGCCATGCAACGTGATCGGAGAGCTTATGAGCACTGAAAAGGACTACATCGTCGCGGATATCAACCTTGCTGCTTACGGCCGCAAGGAACTGGACATTGCCGAAACCGAAATGCCGGGCCTGATGTCCTGCCGCTCCGAATTCGGCGCTTCGAAGCCGCTGAAGGGCGCACGCATCTCCGGCTCACTGCACATGACGATCCAGACGGCCGTCCTGATCGAGACGCTCAAGGAACTCGGCGCCGATATCCGTTGGGCCTCTTGCAACATCTTCTCCACCCAGGACCACGCTGCTGCGGCCATCGCTGCCGCCGGCATCCCGGTCTTCGCGGTCAAGGGTGAATCGCTCACCGAGTACTGGGAATATACCGACAAGATCTTCCAGTGGACCGATGGCGGTAGCTCCAACATGATCCTCGATGATGGCGGTGATGCCACCATGTACATCCTGCTCGGCGCTCGCGCCGAAGCCGGCGAGGATGTTCTTTCCAATCCGGGTTCGGAAGAAGAAGAGATCCTGTTTGCGCAGATCAACAACCGCCTCAAGGCTTCGCCGGGCTGGTTCACCAAGCAGCGCGATGCAATCAAGGGCGTCACCGAAGAGACCACGACAGGCGTTCACCGTCTCTACGAACTCTCCAAGAAGGGCCTGCTGCCCTTCCCGGCGATCAACGTCAACGACTCTGTCACAAAGTCGAAATTCGACAACAAGTATGGCTGCAAGGAATCGCTGGTCGACGGCATTCGCCGCGGCACCGACGTGATGATGGCCGGCAAGGTTGCCGTCGTCTGCGGTTACGGCGACGTGGGCAAGGGTTCGGCCGCTTCGCTACAGGGCGCCGGCGCTCGCGTCAAGGTTACCGAAGTCGATCCGATCTGCGCATTGCAGGCCGCCATGGACGGTTTTGAGGTCGTCACGCTCGAAGACGTCGTATCGTCTGCCGACATCTTCATCACCACGACCGGCAACAAGGACGTCATCCGCATCGAGCATATGCGCGAGATGAAGGACATGGCGATCGTCGGCAATATCGGTCACTTCGACAACGAGATTCAGGTCGCTGCTCTGAAGAACCTCAAGTGGACCAACGTCAAGCCGCAGGTCGACATCATCGAGTTCCCGAAGGGCAACCGGATGATCCTTCTCTCGGAAGGCCGTCTCTTGAACCTCGGCAACGCGACCGGTCACCCGTCCTTCGTCATGTCCGCTTCGTTCACCAATCAGACGCTGGCCCAGATCGAGCTGTTCACCAAGCAGGGCGAGTACAAGAACGAAGTCTATATCCTGCCGAAGCATCTCGACGAGAAGGTCGCTCGCCTGCATCTCGACAAGCTTGGCGTGAAGCTTTCGGTGCTTTCCGATGAGCAGGCCGCCTATATCGGCGTTCCGGCGCAAGGCCCATTCAAGGCTGACCACTACCGCTACTAATAGCTAGCCGGTTAATCCACAACATCTTGTGGCCGCAGCCTTGACAAAGGGCTGCGGCTTCTTTTTTGCCTTCATCCCTTCCCGCCTATCCGCCGAACACGTATTGTTTTGGGACTTGATTCGACCTCTCGGCCATTCGGCTTCGGGCAAGGTGCGAAGTGGTATGTCTTGTCGATGAGCGGCAATTGGACGGAGACACACCGGTCATGGCGGTAAAAAAAACGAGCCTGTCAAAGCAGGCCGATCCAGTTTCTGGCTTGCGCATGCGCGCTTTTGGAAACCCGTATTTCGCAAAGAGCGGATACGGCAGAAAAACCTATATCCGGCTTAAGCGGATCGCCCGTTCCCTTCTTTCCGGGACTGCGCTGGTCGCATTGCCGACGGTTGCCTTCGCGCAGGAAGAAACGGCTGTCCAGCTGTTCTCCTCAGCACAGGTCATCGTCTCCTCGGTCGTCATCGGTGCGTTGGGTGCTGCGCTGCTTTCGACCGTCTGGCTGGTGCGCCAGCGCGGCAATATGGAAGTCGAGACGGAAGAAATGCGCGGCGCGTTATCGGAAGCGCAGCAGCGAATCTCGAAATATGAAGCATTGATTGCCGACAAGAACCGGCGGATCGTCGTGTGGGAAAGCGGCTCGCCAAAGGCTGAATTCCTCGGTCACCTCCCCGTCGAGACGGGTGCTCCGCAGGCAGATCGGGAATTCCTCGCTTTCGGCCGCTGGCTTCGTCCCGGCTCGGCTGCGGAACTCGAAAAAGCGATCGACGAGCTCAGGAGCCATGCGCGAAGCTTCGACATGGTGATCGAGACCGCCAGAGACGAGGTTCTTGAAGTTCAAGGCCGGGTTTCGGGCGGCAAGGCCTTCGTGCGTTTCCTTGCGCTCAACAATCTGAGGGCGGAACTTGCCGAGTTGAAGATCGAGCGAGATCGCCTGGGAAGTTCAATCTCGATGTTCGAATCGCTGCTCGATACAATCGAACAACCGGTCTGGCGCCGTGATAGCCAGGGCAAGCTTGCCTGGGTCAACCATGCCTATGGCGAGGCTGTCGACGCAACAACCTCCACACGCGCGGTCGAAGAAGGCCGAGAACTGCTCGGCACCGTCAGCCGCGAGATGATCAGAGCCAAGGCCACCGTCACATCGCCTTTCCATGATCGGCTCTCGACAGTCGTTCACGGCAATCGCACCGTGCTGGATGTGGTCGATGTGGTGACGACCGATGGTTCGGCCGGCATGGCGATCGACGTCTCCGAAGCGGAGGCCGTGCGCGAGGAACTGAAGCGGACACTGAAAAGCCATGCCGAAACACTCGACCATCTGGCAACACCGGTGGCAATCTTCGACAGCCAACGCCGCCTGCAATTCTACAACCAGGCTTTCATGCAGCTCTGGGATCTGGATTTGTCCTTCCTCGAATCAAAGCCGGACAATAGCGAACTGCTGGACAAGCTGCGCACCAACGGCAAACTGCCGGAACAACTGAATTGGCGGAACTGGAAAGATACGGCGCTTGCCGTCTACCAGTCGCTCGATACCAAGACCGATACCTGGCATTTGCCCAACGGCCAGACGCTGCGCGTTATCGCCACCGCCCACCCGCAGGGCGGCGCGACCTGGGTGTTCGAGAACCTGACCGAGCAGGTGGATCTCGAGGCTCGCTACAATACGCTGGTGCGTGTTCAGGGCGAAACAATCGACCATCTGACCGAAGGTGTGGCGGTGTTCGGCCCCGATGGGCGCATCCGGCTTTCAAACCCGGCTTTCCGTGCCCTCTGGGGCATTACCGCCGAACAGGCGGAACCCGGCACCCATATCAAGACGATCGAGACTGCATGCGCCGCTTCCTATGCCGAGCCGGATGGCTGGCGCAGGTTTGCCCAGGCGCTTACCGCTTTCGATGACGAGAGACCGACACTCGACGGCACGTTCGAGCTTTATTCCGGCCTGATTCTCGATTACGCGGTCACACCACTGCCCAACGCGCAGACGATGCTAACCTTCGTCGACAAAACGGCCAGCGTGCAGGCTGAAAAGGCACTGAAGGAAAAGAACGAGGCGCTGCGCAAGGCCGACGAGCTGAAGAACGATTTCGTCCAGCACGTTTCCTACGAGCTGCGTTCGCCGCTGACCAATATCATCGGCTTTACCGATCTTCTGAAGACTCCCGGTATCGGATCGTTGAACGACCGGCAGGCCGAATATATCGACCATATCTCCACCTCGTCTTCGGTCCTGCTCACCATCGTCAACGACATTCTCGATCTCGCAACCGTCGATGCCGGTATCATGGAGCTGAACTATTCGGAGCTGGCGATCGAGGACCTGCTGGACGATGTGGCTATGCAGATCGCCGACCGGCTGCAGGAAAACAACATGACGCTGGAAATCATCGCGCCCGCTGGAATGGGCACGATCGTGGCGGACCAGCAGCGGCTGAAGCAGATCCTGATCAAGCTTTTGACCAATGCGACGAATTTCTCGCCGGAGAACTCGACGATCACGCTCAATTGCTGGCGCGATGCGGCGAACGTGTTCTTCTCGGTGCGCGATCGCGGCCCCGGCATTCCTCCGGACATGCTGAAAACCGTGTTCGACCGCTTCAAGGCTCAGGCCAAGGATGGCAAGCGCAGCGGTGCCGGCCTCGGGCTTTCGATCGTCGAAAGCTTCGTTCACCTGCATAATGGCGATGTTGCGATCGACAGCCGGGCCGGTGAAGGCACGACCGTCACCTGCCGCATTCCGACCAATGCCTCATTCCACTCGGTCGCGGCCGAATGAGTGACGGCCAGTCGCTGACGCTGATCCTTGCCGGTGAGCGGGACACGATAGAGTTCGGCGAGGACCTGGCACTGGCGCTGAAGCCGGGCGATTGCGTAGCGCTTTCGGGCGATCTCGGCGCCGGTAAATCGACCTTTGCCCGGGCGCTGATCCGTGCGGTGGCCGATGACGTCGATCTGGAAGTGCCGAGCCCGACCTTCACGCTCGTGCAATCCTATGACGAGCTGCGCATTCCGATCGCGCATTTCGATCTCTACCGGCTGGGTGATTCCTCCGAACTCGATGAGCTCGGATTCGACGAAGCGCTGTCATCCGGCATCTGCCTTGTCGAATGGCCGGAAATGGCCGGCGATCTTCTGCCTGCCGGTCGAATCGTGCTGAAGCTTGCGCATGAGGGCACGGGACGCCGGGTGACGATCACGGCACCGGCCCCTGCCCTTTCGCGCATCCGCCGCGTGCTGGCGATCCGCGAATTTCTTAAATTCCATGGCTATGCCGGTGCGACCCGCAGGTTCCTGACCGGCGACGCCTCGATGCGGGCCTATGAAAGTGTGGAGACCACGACCGGCGGAACCCTGTTGCTGATGGACTGGCCGAAACGGTCGGAAGGGCCGCCGGTGCTTGATGGCAAGCCTTATCCGAAGGTCGCCCATATTGCCGAAGATGCCTATCCTTTCGTGGCGATTTCGCAGTATCTGCGCGGCATCGGCCTGACGGCGCCGGAAGTGCTGCAGGTGGATTACGAGCAGGGAATCCTGCTTCTCGAAAATCTCGGCCAGGAAGGCGTGCTGGATGAAAACGGCAGGCCGATCGAGGACCGTTATCGCGAAAGCGTCGTCTGCCTCGGTTATCTGCACAGCCATGCGATGCAGCAGGATCTGCCGATCGAAGGCGGCCCCTCCCATCACGTGCCGGATTTCGATCCGACCGCGATGAAGATGGAGGCCCGGCTGCTTCTCGACTGGTATCTGCCGTGGAAGCGCGGTGAACAGCCGAGCGAGGAAGAGCGGCAGGACTATCTTGCGATCTGGGACGGGCTGATCGGTGAATTGGCAAGCGCGGAAAAGAACCTCTTGCTGCGTGATTTTCATTCACCCAACATCATCTGGCAGCCGCAACAGGCCGGTGTACGGCGCGTCGGGCTGATCGATTTCCAGGATGCGATGATCGGGCCGACTGCCTACGATCTTGCCTCGATCGTGCAGGACGCCCGTGTCGACATTCCCAAGGCGCTGGCCGACCAGATGATGATCGACTACGTGACGCTTCGCCGCTCGCTGGGTGAATTCAATGAGGCCTCTTTCCTCAAGTCCTGGGCTATCATGGCGGCGCAACGCAATTGCAAGCTCGGCGGCCTGTGGGTGCGATTGAAAGAGCGCGACGGCAAGCCGCAATATCTTCAGCACATGCCGCGCACATTGCGTCATCTTTCCACGGCGCTTACCCATGAGGCGCTCGCCCCCTTGCGCGATTGGTGTGCACGGGCTGGAATAGACTTTTCCGAATCATAAATACGGCTTCGATGATGACTTTGGTTCCACTCACGCAGGCCGTCGTGCTTGCCGCCGGGCTTGGCACGCGCCTGAGGCCGATCACCGACACGATGCCGAAACCGCTCGTGCCGGTCGCCGGAAAGCCGATGATCGATTACGGGCTCGATGCGCTGGCGGATGCCGGCGTGACCCGTGCCGTCGTCAACGTGCATCATTTCGCCGACCGGATGGAAGCGCATCTTGCCGCCTATCCGCGGCTCGACATCCTCATTTCCGACGAGCGCACCCAGCTGATGAATTCCGGCGGTGGGTTGAAGAAGGGGCTTTCGCTGCTTCCTCCCGGCATCACCTATGTGATGAATGCCGATCTTTTCTGGATCGGCGAGAAGCAGGGCTCGCCCACCAACCTGCAGAAATTAGCCGGATTCTTCGACCCAGAGCGGATGGACATGGCGCTGCTCTGCGTGCCGCTGGAACGCACGACCGGCCATAACGGCAAACGCGATTTCCAGCTCGATCCGGACGGGCAGCTGAGCCGGTATGTCGATGGCGACAACCCGGTGGTCTATGCCGGCGCGATCGTGCTGCATTCCTCGCTGCTTGACGACGCACCGGATGATGCCTTCAATCTCAACATCTATTTCGACAGGGCGATCGCCAAGGGCCGGCTTTTCGGTCTCGTCATGGATGGCGAATGGATTACGGTGGGAACGCCGGAAGCATTGCCAGAGGCAGAGGCGGTTATTGCCCGCCATTCCGAAAAGGTGTGACCCATGCCGGCTGAACGGCGAATTTTCTCGATCCCGTCGGGCGTGCCATTCCTGAAGACGCTGGCTGCCGCACTTTGCGACGGGCGGCTGAACGAGGATTTTCGCTACGATCCTGCCGATCCGCTGTCACTGGCCGATGTAACGATCTTCGTGCCGACACGGCGCTCGGCCCGCGTGCTGCGCTCGGAATTCGTCGATCTGCTCGGCGGCAGCGCCGCCATTCTGCCGGTGATCCGGCCGCTTGGCGAAACGGACGATGACAGCGGCTTTTTCGATCTGGTTGCGCCGGAAGAAATGGATATGGCGCTGCCGATCGGCGGGACATCCCGGCTGCTCGAACTTGGCCGGCTGATCCTTGCCTGGCGCAACCAGCTGCCGAAGATCGTGCTCGACGTGCATTCGGAATCGCCGCTCGTGGCGCCGGCTAGCCCCGCCGATGCGATCTGGCTTGCCCGGGCGCTTGCCGAATTGCTTGATGCGATCGAGACGGAAGAGCGCGACTGGGCTGATCTCGACAACCTGCAGACCGGAGAACATGCGCTCTGGTGGCAGTTGACCGCCGAGTTTCTGAAGATCGCCAGCGCCTTCTGGCCTCTCCGACTGGAAGAGTTGAAACGCTCCTCCCCTGCCAAACATCGTGCCGCGATCTTACGCAGCGAAGCGCGGCGGATCGGTGAGCGGGAGCATAGGGGGCCGGTCATTGTCGCCGGATCGACGGGTTCGGTGCCGGCGGCAGCAGAGCTGATCGCGGCAATCTCCCGCCTGCCGAATGGCACGGTCGTGCTTCCGGGCCTCGACACATCCATGCCGGATGACCAGTGGGCGACCGTCGAAGAGGAAACTTTTGACGGCAGGCCCGATCCCGCCAGCCGCAGCCATTCGCAATTCGGTCTTTCAAAGCTGTTGAAGAAGATCAGCGCTGTACGCGATGATGTCAGGATCATCGGAGAGGTACCGGTCGATCTGGCGTTTCGGGCGGCTGCGATTTCGCAGGCGCTGGTGCCGGCAAAGGCGACCGACCGCTGGAGCGAATGGCGTGACGATGCGGATATCGAGGCGCTTGGTGCAGCCTTTGCCGATGTGTCTCTGATCGAGGCTGCCAACGAGCGGGAGGAAGCGGTTGCGATTGCCATCGCGCTTCGGCTGGCGCTTCAGAAGCCCGGCCGCAATGGCAATGCCGCGCAGGCGGCGCTGATCACGCCGGACCGTGCGCTTGGTCGGCGGGTGACGGCGGAGCTTGCCCGGTTCGGCATCCTCGCCGACGATTCGGCCGGTTCGGCGCTTTCCGGCACGCCGCAGGGAACGCTGACCCAGCTGCTTCTGGAGGCGGCACTTCGGCCGGGCGATCCGGTTGCGATCGTCGGGCTGATGAAACATCCGCTGATGCGGCTTGGCCTGCCCATTGCCGAACTCAAGACCGCGATCGACGCGCTGGAAGTTCTCGCACTGCGTGGTGGCGTCGGCGAGATGGATATTTCGACGCTCGAACCGCTGCTCGAAACTCAGCTGGCAGCGCATGCCGAGAACCGGCACACGCCGCATTGGATCGACTCATTGCCGGAAGATGCGATCGAGATGGCGAGGGATGTTGCCCGGCGGATCACGCAGGCGGTCGAACCTCTGGTCAGTTCTTTCATTCACCGGCGTGCCGACGGCCGCGGGCTGACGGCAAAGCTGCCGCTTTCCGAATGGGCGAGCCGCACCGGCAAGGCGCTGGAGGCAATTGCGATCGACGAGCGTGGCGATCTTGCGGCCCTCTGGTCCGGCGAGGCGGGTGAGCAGCTTTCCGGCCTGCTTGCCGAGGTGATGGAGACCGACGGTCAGATCGATGCCGATGGTCCGCAATGGATCGACATCGTCATGGCGCTGACGACGGGCGGGGCGGTGAAACCCCGTTCGCTTGCACATCCGCGGGTGTTCATCTTCGGTACGCTGGAAGCACGGTTGCAGAGCGTCGATACGATGATTCTCGGCGGGTTGAACGAAGGATCGTGGCCAGGACAGACGGTCAACAACCCGTTCCTGTCCCGCTCGATGAAGACCGATATGGGGCTGGAGCCGCCGGAGCGGCGGATCGGCCAGCTGGCGCATGATTTCGAAATGGCCTGCGGCACCCGCAACCTGATCTTTTCACGCTCGCTGCGCCAGGGCGCAACGCCGACGGTTGCTTCCCGCTGGCTGCAGCGATTGCTGGCGCTGGGGGGCAAGACTTTTGCCGACGGGTTGAAAGCGCGCGGCGAAGATTTTCGTCATTGGGCTTCACTGATCGACGCGGGCGAAGACCAGAAGCCGGCAAAGCGCCCTGCCCCGACACCGCCGGCGGAGCTGCAGCCGGTCAAATATTCCTTCAGCGAGGTCGGCCGGTTGCGGCGCGATCCTTACTCCGTTTACGCCCGCCGTATCCTGAAGCTCGATCCGCTTTCGCCGTTCAACGAAGACCCCGGCGCACGGGAGCGCGGTAATCTCTATCACGCGATCATCGATCGCTACACTCGCGAAGGCCACAAGCCGGGCAGCAATGTTTCACGTGAATCCATGATGCGGATCACGGAGGAACTGTTCGACGCCGAGCAATTGCCGCCGCATATCGACCGGGTCTGGCGCCCGCGTTTTGTCGAAGTGGCGAAGGCATTTCTTGACTGGGAAGAGAAACGTGCGCCGGAAGTGCGCAGCACGGTGACGGAAGTCGGCGGCGGTTGGGAAATTCCCGGGGCCGGCATACATGTCACCGGGCGTGCCGACCGTATCGACATCATGACCTCCGGTGCGGCCGACATTATCGATTACAAGACGGGCTCGAGCCCGACGCCTCCGCAAGCACGCACGCTGCTTGAGCCGCAACTGGCGCTGGAAGCAGCAGTGCTCAAGGCAGGCGGCTTCAAGTCACTTGGCACTCAGCAGCCGGGCGATCTTCTTTATATCCGATTGAAGCCCGGGCATCGATTCAAACCGGACCGAGTCAATAATGAAGGGACGACGGCCACCGCCAAGAATCAGCCGAAATCGGCAATCGATCTTGCAGAAGAATCGATCGATCAGCTGACAAAGTTCGTGCTGAAACTGAGAAGCGGCGATGCCGGCTTTGCCTCGCGGCTGGTACCGTTTGCGCAGGGCGATTTCGGTGGTGAATATGATCACCTCGCCCGGGTTGCCGAATGGTCGACGGCGGATGATGACGGAGAGGGTGAAACCGATGAGTGAGATCCTCACCGATGAATTGCAAAAGGGCGATGATCTGCCGGCCGGCGACGAGCCGAAACAGTGGATCGACTGGACCACGGTGCAGCAATCGCGCGCTTCCGATCCGGCAAGTTCCGCCTGGGTTTCGGCCAATGCCGGTTCCGGCAAGACGCATGTTCTGACCCAGAGGGTGATAAGGCTGCTGCTGGCCGGTTGCCGCCCCTCCTCCATCCTGTGCCTCACCTATACCAAGGCTGCGGCATCGGAAATGTCGAACCGGGTGTTTCAGCGGCTCTCCGAATGGACGGTGCTTTCCGACAAGGAATTGCGCAAGCGGATAACCGGCATTGAGGGTCATGAGCCGGATTCGGCCAAGCTGGCCGAGGCGCGGCGGCTGTTTGCCAAGGCGCTGGAGACGCCGGGCGGGCTGAAGATCCAGACGATCCACGCGTTCTGCGAAGCGCTGCTGCATCAGTTTCCGCTGGAGGCAAATGTCGCGGGGCATTTTTCCGTGCTCGACGACCGGGCGGCCTCGGCGCTTCTGGCGGAGGCGCGGCGTTCGCTTCTGACCGCAACCTCTGCTGAAGACGACGCTGATCTGGCGGAGGCCTTTGCGCATGTGCTCGATCTGGGTGACGAGTTCGGGCTGGAAACGCTGCTTTCCGATATCGTGGCCAACCGCACGGCGATCCGGCGTTTCACGGCGAATGCGGAGCGCCATGACGGGATCGGGCCTGCACTCAAGCGGATGCTCGGGCTTGATGCGGGTGATACGGAAGAGAGTATCGCTGCCAGCTACTGGCCGCTTCCGGGGCTTTCCGGCCTCACGCTCGATCTCTATCTGTCGCTGGCCGACCAGAAGGGTGGCTCTACCGTTCATGCCGTCGCCTACGGATTGCGTGTGGTGATGAAGGAGGCCGATCCATTCAAGCGAGCGGAACATCTCGATTCGATATTCCTGACTGCGAAGGGAACGGTGAAGGCAGATCGCAGCCTGATCGCCTCCGCGATGACCAAGATCGCCCCGGAATTGGCCGCTGCTATCGATGAGGCTCGCAACCATGTGCTCGCGTGCCAGGACCGGCTGCGGCTGATCCGGATATTTTCCGCGACCACGGCGGCCTTGACACTGGCGGCGCGGTTGACCGAGGATTACGAGGAGCTGAAGAGAAGGCGCAGCCTGCTCGACTTCGAGGATCTGATTGCGCGGACCGCCGATCTTCTGACCCGAGATGGCGTCGGTGCCTGGGTGCATTACAAGCTCGACCAGGGCATCGATCATATTCTGGTCGACGAGGCGCAGGATACCAGCCCGATCCAGTGGACGGTGATCAAGTCGCTGGCTGAGGATTTCTATTCCGGCGCCAGCGCACGTGAAACGCTGCGGACGATCTTTGCCGTGGGCGACGAGAAACAGTCGATCTATTCGTTTCAGGGCGCGCGTCCGGAACGGTTTGCCGAGGAGCGCGCCGCGACGCAGAAACAGGTGAGCGGCAGCGGCCAGCCGTTTCACGCGATCCGCCTGCCCCTCTCCTTCCGTTCCACGGCAGATGTTCTCTCCGCCGTCGACCAGGTCTTTTCGCTCGAAGAGAATGCCAAGGGACTTTCGGCGATCGGTGACGCGGTGCAGCACCGGTCCAACCGCATGGGCCATGCCGGTGCGGTCGATCTCTGGGATGTGGTCGCGCCGGAAGTGTCCGAGCAGGAAGAGGACTGGACAGCGCCCTTCGATTCGACACCGGACAAGGCGCCGGCCGCCATTCTGGCAGCGCGGATCGCCGACCGGATCGGCGAGATGATCGGCCGTGAAACGGTGATCGAGAAGGGCGTGGAACGTCCAATCGAGCCGGGTGACATTCTGGTTCTGGTGCGCAAGCGTGACGCCTTTGTCAACGCGCTGACAAGAGCGTTGAAGCGGCGCGACAACATTCCGGTTGCCGGTGCCGACCGCCTTCGGTTGACCAGCCATATCGCGGTTCAGGACCTCTTGGCGCTCGGGCGTTTCATGCTGTTGCCGCAGGACGATCTTTCGCTGGCGGCTTTGCTTAAAAGCCCGCTGTTTGATCTTTCCGAAGAGGACGTGTTCGAGGTTGCGGCGCTGCGGGCGGAAAATACCAGCGCCTGGGTGCGGCTTCTGGCGCTTGCCGAGGAGCAGCCGCTGCGGTTCGGTGATGCTGCGGAGCGGCTGCAGCATCTACTTCATCTCTCCCGGCTGCTGAGCCCGCATGATCTTTATGCGCGGATTCTGGGGCAATATGGTGGGCGGCGAAAGTTTCTCGGGCGGCTCGGCACGGAAGCGGGCGACATTCTCGACGAGTTCCTGACCTTTGCGCTGGACCATGAAACATCAGGCCTGCCCGGGCTGCAGGCCTTCGTTTCGACGCTGGAGCTGGAAAGCCCGGAGGTGAAACGCGAGCAGGATGGCGGACGCAACGAGGTGCGGATCATGACCGTGCATGCCTCCAAGGGGCTCGAGGCGCCGGTCGTGTTTCTGGTCGACAGCAATTCGAAATCCTTCATCTCATCGCATGTGCCGAAATTCCGGTTTCTGAAAACCGCGCGGGGCGATGTTCCGGCATGGCTGCCGGGCAAGACGCTTTCGAACGCGCTGACCGGTACCGACGAAGAGCGGCTGAAGACGCTTTCCGAAGAGGAGTATCGACGGCTGCTCTATGTCGGCATGACGCGCGCGGCCGACCGGCTGATCGTCTGCGGCTATCGCGGCGTGCGCGACAATCCCGACAGCTGGCAGGCGATGATCTCGCGTGCGCTTTCGCTCGACGAGCAGCATTGCAGCGCCGCCACGTTCAGCGGACCGGATGGCGAATGGAACGGGTTGAAATGGCGGCTTCCGGTTACCGGCGGCACCGTCGAGCGGGCGGAGCGCGAAGAACACAAGGCGGCGGAAAGGCCGGGCCTGCCGGGCGACCTGTCACGCCCCCTGCCCCCGCAGAAGATATTGCCGCGGCCGCTCAGCCCATCGGGCGCCGGCGTGATGATCGATGACGATGCGGATGACCTGATCGTCGCCTCTCCCCTGTTCGGCGACAAGGCAAAAGCAAGCCTTGCGCTGCAGAAGGGCAAGCTGGTTCACCGCATGCTGCAGATGCTGACCGAGTTTTCCGATGGCGAGCGTGAAACGGCCGCCAATCGCTATGCCGAGCGGGCTGCACGGTTCTGGCCGAAGGCCGAGCGGGAAAAGCTGGTCGATAGCGTGATGTCGGTACTTTCGCATGAAGGACTGGCGCCGGTATTTTCGGCCCGCAGCCAGGCGGAAGTGTCGATCATGGGGACACTTCATCTGGAGGGGCAGGATTATGCGATTTCGGGGCGGATCGACCGGCTGGTGGAGATGGACGACCGGGTGATCATTCTCGATTACAAGACCAACCGCAAACCGCCGATGGAAGTCGAGGCAGTGCCGCTGACGCATCGGGCGCAGCTCACCATCTATCGCGAGATTTTAAAGCCGCTTTATCCCGGCAAGCAGATCGACTGTGTACTGGTCTATACCGAGAGTGCAAACGTCATCACTTTACCTGTCGACGTGATGTCGCGCTCGCTTGCGGAGCTCAAGACAAAGTGACATGACGGACATTGAAAATGATCAATGCCGATCTCACATTTGCATCAACGAAGAATCGTAAAGGAGAGCCCTATGGCTACCGTTAAGGTCGATACCAACAATTTTCAGGCCGAAGTTCTGAACTCCGCCGAGCCGGTCGTCGTGGATTTCTGGGCTGAATGGTGCGGCCCGTGCAAGATGATCGCTCCGAGCCTTGAAGAGATCGCAACCGAGCTTTCCGGCAAGGTGAAGGTCGCCAAGCTGAACATCGACGAAAACCCGGAACTGGCCGCCCAGTTCGGCGTTCGTTCGATCCCGACGCTCGCCATGTTCAAAGGCGGCGAAGTGGCTGATATCAAGGTGGGGGCCGCACCGAAGACCGCGCTTGCCGCCTGGATTTCCGGCGCCGCATAACATTTAAAAAAGTGTTTCACGTGAATCCAAACCCGGTTGGTTTTCCAGCCGGGTTTTTGTTTGCCTTGATGAAGTTATGCGGCATTGTTGGGTTGTGATCCGTGTGGCTGCTCTCGCTCGGAGCAAGATTTAGCCCGTCCCAATCCAGTCAAAGACCCTCAAGTCGGCGGCGTGCCGTTGTCTGCCAGGACGTTGCCCGCAAAATAGAGCGAGCCACCGATGAGAATGCGCGGTGGCGGGCGATCGGGGATCTGGCGGAGGGTGATTTCCTGAAGCGCTTCGGCGACCGAGGCGGACGGTTCGGCGACCAGTCCGGCATCGAATGCGGAATGGGCGAGAACCACGGGATCGAGGCCGGCCTCACTGTCGCGGATGCGGACAGTAAAGACGTGTTCCGCCAGATCGGCAAAGGCGCGGAAATAACCGACCGGGTCCTTGGTGTTGATCATGCCGGTAATCAGATAAAGCGGGCGCGGCTGGCGTTCCTCGAAGGCTGCGATTGCCTCGGCAATGACTTCGCCGCCGGCGGGATTATGCCCACCATCGAGCCAGATCTCGGCTCCCTTGGGTGCAAATTCGAGAAGCTTGCCTTCGGTGATCCGCTGCAGGCGTGCCGGCCATTCGACGCTGACCATCGCCTTCTCCATCATCTGATCGGTGACCGTAAAACCGGCTGCCTTGACGGCGCGAATGGCGGCTGCGGCATTGGCGTATTGGTGGCGGCCCGGCAGGCGCGGCAAAGGCAGGTCATGAAGACCATCCTCGTCCTGATAGATCAGGCGACCAAATTCCTCATGGGCGGAAAAATCCTGACCGTAGACGGAGAGCGGACAGCCGAGGCGATCGGCCGTCGAGATCAGCACTTCGCGGGCGGCCTCGAATTCCTGATGACCGATCACGACGGGACGCTTGCGTTTCATGATGCCGGCCTTTTCGGCGGCGATCAGTTCAACACGATCACCCAGATAGGCCTGGTGATCGAGCGCGATCGGCATGATCACGGCAACGGCGGGATTGGCGATGACATTGGTCGCATCGAAGCGGCCGCCCAGCCCGACTTCCAGAATGACCGCATCCGCAGGCTGTTCGGAAAACAGCAGGAAGGTGGCGGCGGTGAGGATCTCGAAGACGGTAATCATCTGGCCGTCATTGGCGGCTGCGACGCGGCGCAAAGCATTGGCAAGGAGCGCGTCATCGACCAGTTGCCCGCGACCGCCCTTCACGCCTATGCGGAAACGCTCGTGCCAATTTACCAGATGAGGGGATGTGTGGACATGGACCGAATGGCCACCTGCCTCCAGCAGCGCGCGGCAGAAGGCGGTGCAGGAGCCCTTGCCGTTGGTGCCGGCGACATGGATGACCGGCGGCAGTTTCAGCTGCGGATTGCCGAGCATCTCAAGGAGGCGGGTAATACGCTCAAGCGACAGATCAAACCCTTTCGGATGAAGGGTCATCAGCCGCTCGATCTCCTGAGCGGCTTCGCTTGCGACGGGCTGGTTCATGGTCGACATCCCGTAGCTCCGGCTCTGGTCGTCTTTGCGGGCGGCCCTACCCTTTTCCGAGAGTGCGGCCACCCAGTCTTTTGGTTTCAACGCAATTCCGACAAAACCGGTTGCCGGAATTGCCTCAGGTCAGGCCGTCGCAGCAACTGCTTCCAGCTTCGGCTCCGGCGCGGGAACCGCTTCCTGCATCGGCTGCTTCATCAGCATGCGGATGATGCGGGCGAGCGTTTCGGGAATATCGTGGCGCTTGACCACCATATCGACCATGCCGTGTTCAAGCAGGTATTCAGAGGTTTGGAAACCCTCCGGCAGCTTTTCACGCAGGGTCTGTTCGATGACGCGCTTGCCGGCAAAACCGATTTCAGCGCCCGGCTCGGCAATATGGACATCACCCAGCATCGCGTAGGACGCGGTAACGCCGCCGGTGGTCGGGTTGGTCAGCACGCAGATGTAAGGAAGGCCGGCTTCCTTCAGCATATCGACGGCAACCGTGGTGCGCGGCAGCTGCATGAGCGAAAGAATGCCTTCCTGCATGCGGGCACCGCCCGACGCCGGGAAGATGATCAGGGCGCATTTTTCCTTCAGCGCACGCTCGGCAGCCTTCACGATCGCCTCGCCGGCTGCCATGCCGAGCGAGCCACCGATGAAGTTGAACTCATGCACGACGGCAACCAGCTTGACGCCCTGGACGGTGCCGAGGCCCGACAGGATCGTATCTTCCTGCTCGGTCTTCAGGCGGCTGTCCTTGAGGCGGTCGGCATATTTCTTGGAATCGCGGAACTTCAGCGGATCCTGGGCGACCTTGGGCTGCGGCAGGGCTTCAAACTCGCCGCCGTCAAACAGGTCCCTGAGGCGCGCCTTGGCAGGCATTTTCATGTGGAAGCCGGAGGCAGGAATGACCCACTTGTTCTCTTCGAGGTCCTTGTGGAAGACCATTTCGCCGGTTTCAGGGCACTTGATCCAGAGGTTTTCCGGAACTTCGCGACGACCCAGCATGGAATTGATGCGCGGTCGAACGTAATTGGTGATCCAGTTCACTTGGGGGTACTCCGATAAAACAGTGTCAGGACTGAAGCGTATCGCGATCCTTAAAATCGCGTGCCACGCCTCAGATCTTCAATTTTCAGACATGCCTCGCTCTCGAGACCGGTGGCGACTTTCGAGAGGCATGCCTTATGTGGGCCAGTTATTCGGCAGCAACAAGGCGCGCGGAACGCACGCCGGTTGAAAGACCGCGAACGAAAGTGGAAACGGCGGAAACCGTGTCGGCGGTAGCAGCACCATCCTTGGTGAGGCTGCCGGCGACCTGGGCGACAATCGCCGTGCCGACGACAACGCCATCTGCTGCGGCACCGATTGCCTTGGCATGATCGGCGGTCTTGACGCCGAAGCCAACGCAGACCGGCAGATCCGTGTGGTCTTTGATACGGGCGACGGCGCCGGAGATCAGCGACGGATCGGGCAAAGCCGAACCGGTAATGCCGTTCATCGAAACGTAATAGACGAAGCCGGACGTATTGTTGAGCACGGTCGGCAGACGCTTCTCGTCCGTGGTCGGGGTCGTCAGGCGGATGAAGTTGATGCCCTTGGCGAGCGCCGGGATGCAGAGCTCGTCATCCATTTCCGGCGGCAGATCAACGATGATCAGGCCATCGATGCCGGCTGCGATCGCGTCATCGACGAACCTGTCGACGCCGTAGATATAGATCGGGTTGTAATAGCCCATCATGACGATCGGGGTTTCATCGTCGCTCTTGCGGAAATCGCGGGCGAGATCAAGCGTCTTTGCCAGCGTCTGGCCACCCTTCAAGGCGCGCTGGCCGGCGAGCTGGATGGTCGGGCCATCCGCCATCGGATCGGAAAACGGCATGCCGAGTTCGATCACATCGGCGCCGGCTTCCGGCAAAGCCTTCATAATGCCGAGCGAGGTTGCATAATCCGGATCGCCGCCCATGAAATAGGTGACAAGAGCGGGGCGACCTTCGGCCTTCAACTTGGCGAAGCGTGTGTCCATTCTGGAAGTCATGATTACAGCCCCACTCCAAGCAACTTGCCGACGGTGAAAATGTCCTTGTCGCCGCGGCCGGACAGGTTCATCAGGATGATCTGGTCCTTGCCCATCTTCGGCGCACGCTTGATCACTTCGGCGATGGCATGGCTGGGCTCTAGCGCCGGGATGATGCCTTCGAGTTTCGTCAGGAGTTGGAAGGCTTCGAGCGCTTCGTCATCCATGACCGGCACATATTCGGCGCGGCCGATATCGTTCAGCCAGGAATGCTCAGGGCCTATGCCCGGATAATCGAGGCCGGCAGAGATCGAATGGCCTTCGAGGATCTGGCCGTCCTTGTCCTGCAAGAGATAGGTGCGGTTGCCATGCAGCACGCCCGGAGAGCCTGCGGTGATCGAGGCGCAGTGTTCGTTGCCGTCGAGGCCATGGCCACCGGCTTCGACGCCGACGATCTTGACGCCTTCGTCATCGAGGAAGGGATGGAAAAGGCCGATGGCGTTAGAACCGCCGCCAACGGCAGCGATGACGACATCCGGCAGGCGGCCTTCGGCTTCCAGGATCTGCTCACGGGCTTCCTGGCCAATGACGGCCTGGAAATCGCGGACCATTTCCGGATAGGGATGCGGGCCGGCGGCAGTGCCGATCAGGTAATAGGTGTCGTCGACATTGGTGACCCAGTCACGCAGCGCCTCGTTCATGGCATCTTTCAGCGTGCCGGAACCGGCCGTGACGGCCTTCACCTCGGCGCCAAGCAGTTTCATGCGGAAGACGTTCGGGGCCTGGCGCTCAACATCGGTGGCGCCCATATAGACGACACAAGGGAGGCCGAAACGAGCAGCGACGGTGGCCGAGGCCACGCCGTGCTGGCCGGCACCGGTTTCGGCGATGATACGGGTCTTGCCCATGCGCTTGGCCAGCAGAATCTGGCCGATGCAGTTGTTGATCTTGTGGGAGCCGGTATGGTTCAGCTCTTCGCGCTTGAAATAAATCTTTGCGCCGCCGAGATGTTCAGTCAGACGCTCGGCATAATAGAGTGGGCTTGGGCGACCGATATAATGGGTGCCTAAATCAGCCAGTTCCTTCTGGAACTCCGGATCGTTCTTCGCCTTTTCCCATTCGGCCTGAAGATCCAGGATCAGCGGCATCAGTGTTTCCGCGACAAAGCGGCCACCGAAAATGCCGAAACGGCCGTCCTCATCGGGGCCGGAGCGGAAGGAATTGGGTTTAGGCGTATCGTTCACTCTATGCTCCTTCAGCGCTTATTGGCTTTCGCATCGGCGACAGCATCAAAAAACGCATCGATCATTCCAACGTCTTTGAGGCCCGGGGCGCTTTCCACTCCGGACGATACATCGATACCCGTTGCGCGCGTGGACGCGATCGCATCAGCGACATTATCCTTATTCAGGCCCCCGGAAAGCATGTAATTCACGCCTTCGTCAAGCGAAGCCATCAGGTTCCAGTCGAAGGAGACACCGTTACCGCCCGGAAGATCCGATCCTTTCGGTGCCTTCGCATCGAAGAGGAAGCGGTCGGCGACGCCGATGAAGGGGTCGACCCGATGCAGATCCGTGGCTTCCCTTACCGAAAACACTTTCATTACCGGCAGGCCATAGAGCGCCTTGATATGCAGGATGCGTTCCGGCGTCTCATGTCCGTGAAGCTGGAGAATATCCGGGTGCAGAAGCGAGACTATATCGTCCAAGTCTTCGTCATTCGCATCCACGGTAACGGCGACGATCTTTGCCCTGCTGCGGACCCGGTCGGCCAACTCACCGGCGATCTCGGGCGCGATGTTACGCGGGCTCTTTTCGAAGAAGATGAAGCCGATATGGGTTGCGCCGCGCTCAACGGCGCGATCCACGGCATCCGCCGTCGACAAACCACAAATCTTGATGTCGAGTTTCATGATCGCGGAGTGACACGAAATGCCTGCGGAGTCGAGAATCTTTTACATGGATGGACAGCGGCGGATTGCCGGATACGAAGAATTAACCGTGATGTCTCATATACGAATCGTAACATGCTCACGCTTGATGAATGTGTGAAATATCAGTTTTCGCTCATGAAAGTTTGTTGCAGCCAAAATCGAAAAAGGAATGGAATTTCCGAGGTTTGGCCTGTCATGAAAGATAATTGATAAACTGTATGAATTGAGGTAGGTTATTCCTCAACCAGATGATTTTTGAAATTTTTTGGCGGGGTACCATGACGAGGATTACGACAGCTGCCTGGCGGGCAGCTTTATGTCTGACGGTTGGGGGGCTGCTCTCTGCATGCACCAGCACGCAGACCGTGTCGTCAGTGGACGCTAAAGACAAAACGACCAAATTGGCGTCAGCACAAACTGGCTCACAAAA
The DNA here is from genome assembly GCF_017313375.1 of Agrobacterium sp. Ap1. NCBI lineage: Bacteria > Pseudomonadati > Pseudomonadota > Alphaproteobacteria > Hyphomicrobiales > Rhizobiaceae > Agrobacterium > Agrobacterium sp. Ap1. The sequence goes on from NZ_JAFLMY010000016.1 coordinate 45,693, forward strand.
GGCCGTATATAGCTACACCAATAAAGATCGTGAATGCTTGAAGCGTGCGATGTATTTCGAATCCAGGCGGACGAGCGAAAATGGCTTTCTGGCCGTTGGAAGCGTGATCATGAACCGCCTGACCTCCGGCATCTACCCGGAGACGATTTGCGGCGTCGTGGCACAGAAAAACCAGTTTGCTCCGGGCGTGATGACCCGCAAGATGGACGAGGCTACCGCGCCGGATCTCAACACGGCGGCAGATGCAGTGTTGAAGGGCGCGCGCCATCCCGACGTGAAGAACGCTATGTTCTTCCATACAGAGGGATACAGCTTCCCATACAACAACATGCATTATGTAGCCGCTGCCGGCGGCAACGTGTTCTACGAAAAGCGTGACGAGGACGGCAATCTGCAGACGGCGGCTCCGAAGCCGGCCAACAGCTACATTCTCGCCTATGCGTCGAACGATCCCGAGCAGAACCCAGCCCTGTCGTCGTCGATCATTGCCGAGGCTGCAAGTGCTGCCGCTGCGAGCACGCAGGTGGCCGCGGTTTCGGCACCTGCCGTCACGTCCCAGGCTGCTGCAATGCCGGAAAAGAGCGGACATAACGGTTCGGCACAGCCGGCCGTCGCCTCGAACAACCCGCCGCTTGCGCCGGTGATTACGGCAGCGGTTGCTCGGTCCAGCATGGAAGAGGCATTCGATACCGCCTATGCGGTGCCGCAGAACGCTTCCTATACCCCTGCCCATGCCTATCAGGCCAGCCTTGAGAACGTCGCGAAGGTTCCGGTCCCGGCTGCACGTCCGAATGTGCAGAAGCGTCTTGGAGCCGGGATGGCGATGGCTGATCAGGCGCCGGGTACGAGCCAGGAAAACTGGAACATGCGCATGAGCAACTGGCAGTAAGCCAGTTATTGCCTAAAGCACGTCGCGATCTTTCAGATTCGCCTGTCGTGCATTAGGTCTTTGTTTTTACGCATGTCTTTATCCCGAAACCGGGACCGCTTTCGAGAGACATGCTGTATCGGCCTTTCGGCGCAACTCTCTCAGCTGAAATCTATCGCGTGAAGCTGCGAACCATGCAGTTTCAGCCAGCGGCGTGCCTCGTCCATGCGCGGGCAAAGATCTCCGCAGAGCGCCCAGAATTTCGGGCCGTGGTTCATCTCTTTCAGATGTGCGACCTCGTGAGCTGCGAGGTAATCGATGATCAGCGGCGGCGCCATGACGATGCGCCACGAGAAGCTGAGATTGCCGTCCCAGGAACATGAGCCCCAGCGGCTGCGCGTATCCTTCATCGAAACCGAGGCAATCGGCTTGCGGATCGCCGCGGCATGACGGCGGGCCTGCGCTTCGAGATCGTGGCGCGCTTCCTTCTTGAGAAAGGTTGAGATCCTTCGGCCCATATGTTCCTCAAGCCCGCTTACCTTGAGTACCGGTTCGCCATCGATAACCAGCGCCTGGGTGATGCCGCGCAAGGATCCGGTATGTTCTATGCGGTGCTGAACGCCGCGGATGGAAATGGTGCCACCCGGCCGGATCGGGTTGTCGAGGGAGAATTTGGCGAGCTTGGTTTTCAGCCAGCCCTCGTGGCGAGACAGAAAGTCATCCACCTCGTAATGTTTCAGGCCCACGGGGATGGTGAGATTGAGCGCCCTGCCGCCCGGCTCGATCCTGAGCGTGATACGGGTCGCGCGGCTGTTCTCCTTGATGGTCAACGGCATGGCGCGATCCCCCACAGCAAGCATCCGCTTGACCGTCTGTAGTGGTTTGGGTGATCGGCGAACCGGCTTCTTCAACAGCGCGAACATGACTATTCCTTACCCGATTCACCGGGATTCTGCCCATCAAAAAAGCCGGCGCTCCGAAGAGCACCGGCCTTCATCATTTCGGAGCCGACCTTGAGGTCAGACATCGACCACCGGCTGATCGCCCGAAGGACGATTTTTGCGGTCGCGCATGAAGCGGTCGAATTCTTCCTGGTCCTTGGCGCGGCGAAGCTCGCGCGCATAGGTATCGAAGTCTTCCCGCATCTCATCAAGCTTGCGGCGTTCTTCGTCCAGGCGATCCAGCTCGGCCTTGCGCCAGTCGTCGAAAGCGACATTGCCGGTCGAAAAATGCGTGTTGTAACGGCGGCTTGCCTTGCGGCAACCGGCGAACCATTTGTCAGCGCGATCATTGCCATCGCGCTTGAAGCCACGAAGCCGATCCCCGAAAATGATATAGGCGAGCATAGCAAGGCCGAGTGGCCAGAAAACTATGAAACCGAGCACCATGAGAGCAATGGTGGCCGGCGTCCACTCCGGACGTATCAATGCAGACTGGTTCATAGGTCACACCCTTAGGGTTAGAGCGGGAGGCCATATGCCAGCCCGACGGGAATCGATTTGGTGAGCCCCGGATCGCGCTTCAAGAAGAGCAAAGATTAAATCCGCTAAAATGCGGAAATCGATAGTGGAATTCGATCTATTCCGGCTTCGGCGCGCTTTTCCTGCCGCTACGCGTAGGCTTAGGCGCCGCATCGCTTGGCCGGGTTCCGGAATGCAGCCGGGTGAATTCGATGATCCGCGGCGCGATCTCCTGGCGGAAACGGGAACCATTGAAAACGCCGTAATGACCGACATCCGGCTGCATGTAATGAAGGCGCATGCTGTCAGGGATATTCGGGCATATCGCATGGGCGGCATTGGTCTGGCCCAAGCCGGAGATATCGTCATTCTCGCCTTCGACCGTCATCAATGCAACGTTGCGAATGACACCAGTGTCAACCGGGACATCGCGATGCATCATCTCGCCTTTCGGCAAAGAATGGCGGATGAAGACGGTATCTACGGTCTGGAGATAGAACTCCTCGGTCAGGTCCATCACGGCGAGGTATTCGTCGTAGAAGTCCCGGTGTCGCTCCGCCGACTCGCCGTCATTCTTGACGAGGTGATCGAAGAATTCGCGATGTGCCATCACATGGCGGTCGAGGTTCATCGACATAAAACCCGAGAGCTGCAGGAAGCCGGGATAGACAGGACGCATGAAACCGGGTTGCGGAAAGGGTACCGTCATGATGACGTTATCCTTGAACCACTCGAGCGGATGCTCGTTTGCCAGCTTGTTGACCGCCGTCGGGTTGATGCGGGTATCGATCGGGCCACCCATGAGGATCATCGAGGCAGGCAGCATCGGGTCCTTTCGCGTTTCCATGATCGCGACGGCTGCGAGCACGGGTACCGACGGCTGACAGACGCCGGCGACATGTGCGCCAGGGCCTATCTCCTGCAGCATCTCGATAACGTAATCGATGTAATCGTTAAGATCGAACCCGCCTTCCGTGACAGGCACGAGCCGCGCATCGACCCAATCGGTGATGTAAATCTCCGCATGAGGAAGCAGCGCTTCGACCGTTCCACGCAGCAGTGTCGCATAATGTCCGGACATAGGCGCGACCAACAGGATTTTCGGATCCGGCTGATGGGCCGGCGGAAGATCGCGCTTGAAATGCAGCAGCTGACAGAAGGGTTTAGACCAAATGATCTCTTCTTCCACTGCGACCGTTTCGCCATTCACGGTGGTTTCGTTCAGGCCGAAATCCGGCTTGGCATAGCGTCGCGTGGCCCGCTCGAAAACTTCGAGGCTTGCCGTCAACGTACGGCCGAGCACGGTTTGCGACATGGGGTTGAGCGGATTGCTAGAGACATAGCGAAGTGCTTCCGCACCGGCGCGAAACGGCGCGAGCGCAGCGTGGTTCAATTCATACAGCTGATAGAACATGATCGCGCTGCCTTTCATGGCGGTGCACTCCTCTCCTTGCGCGCTCCGTAGAACGCCTCCCTCCCCTCACCCATCTATGACGGATGTGGGGTCGATTGTCACCTGCGCGAGGGTGATTGCCAAAGAGCCGGTGAGGCATATGTTGGGCAACATGACAAGGAGACCTCGATGACCAGCAGCAATTCCCGCACATCCGAATTTCCCATCGACGCGTATTTTCTCGATCGCTGGTCGCCGCGCGCTTTTACTGACGAGACGATGGATCGCGAACAGATGCTGACCATTCTCGACGCGGCGCATTGGGCGCCCTCGTCCGGCAACAATCAGCCCTGGCGCTTCATCTATGGTCTTCGCGGCACGCCGGCATTCGAGGCGATCCTTGATCTTCTCGTTCCCGGCAACCAGCGTTGGGCAAAGAATGCCGCTGCCCTGATGATTATCGTTTCGAAATGCTACCGGGGTTCATCAAACGGCGAGCACAAGCCCGCCTATACGCATTCCTACGATACGGGCGCAGCCTGGTTCTCAGTAATCTGCCAGGCCATGAAGCTCGGCTATCACGCGCATGGAATGGAGGGGTTCGACAAGGAAAAATCTGTGGACGTGCTCGAACTGCCCGAGGGTTTCAGAGTGGAAGCCGCAGCCGCGCTTGGCCGCATGGCCGCGAAGGAGACATTGCCGGAAGACCTGAGGGAGCGCGAGATACCGAGCGGACGAAAGGCCGTTTCGGAGATCGCCTTCGAGGGGAAGTTCTCCGGCGAACCGTGATCAAAAGCCTGACTGTGCAAGGTTTCGCCTGAATCCTTAGCCGGATGCGAAAACGGGGCCTGTCGGCCCCGTTTCAGCTTTGGACTGAGCAAATACCTCAGATATCGAGGTTGGCGACGCTCAATGCGTTGTCCTGGATGAACTCGCGACGCGGCTCGACTTCGTCGCCCATAAGGCGGGAAAAGAGGCCGTCGGCATCGGTCGCATCGTTCACCTTGACCTGCAGCAGAGAGCGAACATTCGGGTCGAGCGTGGTTTCCCACAGCTGCTCGGCATTCATTTCTCCAAGACCCTTGTAGCGCTGCATCGACAGGCCCTTCCGGCCGGCGGCGAAGATAGCATCGAGAAGCGCACGCGGACCGGAGATTTCCAGCTGGCCATCCTTGCGGGCAAGGATCGGCGAGGTCGAGTAGATTTCCTGCAAACGGCCCGACAGCTGATCGATATGGCGAGCGTCGGCCGAGCCGATCAGCGCGTTATCGATGAAGGCCACTTCGCGAACGCCGCGTACCATGCGCTCAAAACGCAGGCCACCCTCGTCCGTCACGTGACCGGTCCAGCCGCGTTCCGTCTCTTCCGCAATCATGTCTAGGCGCTGTGCGACGAGGTCGGCTGTCTGCTGGGCACGTTCGCGGTTGTCGGTAAGGTCCGGATTGAGCGCGCCAGCAATTGCCGCCTGCTCGATGATCGAACGGTTATAGCGGGAATGAAGGCCGTCGACGAGCGAGCGCAGGCGCTGTGCATCGTGGATCACTTCGCGCATGTCTTCGCCGACACGAACCTCACCGGAACCGACGATCAACCTTGCTTCCTCGATACCCATGCTGATGAGGTATTCCTCAAGCGCCGCCTCGTTCTTCAGGTACTGAACGGACTTGCCGCGCGCGACCTTATAGAGCGGCGGCTGGGCGATGTAGATGTGGCCACGCTCGATCAGTTCCGGCATCTGGCGGAAGAAGAAGGTCAGGAGCAGTGTGCGAATATGCGCTCCGTCGACATCAGCGTCCGTCATGATGATGATCTTGTGATAGCGCAGCTTGTCGGCGTTGAACTCGTCCTTGCCAATCGATGTGCCGAGCGCAGTTATCAGCGTGCCGATTTCCTGGCTGGAAAGCATCTTGTCGAAACGGGCGCGCTCGACGTTCAAGATCTTACCACGCAGCGGAAGGATCGCCTGGTTTTCACGCGAGCGACCCTGTTTGGCGGAGCCACCTGCACTATCACCCTCGACGAGGAAGACTTCGGACTTGGATGGATCACGCTCGGAGCAGTCAGCCAGCTTGCCCGGCAGGGAAGCGATATCAAGAACGCCCTTGCGGCGGGTGAGCTCACGCGCCTTGCGGGCGGCTTCACGAGCAACGGCGGCTTCTACGACCTTGCCTACGAGAACCTTGGCTTCTGCAGGGTGTTCTTCCAGCCAAGAACTGAGCGCCTCGTTGACAAGGCTTTCGACAACAGGACGAACTTCCGAGGAAACCAGCTTGTCCTTGGTCTGCGATGAGAATTTCGGATCTGGTACCTTAACCGACAGCACTGCCGTCAGTCCTTCGCGGCAGTCGTCACCTGTCAGCGAAACCTTTTCACGCTTCATGATGCCCGAGGTTTCCGCATAGGATGTAATCTGCCGGGTAAGCGCTCCCCGGAAACCCGCCATATGAGTTCCGCCGTCACGCTGCGGAATATTGTTGGTAAAGCAGAGAACATTCTCGTGGTAACTGTCGTTCCACCACATGGCCACTTCAACCGTCATCCCATCCTTCTCGCCCTTGATGGCGACAGGCTTTTCAACGAGCGGTTTCTTCGAACGATCGAGGTAGCTGACGAAGGCCTCGAGGCCACCGTCATAGACCATCTCTTCTTCCTTCACGTCCGGCTTGCGGCGATCCGTGAGCCGAATTCGGACACCCGAATTCAGGAAGGCGAGTTCGCGCAGGCGGTGTTCGAGTGTGTTGTAATCGAACTCGGTCATGGTGAAGGTTTCAGGGCTGGCGAGGAAGGTGACTTCCGTGCCTGAACGTCCCTCGTAATCACCGATTACTTTCAGCGGCGCATCGGCGACACCATGGGTGAAGCGAATTTCATGGACCTTGCCGTTGCGGCGGATCTTAAGCTTAAGCCAGACCGACAACGCATTGACGACCGAGACGCCAACGCCATGCAGACCGCCTGAAACCTTATAGGAATTCTGGTCGAATTTGCCGCCGGCATGGAGCTGAGTCATGATGACTTCCGCCGCTGAGACCCCCTCTTCCTTGTGGATGTCCGTCGGGATACCGCGACCGTTGTCGGTCACGGTGACGGAGCCATCGGAATTGAGTGTGACGGTGACGATATCGGCATGGCCGGCCAGAGCCTCATCGATCGCGTTGTCGACAACTTCGTAGACCATGTGATGAAGACCGGAGCCGTCATCCGTATCACCGATATACATGCCGGGGCGCTTGCGAACGGCATCTAGGCCCTTCAGCACCTTAATCGAATCGGCACCATATTCTGCACTCGCACCATTTTCGCTGGCGGGTAGATCGGTCATTCAGCTTCTTCCAGTTGGTTCTTCTCGGTGACGCGCGAATCACCGCTTTTTCCGTTTTCAATATAGGAAATCGCGGGCGGCTTCTAAAGGTTGAGCACACCATTATGGCAGGAAAGCCGTGGTTCTTCCCGAGAAAAATGACTATTGCGGGCTATTCAAGAGCCTGTTGATCTCTTCTACCATCTCTGGCGTCAAAGTGCTAATCCGTTTCGACAGCTGATTGGCCAGAAGCGTGTATTCCGGCGGCAGGCCTGCGGTATCGATAACGACCCTGGGATCGGATGCATCCGCCAGGCGGAAGAGATCGTCCGCCTCGTCCCAGATGATGTTGAAATAGCCGGCAATACGCTGCAGAAGCTCGAAGGTCGGGCGGCCGCGATGGCCATGTTCGAGCGCAGAAAGATAGGCTGGCGTGACGCCTATGGCCTGCGCCAGGGCGCGCTGGGTAACGCCCCTGCGCTGGCGCAGTTCGCGCATCGCCTGGCCGAACGGCGTCAACGGTCTGCCCTCTCAGTGCGCGCCAGCCTCACATAGAGCGCACCCTCGCCGCCGTGATGGCGGGCTGCCCATTCATAGGACGAAATCAGGAAACGAAACTCGGCCTTGGAGAACCAGAGCGGGACTGCGCGGCGAAGGGCGCCTTCACTGCCCATCGAACTGCCCTTGCCAGTGATGACGAGAACATGGCGCAAGCCCCGTTCATGCGCCCGATAGATGAAATCGAGCAAAAGGTCATGCGCCTCACCCTGGAAAAGGCCGTGGAGATCGAGGCGCGCCTCGATTGCAAGCCTTCCTTTGGCGAGTTTTTTCTTCGTCGGCTTTTCGAGCGGATAGTGATAGCCGGCCGGCTTCTTAGCGGTGCGAACCTGTTCTGCCAGCTGTTCCGGCACTTCTCGAGGCGATGCGGGTTTCGATTTCTCGACCTCTGCCGCGTGGGCGACTTCTTCGGCCTCGAAGGCGGCAAGATCGGTCCAGCGCTCCTTGAAGGCGCGGGTGGATTTTGCCACCTTGCCCCACAGTATCCGTTCCTCGGAATTGAGTTTACGTCCGCCGTTCATGCTCCAAACCTGCCAGCCGCCGCCTTGGGAATCAGGATATAGAAATCGGCTTCGTTCCTGACAGTTCCGGCGCGTTCTCCCGCTTCATAACCTGAACCAGTAAAGATATCGCCGCGGCTTGGGCCGACAATAGCCGATCCGGTATCGAGTGCCAGCATCAGCCTGGCAAAGGGTTGACCGTCATCGAGATGAAGCAGCGTCGGAGCATGAATGAAGAAGGGATAACCGAATGTATGGATCATACGATCCACAGCAAGGGAGCGCCCGGCGATGAGCGGCACCTTGGCCGCGGCGACGGGACCGAGTGTGTCGTCGGAAACATCGGCATCGCGGAAGAAGATATAGGACCGGTTATGCCAAAGGATTTCATCAACCTTAGCCGGATTCTCGGCTAGCCATTTACGGATGCTCTGCATCGAGATTTTTTCGCGCGGGATTTCCCCGAGATCGATCAGGAGCTTTCCGATCGGAGAAAATGGATGACCAGCCTTTGCGGCATAGGTGATACGGCGAATGTCGCCATCCGGATAACGAAGGCGTGCTGCGCCCTGGACATGGGCGAAAAAGACGTCAACCTTCGACCGTGCCCAAGCAATTTCAAGGCCGCGCCCGGCGAGAAAACCTCGATCGATTTCCTTACGATCCGGATATTCGGTCACACCGGAAGCAGTCGCATGACCGAACATGTAGCCGGAGTCCATTTCGGTAGGCCGGTTGGTTTCGTCAAGATCGATGAGATCGTCAGGACGGAAATAGAAGGGATGGGCGAACGTCTCGTCTGGTTTTGCCGAGACATCGACTTCCGGCTCGTAAAAGGCGGTCACCAGACCCGGCTGGGCGTCATCGCGCTCGATACGGAAGGGAATGCAACTCTCTTCGAAAAACGCGCGCGCCTGCGCTTGCGTCATATCAGACGATAGTATGCCAGCTGCAGCCAGAAGCGGCATCAAGTCATCGGCGGTGAGGCCAAGAACGCCGGCCCGATAGGGCTTCACGTCGCGAATATGGGTAAGACACCGCGCCATCGCATCAAACAAGGCGCGGGGATCGTCCCTTTCCCAACCGGGAAGGTCGCCGAAGGATACGGAAGACAGGCGGTATCCTGGCGAAGTCGGGCTCATTGTTCGGATTCGGTCGCGATCAGTTTCCAGTTCGGATCCTTGGAGCGGACATCCCTTGCAAAGGTCCAGATATCGGTCACTTCGGCAACGGCCTCCTGGTCACCGTCGATTAGCTTGCCTTCCTTGTCGAAGGTAGCCGAAATCAGCTGGCTGACGATGCGAACCGTGACCTGAGCTTCCGACTGCTTGAGAGCGGCTTGGGTGAAGGCCGCCTTGTCGATGCCGACGAAAGTGGACTTCACCACTTCGCCACGGGCCTCGCGTTCGCGGATAGCGGAATCGAAACCTTCAAAGACTTCCTTAGAGAGAAGGCCCTTCAGGGTCTTCCGGTCGCCATCGGCAAACGCCATGACTATCATCTCATAGGCCATCTTAGCGCCGTTTAGGAATTCCTTCGGCTGGAAGGACGCATCGGCCCTTATCAGCGACTTCAGCGACTCGTTCAACTCGCTGCCGGGCTTTACGAGAGCATCGACCTCCGCCAGACGCTGATCCTCTTCGCCGGCTTCGCGACGCGGCAAAGTTACGACCTTACCGTCATCCGCAGCGGCAGGGGTTTTAAGCGCTTCGCGCGAGACATATGTCTCCGGCGGCTTCTCGTTTCCCGTCCGGCGGCCGAGCACACTGCGCAGTTGCAGGAAAATCAGGACCGCCGCAACAAGGAAAAAGAGTGTAATGAAGTCGTTGGAACCCATATTAACCCGCAATTACCGTTTAAAAGTTGAATTCACATCATCATATAGTCTGCATTAAGCCATCTTCAAATAGCGAAGGTGTGAGCCTTCGAAACGACCTCGTACAACATTCAATGGATCATGCGCCCATTTATTGCTCTTAGCGTGCTGCTTGCCTGGCCTTTGGCCGAAATCGCCGGATTTGTCGTGGTCGGGCGTGCGCTCGGCCTGTGGTGGACACTTGGCCTCGTCATCGGTACCGGATTGCTCGGCGCCTTCATGATGCGGCAACAGGGCCTGCATCTTTTGAAGAAGCTTTCGGAGCAAAGCCAGCAGGGGCAAATCCCGGCAAGTTCCGTTATCGACGGGGCGATGATCGTCGTTGCCGGCATCCTTCTGCTTCTGCCCGGCTTCGTCACTGACATTATCGGCATCGCACTGTTCATTCCGTTCGTGCGGCGGCTTCTCTGGTCGGCGATCGGAAAGCGTGTCGTGGTGGTCGGCCCCCGCAGCAGCCGTGGCGGTTTCAGCCATCCGGCCGGCGGCGCGCGCGAAAATCCGAATGCAGCCGGCAAGGTCGTCGATCTCGAGGAAGAGGATTTTCATCGGAACACGGATCCGAACCCATCTTCTCCGTGGTCAAAAGGCATTGACCGCGATCCGTGACCATAAGCCAGAGCCGCAACGGGTTGTAAGCAAAATGCCTAGATGTTATGCGGCCTCAACGCATCAGTCCTGAGGATATCCCATGGCAGACGAAAACACGCAGTCGGCGAGCCCTTCGCTCAACATTCTTGCCCAGTACACCAAGGACCTTTCCTTCGAAAATCCAGGTGCACCCCGGTCGCTTCAGGCGCGTGACAACGCGCCGGCCATCAATATCGGCGTGAACGTCAACGCCAACCCGCTGTCGGATACCGATTTCGACGTCGTTCTTTCGCTGAACGCCGAAGCCAAGGAAGGCGACAAGGTCGTGTTCGCAGCCGAATTGGTTTATGGCGGCGTCTTCCGCATCACCGGTTTTCCGCAGGAACACATGCTGCCGGTTCTGTTCATCGAATGCCCGCGCCTGCTGTTCCCGTTCGCGCGTCAGATCATCGCAGATGTGACCCGCAATGGCGGTTTCCCGCCGCTGATGATCGATCCAATCGATTTTGCCCAGATGTTTTCGCAGCGCATGGCCGAAGAACAGGCCCGCGCCAAGGTTCAGCCGCTCAACAGCTGATCAGACAAAAATCGGAAAAGCCCGGAAGTTCCGGGCTTTTTTATTGCACTATCGCTGCGTCTCACGCAGTTCCAGACACAAGACCGTTTTGCGCTTTGCTGGAACGACCCTATTCCTGACGATATTTTAGCCAGATCGCCTTGCCTTTCATAGAGGCGATCATTGATGCATGATGCTCCAAATCCTGTGCGCTCAACCGGTTCACAAGTGCGCGCGGGCGCACCTGGTCCGTGATGACTACCGTCTCTTCAGCCTCGGCGACTTCTACCACCTGATCTGAGCCGACCAGTCCCAAGGCGGCCTGTCGGCCACCATTCATTTCGATATAGACTTCGGCCAGTAGTTCGGAGTCCAGCAATGCGCCGTGTTTTGTACGGTGGGTGTTGTCGATCCCGTAACGACGGCAAAGGGCGTCGAGCGAGTTCGGACCCATCGGGTGTTTCCGACGCGCCATGGCCAGCGTATCGACAACCTGATCGGAAGGTACAGGAGGCAGACCTATCCGCTCGAATTCCGCGTTGATGAAACCCATATCGAAGTTGGCGTTATGGGCGATCCATCGTGCCCCTTCGAAAAAGTCCACGATCTGCTGGGCGACTTCAGCGAAGCTCGGCTTGTCTTTCAAGAACTCGTCCGTGATGCCATGGACAGCCAAAGCATCGGGATGAACCTTACGATCACCCGGATTGATGAAGATGTGGATCGTCTTTCCGCTCGGGAAATTGTTGATCAGCTCGACACCACCGATTTCGATGATGCGATCCTGCTTGGATTCAAGCCCGGTCGTTTCCGTATCGAAAATGATGTCACGCATGTTTTTCACTCCGTATGCCCGACCGTAGAAGATTGATGATCTGCTCTACTCGCTTTTTTGCCTGGTCGAGGCCGCAGCCCGTATCGACCAGAAAATCCGCACGATCGCGTTTCTGCGAATCAGGCAGCTGACGGTTCAGGATGAGCTTGAACTTTTCTTCCGTCATGCCTGGTCTGGCAAGAACGCGCTGCCGCTGTATCTGTGGATCACAGGTCGCGACCACAACCACATCGACGCGTTTCTCAGCGCCGGTTTCGAAAAGCAGAGGAATGTCGAGGAGGACGAGATCAGCCCCTGCCAATCTCTGCCTTGCGAGAAACTGCTTTTCCCTGTCTCTCACCAGCGGGTGCACAACTGCTTCAAGCCGGCTAAAACCACCGGGATCGAGTGAAAGTTGCCGGGCCAGTTCCACCCTGTCGATGGCGCCTTCACGAATTGAGCCGGGAAAAGCTTCGCCTACCGGTTTAACTGCATCCGTTCTATAAAGGTCATGCACGACAGCATCGGAATCGTTGACCGGGATACCCGCATCCCTGAACATGCCGGCAGTGGTCGTCTTTCCCATGCCGATCGATCCGGTCAATCCGATAACAATCATGCCGCCGCCTGAATATCCTGAATGATGAGTTGTCGTAGAGCACTGTCGACCACCGGGCGACGACCAAACCATCTTTCGAAACCGGGCACCGCCTGATGCAGCAGCATCCCCAATCCATCGGTCGTCGGATAACCCTGCTCGCGCGCCTGCCGAAGAATAGGCGTTTCAAGCGGGACGTAAACGATATCCGTCACCATTGCACCTGACTTCAGACCCGAAAAGTCGAAGGAAACGGATTCTGCTCCATCCATGCCAAGCGATGTCGTGTTCACAAACAAGCCGGCACCAGCCATGACCTCTTCCAGGGCGGGTAATCCATGCGCATGAATTTTCGGACCGAAGCGATCGGCAAGCTCCTTCGCACGTGACATGGTACGATTGACGATGTGGATTTCGTTGATGCCACGATTACGGACAGCCTGAACGACGGCACGGCTTGCGCCGCCCGCACCGAGAATAACGGCGCGATTGACCTTGTCCCAGCCCGGATGATGTCCGTCGAGATTGGCTGCAAAACCGTATCCATCCGTATTCGTCGCATGAAGCTGACCGTCCTGCAGCCAGAGCGTATTGGCTGCACCGAGTTCCTTCGCCAGCTCATCCGGCCGGTCGCTGAGAGCGAAAGCCGTTTCCTTGTGCGGGATCGTGACATTGCCGCCGGAGAAGCCCAGGCTACCGTTTTTCACCCCCTCTATAAAAGCGGCGAAATCCTTTTCGGAAACAGCGACCGCATCATAGGTGCCCGGCAAGCCGTATTGTTTCAGCCAGTGCCTATGAATGATTGGAGAGCGGGAGTGCTTGATCGGCCAGCCGGTCACAAATGCAGCAGGCGGTGATTTTTCGCGTCTATCAGCCATCAATCGCTCCCAGGCGACGGAGTTCTTCCAGAAGCGGAAGCATGGGGAGGCCGAGAATGGTGAAATAGTCACCCTGAATGGCGGAAAAGAGATGGATGCCCTCTCCTTCCAGCTGGTAGCCGCCGACACTCGAAAATGCCTTGTCGCCAATTCTATCGAGATACCGATCGACATACCCCTCGGTCAGTTCGCGGACTGTCAGCTCGGCATAGGCAATATGCTCCCAGACCAGAGTTCCGTTTTTTACAATGGCCACAGCACTGTTAAGCCTGTGGGTCCGATCTGAGAGGGAGAGCAGGTTATCGCGGGCCTCGGCGCGGCTCCTTGCCTTGTGATAGACGCGATCTCCAAGCGACATCGTTTGGTCGGAGCCAATTACGAGCGCATCAGGAAAATAACGCGATACATCCTGCGCCTTCGCCCTGGCCAAGATCCCGGCAACAACTTCGGGGCCAATGTGTTTTTCAGAGGCCTCTATCTGTCGTTCATCGATATCGGCGGCGCGCGATTCGAATGTCAGGCCGGCATTTTTGAGCAGCATTCGGCGAAAGGGACTTGAGGAGGCAAGGACAAGTGTCACTTCAGGTATCATCTCCGACAAACAGTTCGGGCGAAAAACAGTTCGGGATTACCTGAGCCTCGGTCGCAGGGCAAGAATAGCCGCGGCAGTCTCCTCGATCGAACGGCGAGAAACATCGATGATCGGCCAATTGTTTCGCCCGCAAAGTGCCCGGGCATATTTAAGCTCTTCATTGATGCTGGCGCGATCCGTGTAGGTGTTCCGATCAAGCCCCTGAGAATTGCCGAGTTCCCGGTTTTCCCGGATCTGGGAGATCCGGTCGGTGGTGGCGATCAGTCCAACGATCAATGGACGAGTGGCACTATAAAGAGCGTCCGGCAACTCGACTCCCGGCACAATCGGGATGTTTGCCGTCTTGATCCCGCGATTTGCAAGATAGATGCTGGTCGGCGTCTTGGAGGTTCGGCTGATGCCGATCAGGACAACGTCAGCTTCATCATAGGTCTCGGGCATCTGGCCGTCATCGTGATCCATGGTGAAGTTCAGCGCCTCGATCCTGGCGAAATATTCCTCGTTCAAAGCATGCTGCGCGCCAACGCGGCGACGCGACGGCGCACCCAGATAGGTCTGGAAAACAGCTAGAACCGGCTCCAGCACATTCACGGAAGGAACGCCCATTTCGCGGCAACGAAGGTCGATCAGCGATGCCAGATCCTGGTCCACGATCGTATAGAGGACGATGCCGGGTTCCGCATCGACAGCGTCAAGCACTGCCACCAGCTGTTTGCGGTTCCTAATCAGCGGATAGACGTGCTCAAGCGCATAGCTGTTCTGGAATTGGGCTGCGACCGCCCGTCCGGCAGAGATCAGAGTCTCGCCGGTGGAGTCAGAAACCAAATGCAAGTGGAAGAAGTTTTTCCGGTTCTCCACGTTATTCTCTACCGTATGTTGATAACTTGGGACAGGCGACCATGTTCAGAGGCGGGAGGGACAGGCCTCGGGAAAACCGCCACTTTTTCCACAATCTGCGATCAGTTGGATTGATGGAACGCGAGGATGTGATTTGCGTGGACAATTGTCATATCTGCCAAACTTATCCACATGTTGTCTACAGATAAAAACTACCCAACACGCCGGTCATATTATTGAATCTTTTATTGAATTTATGATTTTTCCCAGAATTCAAAAATTCCGAGAAATGCTTTTTATATCGCTCGGCGGATATTAGCAAAATTTCGGTTAATCTGGGGTTTGACTTTAATCCTTGATACACACCGACTCTAAGAAATAGAAACCAATAGAAATTGGATTCTTTTTATAAGGGATAGATGCTGGTGCCGGTGAAAAGGAAGATCGTCGACGTGTTGGAGGGGAAAACGGTGACGCCCCCTCCGCTTTGGCTTATGAGACAGGCTGGACGTTATCTTCCCGAGTATCGTGCAACGCGGCAGAAGGCCGGTGGGTTCCTCGATCTCTGTTACACGCCTGATCTGGCTGTCGAGGTCACGCTCCAGCCGATCAGGCGTTATTCGTTCGATGCGGCCATTCTCTTTTCCGACATCCTGGTCATTCCCGATGCTTTGGACAGGAACGTGCGATTTACGCCCGGCGAAGGGCCACAGATGGATCCGATCGATGAGGCCAGCATCTATTCGCTTAAAGCGGATGACACTCTTGCGCATCTGTCTCCCGTCCTGGAGACGGTAAAGCGGCTGAGGCAGGAATTGCCATCGGAAACTGCTCTTCTCGGCTTCTGCGGTGCTCCCTGGACCGTCGCGACCTACATGATTGCCGGCCACGGTACGCCCGATCAGGCTCCTGCCCGTCTCTTCGGTTATCGCAACCGGCAGGCGCTCGAACATCTGCTGGTGTTTCTTGCGGAAATTTCCGCCGAATATCTGATTGCCCAGATCGATGCCGGTGCGGATGCGGTGCAGATCTTCGATTCATGGGCCGGTGTTCTCGGCGAAGCGGAATTCGAAGCCTTTGCGGTGAAGCCGGTTGCACGGATGATCGAGATCGTGCGCAGCAAGCGGCCGAATGCACGCATCATCGCCTTTGCCAAGGGCGCGGGAATGAACCTGCGCCAATACCGGCAAAAGACCGGGGCAGATGCGATCGGGCTGGACTGGAGCGTGCCGCTGTCGTTTGCCGCGGAACTGCAGAAAGATGGGCCTGTCCAGGGTAATCTCGATCCGATGCGGGTCGTGGCCGGCGGCCAATCGCTTGATGACGGTATCGACGCGATCCTGCAGGTTCTGGGAAATGGGCCGCTGATCTTTAATCTCGGCCACGGTATCACGCCGGAAGCTGATCCGGACAATGTCGCGAAACTGGTCAATCGCGTTAGAGGGCTGGGTTGATGGCGCCGCACCGCGAGGAAGCCGGAAACGAAGGTGCGGGCGGTAAGGCCAAGACGCGTGCCTTCATCGCACTTGCGATATTTCTCCTCATCCTGGGCCTGACCTACGTTTTACGGCCGGATGATTTCATCCTGTATGTGAAAGCATTTCATGTCATCGCCGTGATGTCATGGATGGCAGGGCTTCTCTATCTGCCGCGGCTGTTCATCTATCACACGGATGCACCGATCGGTTCCGAGCGATCGGAAACTTTCAAGATGATGGAAAGGCGGTTGCTGAAGGTCATCATGAATCCGGCGATGATGGTAAGCTGGATGCTGGGGCTTTATCTTGCCTGGGACGTTTACGGATTTCAGGGTGGCTGGCTTCACGGGAAGATTGCCATGGTCGTGGCGCTTACCTGGGTTCATGTGCTGTTTGGTCGCGCGGTTCGCGATTTTGCCGCAGACAAGCCCAGACGTGCCGCAAGGCATTGGCGGATATGGAATGAAGTGCCGACCGTGCTGATGATTGCGATCGTAATCCTCGTTATCGTAAAGCCGTTCTGAGAAAGGGCTTGCCTTTTTCTGAATAAGCCTCTTGCGGCACGCGGAGGGAATCGCTATTTTCGCGACACCTCCATATCGTGGCATGCGTGTAACCGACGTTGTCCCCGGACTTCATCCGCGGAAGCGAATTCCACCGACACGCCCAATTCCCTTATATTTTCTCAAGTGGTCCCCTCTTCATGGCTGAAATGAAGCTTCAAGAACTTAAGAGCAAATCTCCGACTGATTTGCTGACCTTCGCAGAGTCGCTGGAGGTCGAAAATGCCAGCACGATGCGCAAGCAGGAGTTGATGTTTGCAATTCTCAAGGTTCTTGCCAGCCAGGATGTTGAAATCATCGGTGAAGGCGTGGTCGAGGTTCTTCAGGACGGTTTTGGCTTCCTGCGTTCCGCAAATGCGAACTATCTGCCTGGTCCGGACGATATCTACATTTCGCCATCGCAGATCCGCCGGTTTTCCCTGAAGACGGGCGATACCGTTGAAGGACCGATCCGCGGCCCGAAGGAAGGCGAACGCTATTTCGCGCTGCTGAAAGTCAACACGATCAATTTCGACGATCCTGAAAAGATCCGTCACAAGGTTCACTTCGACAACCTGACGCCGCTTTATCCGAATGAGCGGTTCAAGATGGAACTCGATATCCCGACGTCGAAGGATAATTCAGCGCGCGTCATCGATCTCGTCGCACCGCTCGGCAAGGGCCAGCGTGGCCTGATCGTTGCGCCGCCGCGTACCGGTAAGACGGTTCTTCTGCAGAACATTGCCCATTCGATTACCGCCAATCATCCGGAATGCTATCTGATCGTTCTTCTCATCGACGAACGTCCGGAAGAGGTGACGGACATGCAGCGCTCGGTGAAGGGCGAAGTCGTTTCCTCGACCTTCGACGAACCGGCAGTTCGCCACGTGCAGGTCGCTGAAATGGTCATCGAAAAGGCCAAGCGCCTGGTCGAACATGGTCGTGACGTCGTCATTCTGCTCGATTCCATCACCCGTCTCGGCCGCGCCTACAACACGGTCGTCCCGTCTTCCGGCAAGGTTCTGACCGGTGGTGTGGATGCAAACGCGCTGCAGCGGCCGAAGCGCTTCTTTGGTGCAGCCCGTAATATCGAGGAAGGCGGTTCGCTGACGATCATCGCGACCGCGCTTATCGATACAGGCAGCCGCATGGATGAAGTCATCTTCGAAGAATTCAAGGGTACCGGTAACTCGGAAATCGTGCTTGACCGCAAAGTTGCCGACAAGCGTATCTTCCCGGCCATGGATATTCTCAAGTCCGGTACGCGTAAGGAAGACCTGCTCGTCCCACGTCAGGATCTGCAGAAGATCTTCGTTCTTCGCCGTATCCTTGCTCCGATGGGAACCACCGATGCGATCGAGTTCCTGATCGACAAGCTGAAGCAGACGAAGAACAATGCGGACTTCTTCGATTCAATGAATACGTAATCCTTAGCCGGATTCTTCGACGAATTTGCAGGCGCCCGACATCGGGCGCCTTTGTCTTTTGTGGATTGGAACGAAGACATGACACAGGCAACAATCTTCGCGCTTTCCAGCGGTCAGCCACCGGCCGGCGTTGCTGTCATACGCATAAGTGGTCCGGCGACGAAAGCAGTAATCAACGAGATTGCCGGCTCGGCCCCTCTGCCCCGACAGGCAAGCCTCCGAACGATTCGCAACCGAAACGGTGAGATGCTCGATCAGGGCCTGGTCCTATATTTTGAAGCGCCGCACTCCTTTACCGGCGAGGATTGTGCCGAATTGCAGGTTCATGGAAGCCGTGCGGTAGTAAACGCTGTTGCGGGGACACTGAAGGAACTGGGTTTGCGGTCTGCCGAAGCCGGTGAATTTGCCCGCCGCGCTTTTGAACACGGGCGGCTCGACCTGGTAGAAGTCGAAGGCTTGTCCGATCTGGTATCCGCTGAAACGGAGATGCAAAGAAAACTGGCGCTTCAGACCGGAATGGGTGCCCTATCAGCCAAATATGGTGGGTGGGCGGAACGTCTGACCCATGCGAGAGCGATGATCGAGGCGGAACTCGACTTCGCGGACGAGGACGATGTACCGGGCTCTGTTGCGGATATGATAGGCGGTGATCTCGCCGCGCTCGTGGCTGAGATGTCCGTTGCGTCCGTCTCGGCGAGATCCGCCGAGATTATTCGCAATGGGTTCAAGGTAGCGATTATCGGGGCTCCGAATGCCGGCAAGTCCAGCCTGCTGAACGCGATGGCAAAACGCGAGGTCGCAATCGTGACCGATATAGCGGGGACCACGCGCGATGTGCTGACGGTAGAGCTGGACATGGAAGGTTATCTGGTTCGACTTTACGACACGGCGGGTATTAGAGAAGCAGAGGACGTCGTCGAGCGCGAAGGTATCGAACGTGCCAAGTCGGCCGCTCGGTCGGCAGATATGATCCTGTATCTCAAGGAAGCGGGATCCCCTACAGATATCGTGTACAAAGATTACGGTGTTCCATATCTCGAAGTGGAAACGAAAGCGGATCTCTCCAAGAGGGATAAAGTCGAGGCAGTACGTATTTCGTCTGTAACCGGTGAAGGCCTGGACGAAATCCATCGCGCTATCGTGGATAAGGCACGAGACAGCTGGAATGGCGGGCTGCCGGCGAGCAATGACAGGCATCGCGAACATATTGCCTTTGCTTCCAAATTCATCGAAAATGCATTAGATGAGCCTCGACTTGAGTTAAAGGCCGATGCGTTGCGGGCGGCCGGAGATGAGCTCGGCAGGATTACCGGTCGCGTCGATGTCGAAGATCTCCTCGATGTGATCTTCTCGAAATTCTGCATTGGCAAATGATTCACGTGAAACATAGAGGCTTCCATGGCTGAACTGACCTTTGATGTGGTCGTCGTTGGTGGCGGGCATGCCGGATGCGAAGCTGCAAGTGCAGCTGCCCGCGTTGGAGCCTCCGTTGCACTGGTAACACACAAGCGCGAAACGATCGGTGTCATGTCCTGCAACCCCGCGATTGGCGGATTGGGCAAAGGTCATCTCGTTCGCGAAATCGATGCGCTTGATGGATTGATGGGACGCGTTGCGGACGCTGCAGGCATCCAGTTTCGTCTTCTCAACCGCAAGAAGGGCCCGGCTGTACGAGGACCGCGCACACAGGCTGACCGCCGGCTTTATCGCGAGGCGATGCAGCGCGAAATCGAAAATCATGCCAATCTAACTGTCGTCGAAGGAGACGCATTCGATATCGAGATAGGACAGGATGGTGCTGTAAAAACTCTTCTGCTTGCGGACGGGCGTCGTATTTCCTGCGCTTCAGTTGTCCTTGCCACAGGTACCTTCCTGCGGGGGTTGATCCATATCGGTCAGAAGAAGATCCCGGCCGGTCGTACCGGAGAGGCGCCGTCGGTTGGTCTTTCGGAGACATTGAAGCGACAAGGATTTGCACTTGGTCGCTTGAAAACCGGAACCCCTGCCCGGCTTGATGGACGCACGATCGATTGGGCGTCGATTGATCGTCAGGAAGCTGACGATGTTCCGACGCCATTCTCTTTCATGACCGACCGGATCACCAATCACCAGATCGCATGTGGCGTCACCAGAACGACACCTAAGACCCATAGAATCATTGCCGATAATATCCATTTGTCGGCTATGTATTCCGGGCAGATCGAAGGCGTCGGCCCGCGTTACTGCCCTTCGATTGAGGATAAGATCGTCCGATTTGGGGAACGCGATGGCCACCAGATCTTCCTCGAGCCGGAAGGTCTCGACGATTTTACGGTTTATCCAAACGGCATTTCGACCTCATTGCCTGAGGATATCCAGGAAGCTTTCGTACGCACCATTCCTGGGCTGGAACAAGTGACGATCCTGCACCCGGCCTATGCGATAGAATACGACCATATAGATCCGAGAGAGCTGCAGCCATGGCTTGAAACGAAGTCGGTGAAGGGCCTGTTTCTGGTCGGGCAGATCAATGGCACGACGGGTTATGAAGAAGCCGGCGCCCAGGGTCTTGTCGGTGGACTGAATGCGGCGAGACGTTCTCAAGGGAGTGAACCGCATATTTTCAGCCGGACTGATTCCTATATCGGCGTGATGATCGACGATCTCATCAATCGTGGCGTGACCGAACCATACCGCATGTTTACCTCAAGAGCCGAGTTCCGACTTTCGCTTCGCGCGGATAATGCCGATATGCGTCTGACAGGCCTCGGAATTGAACTTGGCCTAGTTGGCAGGGATCGGGCGGAGAGGTTCTCGACCTATGTGGAAGCACTCAATTCCGGGCGGAATCAGCTTCGGTCGCTCAGCCTCACGCCGAATGAGGCCGCGCAACATGGATTGCATCTTAACAAGGATGGTCAGCGCCGAAGCGCTTATGAAATATTATCCCATCCCGATATGGAAATTGCCCGCCTAGCGCGTATATGGGGAGAGCTGTCGGGACTGTTGCCCAAGGTTGCCGAGGCTCTCGAGATTGAAGCGGGTTATGCCGTCTATATGGAGCGGCAGGCGAATGACATACGCTCTGCCCAACGAGACGAGGCATTAGCAATCCCTGATCATTTCGATTTTGACACTGTATCAGGTCTGTCCAACGAGCTGAAATTGAAGCTGAGCCGTGCTCAGCCTCGTACCATAGCGCAGGCAGCAAAGATTGAAGGAATGACGCCGGCTGCTGTTACGTTGCTTCTGGCATTGGTGAGGAAAGCAGAAAGAAATATGAGGCAGGCATCTTGATTTCCGATGTTTCACGTGAAACGCAAGATCGGCTTCAGCAATTTGCCGACTTGTTTCAAAAATGGGCCAAGACAATCAATCTGGTCGCTCCTTCGACGCAAGAGGATATGTGGCAGCGTCATATAGCCGATAGTGCGCAAATATTCAGGCTGGCTGACAGAGTGGGAACATGGGTTGATCTCGGTTCAGGTGGCGGATTTCCAGGTATTATCACCGCGATTCTGTTGTCCGAGCATCAGGATGGCTGGGTACATCTTGTTGAAAGCAACCAGAAAAAGGCGGCGTTCTTGCGCGTCGCTCTCGCTTCAACCGGGGCCAGGGGCACTATTCATTCGGTACGTATCGAAGACGCTCCCACGCTTATTCCTCAATGTGATTTCGTTTCCGCTCGTGCGCTGGCTGATCTCGACAAGCTTTTGGAATATGCTTCGCCGTGGCTTCTCGACAGGCCATCAACAGCTTTCTTCCATAAAGGTCGAGATTACGAATCCGAATTGAAGAAAGCACATGGTAGATGGCGCTTTGATTTGGTAAAACACCAGAGTTCAATCCAAGCGGATTCGGTTATCCTAGAGATCGGCAATCTGCAGCGGACATAACCGTAAAGCGGGTGCCAGATGTTTGATAAGCGTCGTATCATCACAATTGCAAATCAAAAAGGCGGCGTCGGTAAAACGACGACGGCCATAAATCTTGCGACTGCACTGGCCGCTATCGGCCAGAACGTTCTGATTGTTGATTTGGATCCCCAGGGAAATGCAAGTACTGGCCTCGGTATTGATCGCCGTGACCGTAAGGTGTCGTCCTACGATATTCTTGTTGGCGACGCCTCGGTTGGTGAAGCTGCGGTTGATACTGCCGTTCCCAACCTGTCGATTGTACCGTCGACGATGGACCTGCTTGGCTTTGAGATGGAAATTTCCCAGGCGCAGGACCGGGCGTTCCGGCTGAAAAAAGCTCTGGTTTCAAGTGGTGCAGAGAAATTCAATTACATTCTGCTTGATTGCCCGCCTTCGTTCAATTTGCTGACGATGAACGCGATGGCTGCGGCAGATTCGGTCCTTGTTCCTTTGCAATGCGAATTTTTCGCGCTTGAGGGATTGAGCCAATTGCTTGAGACAGTCGATCAGGTTCGTCGTACCGTCAATCCGGCGCTCGACATTCAGGGTATCGTTTTGACCATGTTCGATGCGCGTAACAATCTCGCGCAGCAGGTTGTCAACGATGTTCGCACCTATCTCGGAGAGAAGGTTTATCAGACGCTGATCCCGCGCAATGTTCGCGTGTCGGAGGCACCGTCATATGGTAAGCCGGCTATCCTTTATGATCTGAAATGCGCAGGCAGTCAGGCATATCTGCAGCTCGCCTCGGAAGTCATTCAGCGCGAGAGAATGCGCAAAGTCGCAGCATAGACGTAGTAGATAGGGTAAAGCGTATGAACGACGATGTATCGAAGCGCCGCCTAGGGCGCGGTCTGGCAGCGCTGATCGGCGAGATGGATCAGCCTATGCCGACGGGCAATGCGCCGGTCAATGTCAGTCCTGACCGGATGGTGCCGATCGAGAACATCACGCGCAACCCGCGCAACCCGCGCCGTCATTTCGACGAAAGCGAATTGCAGGATCTGGCAAGTTCGATCCGTCAGCACGGGATCGTTCAGCCGATCGTCACGCGGACGCTGCCAGACGGCCAGTTCGAGATCATCGCGGGTGAACGCCGCTGGCGTGCTTCCCAGCTTGCCGGTCTGGTGGAAGTGCCGGTTATCGTGCGCAATGTCGATGACAGGACGGCGCTTGAAATCGCAATCGTTGAAAACGTTCAGCGGTCGGACCTCAATCCGCTGGAAGAAGCGCTGGGTTATGAGCAGCTTATCGCCGAGCACGGATATACACAGAACGATCTTGGTGACATTATCGGGAAAAGTCGAAGCCATGTGGCGAACAGCCTGCGTCTTCTGAAACTGCCCTCCCCCGTTCGGGACATGCTGTCTTCCGGCACGCTTTCCGCCGGTCATGCGCGCGCACTGATCCCGACATCCGACCCAACAGCGCTTGCAAAGGCGGTTGTCGCAAAGGGCATGTCGGTTCGTGATGCAGAGCGTCTGGCGCAGAACGATATCCGTTCGCAGTCGGAACCGCAGGCTGCGACGAAGCCGGAAAAAGATTCGGATACGGTTGCCCTGGAGCGGACGTTGACGGATTCCCTTGGGCTGGAGGTGAAAATCAACCACAGAGGTGGCCCGGGCCAGATCAGGATCTCCTACAAGACTCTTGAGCAGCTTGAAGAAATCTGCCGCCTGCTGGAGCGTCGCTGAGGCACACAGAGATAGCTTGGTTGTCTTCCGTACGCTGCGCAAAGCTTTGTTTTTGCGCAGCTTTTTACTGTCTGGATGCCTGAAGTGCGGCGCCAAGCAGAGCATGAAATACGATGCTCGGCTCAAGGCTTTGTCTTTGACGGGACATCAGTACGGCGGATTGGATGCGTGTGGCTTCGCGGCTCGCCGCTTCGGGCTTCCAGACCCTGAGCGCCTTTTCAAAGACAGGTTTGCGCTTGAAATGGATATGGCGGCCGAGGGTTGCCATAACCTGGCCGGCCGGCGTTCGCTTCTCCTCCATCTCGATCTTCATCGCATCAAGCAATTGAAACTGCTTCAGGCACGATTGCAGGATAAGGAATAGCGGTGTCTTGGAGGTGAGGATCTTCTGGAATGCGCGATGAAAGGCCGGAAGGTCGCCGGTCAATATCGCATCGACAGCGTCGTCTGCGGACACACTGCTGGCATCCCCGATGATCTCATCGACATGGTGTTCCTCGATCCTGCCCATTCCACGACAATAAAGCGCAAGCTTGCGGATCTCATTGCGCGAGGCTACCCGGTCGCCGCCCAGCTGGTCGATCAGCTGCCGCCTAGCTTCATTGGTGATCGTCAGTGAATCGCTTGCCAGTTCGGTATCGATCAGGGCGTTGAGTGCGCGTGCATCGTCGGCATAACAGGGAATCACCGCGACAGTTCGGGATGGTTCGACGATCTTTCGTAGACCGCTTCCCTTTTTCAGGTCGCCTGCCTCGATGAGCAGCGTATTGGCAGGCGCGCCCTGTCCCAGAATGGTCTGGACGGCATCCAGGACAGGCTTTTCATTGTTCACGCCACGCAGCCAAATGAGCTTCTCGCCGCCGAAAAGTCCCAATGCATTGACTTCGTCCAGAAGCCGTCCAGGATCACCTTGAAGGTCGGATACGTCGAGCTTCAACAGCGCGAACGGGTCGTCGAGTGAAACCCCAGTGTGCTTGGCAATGAGGTTTGCTCGTTCCGATACAAGTCCGCGATCTGGTCCGTAGATGACGTAGAAGCGATAGAGCTCGGCGCCCTTTTCAACAAAGCGATCGAACTCGTGCGACTTTATTTCTGCCATGCGGGTTGCTGCAGCGGTGGCTCTTTGGCAAGGACGATCGCGACATCCGCGCGGATGAACTCTGCCAGTTCGCGCGCTGCGCGGTTTTCACCATCCCTGATGGCGCGCAGTTTGGCGAAGCTCTGGCGAGACACGTCGATCAGCGCAACACTGGAATGTTCACTGCGCTTGAGAACTTGGCCGTCGACGCTACGGGTCAGCGTGTAGGAGCCGGTTACCTGGACACGGCCGGCAACGGGAACGCTGGCCTCCGCCAGTCCGTCATCGTCGAGAACGTTCGATGCCGTGCTGGAAACATGCAGGGTGACAGTATAAGCCGGATTCAGAGGCTCGCCGGCACCGCCGGCAGCCAGGAACACCAACTCGTTGCGAACGACCTGCTCAACGCGGTTCTTCGGCTCGGAAAAGCCCACGGATGCGAGCTTGGGGGCCGTGCCACCGGCCTGCGAATAAAGCGGCCGAACCTGGCAGCCTGCCAGGCCAGCGCAGAGCGCCAGCCCCAGAAGGAGGGCGCTACGACGTGGCAAAGATGAGCGGTCAGGCAACAATGTTCACGATCCTCTGTGGGACAACGATGATCTTCTTCGGCGCGCGGCCTTCGAGCGCAGCTTTCACCACGTCCAGCGCCAAAACTGCAGCTTCAACAGTACTTTGATCCGCGTCGCGCGCGATTGTCAATTCGCCACGCTTCTTGCCATTGATCTGGACAGGCAGTGTGACATCGTTCTCGACAACCAGCGCTTCATCGAAGTTCGGCCAAGCCGTTTTCGATACCATTTCGCCATTGCCAAGTACGGTCCAGCATTCCTCGGCCAGATGTGGTGTCATCGGTGCGACGATCTGGATCAGGATTTCCGCAGCGTTGCGAACGGCAGCGCGATAGGCCTCGTCACCCTTGCCCGCAGCAACATCGGTCAGTGGGGCTGCAAGGGCGTTTACGAGCTCATAGATGCGCGCCACGGCCTTGTTGAAGGAGAGCTTGTCCAGATCACCCTGAACCGCCTGCAGTGTTTTGTGGGCAAGCTGTGAGATCGCCAGGCCGTCACCGTCCTTGGCAGGAGCCGGTGAAACGGTCTTCAGATTGTCGGCGGCTTCCGAGATCAGACGCCAGAGGCGCTGGGTGAAGCGATGCGCGCCTTCAACGCCTGCTTCCGACCAGATCACGTCGCGATCGGGCGGGCTGTCGGAGAGTACGAAGAAGCGGGCCGTGTCAGCGCCGTAAGATGCTATGATATCGTCGGGATCGACGACATTCTTCTTGGACTTCGACATCTTCTCGATCGAGCCGATGGTAACTTCTTCGCCGTTCCTCAACAGCGTTGCCGTGCGCTTGCCGTCGGTTTCCTCAATCTTGATGTCGGCCGGGGCGATCCATTCGCCCTTCTGGCCTTCCGCGCCCAAGCGATAGGTTTCATGCACGACCATGCCCTGGGTGAAGAGGCCCTTGAAGGGCTCCTTGACCGCGACATGGCCGGTCTCGCGCATGGCGCGGGTGAAGAAGCGGGAATAGAGCAGGTGCAGGATCGCGTGTTCGATGCCGCCGATATACTGATCGACCGGCAGCCAGTGGTTGGCAACCTTCGGATCGGTCGGCTCGTTCAGCCACGGAGCGGTGAAGCGGGTGAAATACCAGCTGGAATCGACGAACGTGTCCATCGTGTCCGTCTCGCGACGGGCATCGTGTCCGCATTGCGGGCAAGAGACGTGGCGCCAGGTGGCGTGACGGTCGAGTGGGTTGCCCGGCAGGTCGAAGGTTACGTCGTCGGGCAATTGCACCGGCAGGTCCTTCTTCGGCACAGGAACTACGCCGCATACCTCGCAATGGATGACCGGGATCGGGCAGCCCCAGTAGCGCTGGCGGGAAATACCCCAGTCACGCAGGCGGAAATTGACTTTGCGCTCGCCCTGGGGCGCGTCTGCCAGCACTTGCTGCGACAGCTTGTCAGCGACAATCTGGAAGGCTTCTTCCGTCGTCTGGCCGTCGAGGAAGCGCGAATTGATCATCACGCCGTCATCGACATAAGCAGTTTCGCCAACCTCGAACGTTGCTGCATCGCCATCGGCCGGCATGACGACCGGGACGACCGGGAGATCGTATCTGCGAGCAAAATCCAGGTCGCGCTGGTCACCCGACGGGCAGCCGAAGATAGCGCCCGTGCCGTATTCCATCAGAACGAAGTTCGCGACATAGACCGGCAGTTCCCAAGAAGGATCGAGCGGATGTTTCACGCGGATGCCGGTGTCGATGCCCTTCTTCTCGGCCGTTTCGAGCGCTGCGAGCGAGGTGCCCTGACGGCGGCATTCTTCAGCGAAGGATTCGATAGCCGGATTCCTTACCGCTGCGGCCTTGGCCAGCGGATGGTCGGCAGCAATCGCCAAGAAGGATGCCCCGAACAATGTGTCAGGGCGGGTTGTGTAGACGGTGACTTCGGTTTCGCCGGCGGGAGCGGTGGAAGATACGATTTCCCAGCGCACGGCCATGCCTTCGGAACGGCCGATCCAGTTCTTCTGCATCAGGCGGACCTTTTCAGGCCATTGATCGAGATGATCCAGCTCGTCCAGCAGGTCCTGGCTGAAATCGGTGATCTTGAAAAACCACTGAACCAGCTCGCGCTGTTCGACCAGCGCACCGGAGCGCCAGCCGCGGCCGTCGATCACCTGCTCGTTGGCCAGAACCGTCTGGTCGACCGGGTCCCAGTTGACCTTCGACTGCTTGCGATAGACCAGGCCCTTTTCCATCATGTCGAGGAAGAGGTGCTGCTGCTGCTGGTAATATTCGACGTCGCAGGTGGCGAATTCACGGGACCAGTCCAGCGACAGGCCCATTGCCTTCAGCTGCTTCTTCATCGATTCGATGTTCTGGTAGGTCCAGGATTTCGGATGAGTCTTGTTGTCCCGCGCGGCGTTTTCCGCCGGCATGCCGAACGCGTCCCAGCCCATCGGGTGCAGAACGTTGAAACCGCGGGCGCGCTTGTAGCGAGCAACCACGTCGCCCATCGCGTAGTTGCGCACATGGCCCATGTGGATGCGGCCGGACGGATAAGGGAACATCTCGAGGACGTAATATTTTTCCCGCGGGTCGGCGTTGTCGGTTTCGAAAACCTTCGCCTCGTTCCATTTCTGCTGCCAACGGGGTTCAGCATCGCGCGGGTTGTAACGTTCAGTCGCCATCTGGATGATATTCCGGGAAATCAAGATAAAAGATACGGGCAGACCTTCACCATGAATGGCCGCAAGCGTCAAGTTTTTGAGGCTTGCGGGGCGTCAAACTTTGATGCGGAATGCCCTTGGCAGAGCCTCATATGGGCTTTAATCGCTGATCTCACAAGAAATGCGGAAAAGGATGCGGGCAATGGACATCGAAGAACGGTTGCAGGACGTGAAGGGCAAGATCGCCAAGGCGGAGAAATATGCCAAACGTCCGGCAGGTTCCGCGACGCTGGTCGCCGTGTCCAAAACCTTCGATGCCGACGCGATCCGTCCCGTGATTGCTGCAGGCCAGCGTGTGTTCGGCGAAAACCGGGTGCAGGAAAGCCAAGGCAAATGGCCGGATCTGAAGGCCGAGACCGCTGGTATCGAACTGCATTTGATCGGGCCGCTGCAATCCAACAAGGCTGCCGACGCGATTGCGCTGTTCGACGTGATCGAGACGGTCGATCGCGAGAAAATCGCCCGGGCGCTGGCGGAAGAGATGACGAAGCAGGGCAAAACGCCAAAACTCTATGTGCAGGTCAATACCGGGCTCGAACCGCAGAAGGCGGGTATTGCGCCGAAGGAAACGAAAGCCTTTGTCGAATTCTGCCGCAAGGATCTCGGGCTTTCCATCGAAGGCCTGATGTGCATTCCGCCGGCGGAAGAAAATCCAGGCCCTCATTTCGCGCTGCTTGAAAAACTCGCCAGGGAATGCGGCGTCGAAAAACTCTCGATGGGCATGTCCGGTGATTTCGAGACGGCCGTCGAGTTCGGTGCAACGAGCGTCCGCGTCGGGTCGGCCATTTTCGGCGCGCGATAGGCCTACCCCCTTCGTCGGGGTTTCCGGCACCTCCCGACCAGCCTAGATTGCTTCTATCAGGCTCGGCTCATGTAACGGGAGGTGCATATGCAAAGCCGCTATTTCGACGTTTATGGCGCGTGGCAGTGGGATCCGGAAGGGTTCTGGGAGGAGGCCGCCAAGGCAATCGACTGGTTTAGGCCGCCGGACAGCATTTTTGACCCGGATCAGGGTGTCTATGGCCGCTGGTTTGTCGGGGCCGAGACGAATACCTGCTTCAACTGCCTTGATCGGCATGTCGCAGCCGGACGCGGTGAGCAGGCCGCCTTCATTTACGACAGCGCCATGACCGGGGAGCGCAAAAGCTTCACCTATGCGGAGGTTCTTTCCGAAGTGAAGGCGATTGCTGCAGTGCTTGCAGATCTCGGCATTGGCAAGGGTGATCGGGTGGTCATCTATATGCCGATGGTGCCGGAAGCGGTGTTTTCCATGCTCGCCTGCGCCCGTCTCGGCGCGGTGCATTCCGTCGTTTTCGGCGGGTTTGCGGCACAGGAGCTGGCGGCGCGGCTGAACGATTCGCAAGCGAAACTAATTATTTCTGCAAGCTGTGGGCTGGAGCCCGGTCGTGTGGTTGCCTACAAGCCGCTGGTCGACAAGGCGATCGAACTGGCAGCGGTGAAGCCTGACAATTGCCTCATACTGCAGCGCCCCCAACTCGTTGTTTCGCTCGATGCTGAACGGGGTGAACTCGATTTTGCCGCAATGGTCGAAGCAGCGCGGGGACGTGACGTGCCTTGCGTGCCGGTAAACGCCACGGACCCGCTTTACATTCTTTACACATCCGGCACGACCGGGCAGCCAAAGGGTGTGGTGCGCGACAATGGCGGGCATATGGTGGCGCTGTTATGGACGATGCCGAATGTTTTCGGTGTCTCACCCGGTGAGGTATTCTGGGCAGCATCGGATATCGGCTGGGTCGTCGGTCATTCCTACATCGTTTACGCGCCGCTTCTGAACGGCAATACAAGTGTTATCTTCGAAGGGAAGCCGGTTGGAACACCGGATGCCGGGACATTCTGGCGCGTCGTTGCTGAGCATGATGTCAAAGTCTTTTTCACCGCACCGACGGCATTTCGAGCGATCCGTCGCGATGATCCCGAAGGCGAACTGGTCGAAAACCATGATCTGCTGGGATTGCGGGCTCTGTTTCTTGCCGGCGAGCGCCTCGACCCGGAGACGCTCAAATGGGCTGAGCAAAAGCTGAAGGTACCGGTGATCGATCACTGGTGGCAGACGGAAACCGGCTGGCCTGTCGTTGCAAACCCGGTGGGGCTGGGCCTGATGCCGTTCAAGCCCGGCTCGCCGACGCGGGTTCTGCCGGGATATGCAATCGATGTGGTCGATGATGCCGGCATGCCCGTGCCAAAAGGCATACTCGGCAATATCGTCCTCAAACTTCCCCTGCCCCCAGGCTGCCTGCCGACATTCTGGAATGCCGACGAGCGGTTCCGCGAAAACTGCCTCGAAGAGTTTCCCGGTTACTACAAGACGGCAGATGCCGGGATTATCGATGACGACGGCTATATTTTCGTGATGGCGCGCACCGACGATATCATCAATTGCGCCGGCCACCGGCTGTCCACGGGCTCGATGGAAGAGGTCTGTGCAAGACATCCGGATGTCGCCGAGTGTGCGGTCATCGGCGTCAAGGACAAGGTCAAGGGTCAGATCCCCTGCGGTTTCCTGGTGCTGAAGAACCATGTTTCACGGGAAACTTCCGAGATCGCCGCGGAGGTGGCCGGCATGGTCCGCAATGAGATCGGGCCGGTTGCCGCTTTCAAGACGGTGATGGTGGTGCCGAAACTGCCCAAGACCCGATCAGGCAAGATACTTCGCGGCACGATGCAGAAGATTGCCGACGACATGCCATGGACTATGCCGGCGACGATCGAGGATCCGGGAACGCTCGATGTGGTGCGGGAAACGCTTTGGAAAAACGGCTTCGCTCATGAAGAGAAGAGTACGGTGGCACCGGCCGAATAGAGCAAAAAGAAAAGCCCCGGAGACGATCCGGGGCTTTTGAATTCTTTGTGATAAGGCGACGCTTAGAAGCGGTCGTCCTCGTCATCCTCTTCGGTGCGGGTCGACTTGAGCGAGGAAAGCTTGGCGAAGACGGCGTCTGCGTCGATTTCCTTCTCTTCCTCACGCTCATTGCGGTAATCGCCGAAGCCGAGGTTTTCGGTCTCGGAGGCCGGCTGCAGGGAGGCGCCGAGTTCCGCAGCGGTCGGCAGCGGACGGTTCTTTGAAGCCTTCTCGACTTCCAAGTCCAGATCGATCTGCGAGCAGAGGCCAAGCGTTACCGGGTCCATCGGGGCGAGGTTTGCGGCGTTCCAGTGGGTGCGCTCGCGGATCTGTTCGATGGTCGACTTGGTGGTGCCGACGAGACGCGAGATCTGGGCGTCCTTGAGTTCCGGATGGTTGCGAACCAGCCAGAGAATGGCGTTTGGACGGTCCTGACGCTTGGAGACTGGCGTGTAGCGCGGACCGCGGCGCTTGGATTCCGGAACGCGAACTTTTGGCTCGGAAAGCTTCAGCTTGTGATTGATGTCCTTTTCGCCGCGCTCGATTTCGTCGCGGGAAAGCTGGCCGGTGGCGATCGGGTCGAGGCCCTTGATACCCTGAGCGGCTTCACCATCGGCGATCGCCTTGACCTCGAGCGGATGCAGTTTGCAGAACTGCGCGATCTGGTCGAAGGAGAGGGCCGTATTGTCGACAAGCCATACTGCGGTGGCCTTCGGCATAAGCAATTGTTGAGCCATGGGTATAGTTCCTCTGTCCGTCCGCGCCGGTGTCGCGGGCCGTGGGTATCAACCACAATTTCCGGGAATTCATCGCCGTATAATCGAATTAGGACAGAATTGCAATTCTCTGAAACAGGATCCTTGTCGATCGCATTTCAGACCCTCACAGCCATTTGTCTAATTGCCGCTTCCGCCCCAATTGCTATGAATGCCAAAATGTCGCACCGATGACGTATGTCAGGTCGACGGTGCAAGTGAGGGAGGAATCACATGTCCGAAAAAGTCTATCCGGTTCTCAAGTCCACCAAGGCTAAAGCGCTCATCGACAAGGACAAATATGAAAAATGGTACGAGGAGAGCATCGAGGATCCGGACAAGTTCTGGGGCAAGCATGGCCGCCGGATCGACTGGTTCAAGCCCTACACGAAAGTGAAGAACACGTCCTTCAAGGGACGGGTTTCGATCAAGTGGTTCGAGGACGGGCTGACCAACGTTTCCTATAATTGCATTGACCGCCACCTGAAAACCCATGGTGAGCGCACGGCGATCATCTGGGAAGGCGACAACCCCTATATCGACAAGAAGATCACCTATAACCAGCTCTATGATCAGGTCTGCCGCATGGCGAACGTGCTGAAGAAGCATGGAGTCAAGAAGGGCGATCGCGTTACCATCTATATGCCGATGATCCCGGAAGCGGCCTATGCGATGCTGGCCTGCGCACGTATCGGCGCGGTGCATTCGGTCGTCTTCGGCGGGTTTTCACCGGAGGCACTGGCGGGTCGCATCGTCGACTGCCAGTCGACATTCGTGATCACTTGCGACGAGGGCGTGCGAGGCGGAAAGCCGGTGCCGCTGAAGGAGAATACCGACAAGGCGATCCATATCGCGGCGCGCCAGTATGTGACGGTGAACAAGGTTCTGGTCGTGCGCCGTACCGGCGGCAAGACCAACTGGGCGCCGGGCCGCGATATCTGGTACCATCAGGAAATCGCCACCGTGAAGGGGCATTGCGAGCCGGCGAAGATGAGGGCGGAAGATCCGCTGTTCATCCTCTACACGTCCGGTTCGACCGGCAAGCCGAAAGGCGTTCTGCACACGACAGGCGGTTATCTCGTCTATGCGGCGATGACCCATGAATATACGTTCGATTATCAGGATGGCGATATCTATTGGTGCACGGCCGACGTGGGCTGGGTCACTGGGCATTCCTATCTCGTCTATGGGCCGCTGGCGAATTGCGCCACGACGCTGATGTTCGAAGGCGTGCCGAATTTTCCCGATCAGGGCCGGTTCTGGGAAATCGTCGACAAGCATAAGGTCAACATCTTCTACACGGCACCGACTGCGATCCGATCACTGATCGGGGCTGGTGACGATTTCGTCAAGCGCTCGTCGCGCGAAAGCCTTCGCCTGCTCGGCACGGTCGGCGAGCCGATCAACCCGGAAGCCTGGGAATGGTATTACAACGTGGTCGGCGAAAAGCGCTGCCCGGTGGTGGATACCTGGTGGCAGACCGAAACCGGCGGTCACATGATTACGCCGTTGCCCGGCGCCACGGACCTGAAACCCGGATCGGCCACCAAGCCGTTCTTCGGGGTGAAACCGCAGCTCGTCGATAACGAGGGCAATGTTCTCGAAGGGGCTGCCGATGGAAACCTCTGCATCACCGATAGCTGGCCGGGTCAGATGCGCACCGTCTACGGCGATCACGAACGTTTCATTCAGACCTATTTCTCCACCTACAAGGGGAAATATTTCACCGGCGACGGCTGCAGGCGCGATGAGGATGGCTATTACTGGATTACCGGCCGCGTCGATGACGTGCTTAATGTGTCGGGCCATCGCCTGGGTACGGCGGAAGTGGAATCTGCGCTAGTCTCGCATCATCTCGTGTCGGAGGCGGCCGTTGTCGGGTATCCGCATGGCATCAAAGGTCAGGGCATTTACTGCTACGTGACGCTGATGGCGGGCAATGCCGGTACCGACGAGTTGCGGCAGGAGCTTACCAAGCATGTGCGCAACGAGATCGGCCCGATTGCAGCGCCCGACAAGATCCAGTTTTCGCCGGGCCTGCCGAAAACCCGTTCCGGCAAGATCATGCGCCGTATCCTTCGCAAGATCGCCGAGGACGATTTCGGAGCACTTGGGGATACATCGACGCTTGCCGACCCCGCAGTGGTGGATGACCTGATCGCAAATCGTCAGAACAAGGTCGACGCTTGATTTGAGAACCCTCAGCTGCCGCAAGTCTCTCTTGGCTTGCGGCCGCCATCATAGCTGCGGACAAGGCCGGTAAGCAGCAGGCTGTCCGCCACGCTATGGCCATCCGAGAGGATGACATCGGCGACGATGCGGCCGAAATATTTGTCACCAGAAATTCGTATCAGCTGAATGGTAGGTGACTGCGCGGCCATGGTTTCGAGCGATTGGCGAGCATCCTGCCCCTCCGCTCGCACCGCTTCACATTTCGACTTGAGTTCCGGTGCATCGATGCCGCGAATGCGGACATAGACTTCCATCTTCTGCTGCGGCCATGGCTGGGCTTCGACCAGCAGTGTGTCTCCGTCTATTACGCGGAGAATTTCTGCGGAGACCGGGCCGGAGATTTCGTCACGTGCCAGCGCCTCGGACGCGAAGACCGCCAGAATGACTGAGATGGAAAACATCGCCCTGACCATGAAAGGAATAAATTCCAATCAGTGATCGAAGTCAATAGGAATTTTATCTTACCTCTTGAGTGCGGGCTCAGAAGTCGATGGCGCGGCCGTTGATTTCCCAATCGCCAAAGCGGGCTGGATCTGCGCCGCCGCGGCCACCGAATTCTTCCGGCATATTAGCCTCGGTCTCGGCCTGACGGCGTTCTTCTGCTTCCTTCAGGGCGCGTTGCGCCGCGGGTGAAATCGGCTTTTTCGCTACGCCATCCTCAGGGAGTTTTTCCATGTTGTCGTTGTCCGCGCTTTGCATATGCCGCATCACCGCAAGGTTTATTGAAAAATCAGGTCGAATTGACCACATGATAAGACGTTCATAACCGCTAGAAAACCCTTGGGCGATTATTCGGATCGCT
This sequence comes from Agrobacterium sp. Ap1, assembly GCF_017313375.1. Lineage (NCBI taxonomy): Bacteria > Pseudomonadati > Pseudomonadota > Alphaproteobacteria > Hyphomicrobiales > Rhizobiaceae > Agrobacterium > Agrobacterium sp. Ap1. The sequence goes on from NZ_JAFLMY010000016.1 coordinate 80,510, forward strand.
TAAGGGATGAAATCGGCAACGGAGAGATGACGATGAATGTGATGCGCACCGCCATGCTTCTGGCCTTCATGACTGCCCTGTTCATGGGGGTCGGTTTTCTGATCGGCGGCAAGGGCGGGATGATGATCGCGTTGGTGATCGCAGCCGGAATGAATCTGTTTTCCTATTGGAACTCGGACAAGATGGTGCTCAGCGCCTACCATGCCCAGGAAGTGGATGAGCGCACGGCGCCGGAATTCTACCGGATGATCCGCGATCTTTCGGCCAATGCCGGCCTGCCGATGCCGAAAGTATATATCTATGACAACCCTCAGCCGAATGCGTTCGCGACCGGCCGTAACCCTGAAAACTCCGCAGTCGCGGCTTCGACCGGTCTTCTGCAGCGTCTGACGCATGAGGAAGTCGCGGGTGTCATGGCGCATGAACTGGCGCATGTGCAGAACCGTGACACGCTGATCATGACGATCACCGCGACGTTTGCCGGTGCGATTTCCATGCTCGGCAATTTCGCTTTCTTCTTTAGCGGAAACCGCGAGAATAACAGCAACCCGTTGGGATTTATCGGCGTGCTGGTTGCGATGATCGTGGCACCCTTCGCTGCCATGCTGGTGCAGATGGCGATCAGCCGTACGCGCGAATATTCGGCCGACCGTCGTGGTGCAGAAATCTGTGGCAACCCGATGTGGCTTGCTTCCGCGCTTGCCAAGATCGCCGGCTCAGCGCATGCGATCCCGAACTACGAGGCGGAGCGCAATCCGGCGACGGCGCATATGTTCATCATCAACCCGCTTTCCGGCGAGCGCATGGACAACCTGTTCTCGACGCATCCGAATACCGAAAACCGCATCGCCGCTCTCCAGCAAATGGCGAGTGAGTCTCGCGGTGGTGGGTCGACGGGATCGTTTTCGGCTGGTAGACCCCAGCGCACCGCGCGCTCAGTGCCGAATTCAGGTGCAAACAATCCTTGGGGCCGCGGATCGAATGAACCGCGCAAAGGTCCCTGGTCTTGAACGAGCCAAAAAACAAAAAACCGCACAAAAACTCGCCCAGGAAGCCGGTACCTGATCGTGCAGGTACCGAGCCGAGAAAACCCGGGTTCGAAGTTCGGGCAACGGCCGCGAAGCTGCTTGCGGCCGCTGTCGATCGCAAGACGTCGCTCGATGGCATGCTGGACCTGACCCATGGCAATCCCGCCTACAAGGCACTGAACGATGCCGACCGGGCGCTGACACGCGCCATCCTGACCACTGCGCTTCGCCATCTGCCGCGGCTCGAGGCGGCAATTGCCTCGATGATCGAAACGCCGCTGCCGGAAGGCGCGCGTGCCCTCCAGCATGTCCTGATCGTTGCTGCGGCGCAGATCCTGCATCTGGACGTGCCGTCCCATGCGGCGGTCGATATTGCCGTCGAACAGGCCAATCGCGACCCGCGCAATCGTCGTTTCGCCAAGCTGGTCAATGCCGTTTTGCGCCGGTTGGTGCGAGAAAAGGATGAAGTGCTGGCTGCCACCGCCTCCATTTCGCCGGTGCCGGACTGGTTCCGCGCGAGGCTCGTGAGCGCCTATGGCGAAGCGGAAGCAACCCGGATCGCCGAGGCGCAGCTTACGCCGCCGGCCATCGACCTGACGGTCAAGGATAATCCGCAGGCATGGGCCGAAAAACTCGGTGGCAGGGTTCTGGCGACCGGAAGTGTTCGCCTCGGGCAGTTCGGGGGCTCCGTCACCGCGCTTGAAGGTTTTGACCAGGGTGAATGGTGGGTTCAGGATGTTGCGGCAAGCATCCCGGCAAAACTTTTCGGAGACCTGCAGGGCAAGCATGTGGCCGATCTCTGCGCTGCGCCGGGGGGCAAGACTGCGCAGCTGATCGCGGCCGGTGCGAAAGTGACGGCTGTCGAGCAGTCCTCCAACCGCCTTGCACGTCTGGAGGAAAACCTTGGACGTCTGGGCATGACAGCCGAGCTGGTTGGAGGCGACCTCTTCAAATATTCGCCCATTGAAAAGCTCGACGGCATTCTTCTCGATGCGCCCTGCTCGTCCACCGGCACGACACGCCGGCATCCGGACGTGCTCTGGACCAAGGGCATGCAGGATATCGAAAAGCTGGCGGCCCTTCAGGAAAAGATGCTGCGACATGCGGTGACCCTAGTGAAAAGTGGCGGTATGATCGTCTTTTCGAACTGCTCGCTGGACCCGATGGAGGGCGAAGAGCTGATCGAACGGGTTCTAACTGACACTCCATCTGTGAAACGGATGCCGGTTGATCCGGCAAACTGGCCCGGGCTTGAAAATGCCATCACGGCTCAGGGCGATTTCAGGACGACGCCGGCGATGATCCCGCCTTCGGATGGTTTTGCCGGCGGCATGGATGGTTTCTTTGCCAGCGTGCTGTGTGTCAAGTAAGGCTTTATTCACCATACCGACAGCATAGTTCTCATCCATCTAAAATTGATTCAGCTGATTTAGCGACAACCATTCCGGCGGAGAAACCAGAGTGACCATGCGGCTCGCCGATCGCCGAAGGCTTCTGGCTTCCGGTATGAAGGAAATGCGGCGGCGTTTACGCCTCCGCATCGCGCCTTATCGCGTCGCCTTGTCTGCTCCCCTGACATCGGTTCCCGAGCGTTTGATCGTCGCCCCGACGGACTTGCGTCCGGTTGATACCTTCATCGCGCATGAAATTCTCGACGGGCGTTTCCCCCTGGCTGGGCGAGTGCTCGAGACGCTGGGAGATTCACCGTTCGAACTGGAACTGCCTTCGCGGGCTTTTGCGGAGCGCCTGCACGGTTTTGGATGGCTTCGGCATATCCGGGCGGACAGGACGGAAGCGGGCTGCGCCCATGCTCGGCATATCGTGTCGGACTGGATCAATATCCATGGCCGCAGGCGCCGAGGCATAGGCTGGGAGCCGAATGTCGTGGCGACCCGCGTGATCGCCTGGCTTTCCCACTCAACGATCATTCTGCATGCGGCCGAAGCGGGTTTCTACCGACGGTTCATGAAGAACCTCGCTTATCAGATCAGCTATCTGCGGAAGATTGCCGGCAGTTGCCCGGATGCCGAAAGCCGGCTCAGAGTCAGAACGGCGCTGGCGATGGCATCCCTATCCGTACCGACGCGCGTCACGGGGATAAAGCGGGAGGCGCTGCTTCTCGACCGGGAACTCGATCGGCAGATTCTTGCCGACGGGGGACATGTTTCGCGTAGTCCGCGCGCAATCCTCGATATCCTGATCGACCTTTTGCCGCTCCGACAGACCTATATAAACCTCGGTCATGACGTACCCCAGAAGCTCATTCCGGCGATCGACCGGATGTATCCGGCCTTGCGCTTCTTCCGTCACCAGGATGGCGATCTCGCATTGTTCAACGGTGCCGGCTCGACCTCTGCCAGCGAGCTGATGTCCGTTCTGCGTTACGACGAATCCGCCGGAAAGCCGTTCAAGGCTTTGCCGCAGATGAACTATCATCGGCTCAACGCGGACAATACGATAATCATCGTCGACACAGGATGTCCGAGTTCGATCGTGGCATCAAGGGGTGCACATGCCGGTTGCCTCTCGTTCGAAATGTCATCGGGTCGCAATCGTTTCATCGTCAATTCCGGCTCGCCGAAATTCGCGAACCGCTTTTACAAGCATCTTGCCCGTTCAACCGCAGCCCACTCGACCGTCATCATTGAGGAGACATCGTCCAGCCGGGTGATCAACTCGTCTTTCGCCGGCTCTATCCTGATGCCGGGCGTTTCGAATATCGATGTCGAGCGCTGGGACGACAAACACGGCAATGACTGGCTGCGTGCCCGGCACAACGGTTACGCCGAGAATTTCGGCTATACCCATGAGCGCGAGATCGCGCTCAGCGCTGCGGGCGACAAGATCAAGGGATGCGACCGGCTGATCCCCGAAGAAGGACAAGGCAAGGATAGCCTGACGGCGATCGTGCGTTTCCATATTCATCCGGCGATCAATCTCTTCCGCAGGGATGGTGAAAGCATCGTTCTGGGCGCTCCAGATGGTGAGACCTGGATTTTTGCGGCACCAGGGCTCGACGTGCTGATCGACGAGGACGTCTTCTTCGCCGATGTTTCCGGTATGAGACCAAGCCAGCAATTGGCGATCGAAGCGCCGGTTCAGGGGCTTCGGGAGATACGCTGGATGTTGCGGCGGAGCGAATAGGCGTTTCTTCTTTGCGCCAGCTGTGCTAACCGCGGCCCATCCCCTTCCCGCCCCTTTGTGGCAAGCTCTTTCAGGAGAGACCGATGGCCGTTGCTTCCAAAAAAATCCCCGCTCCCGATCGCGTGAAAATCCGCACCGCATTGCTGTCCGTGTCGGACAAGGCCGGTATTATCGAACTGGCCAAGGCGCTTACCGAACAGGGCGTCAGGCTGCTCTCGACCGGCGGCACCCACAAAGCGATCGCCGCAGCCGGCCTTGCTGTCACCGATGTTTCCGAAGTCACCGGCTTTCCGGAAATCATGGATGGCCGGGTAAAGACGCTGCATCCGAATGTCCATGGGGGCCTGCTTTCGATCCGCGACGATGAGGAGCATGTCGCCGCGATGAAGCAGCATGGCATCGAGGGCATCGATCTTGCCGTCATCAACCTTTATCCGTTCGAGGAAGTGCGCGCCGCTGGCGGTGATTATCCGACGACGGTCGAAAATATCGATATCGGTGGCCCGGCGATGATCCGCGCCTCTGCCAAGAACCATGCCTATGTCGCGATCGTCACCGATCCGGCCGACTACGCGCCGTTGATCGAGGCGCTGAAGGCCAATGGCGGCGAGACGGAATATGCTTTCCGCCAGAAGCTGGCTGCCAAGGCCTATGCTCGCACCGCGGCCTATGACACGGCGATTTCCAACTGGTTTGCCGAAGCGCTCGAAATCGAGACGCCGGCTTACCGGACGATCGGCGGCGTGCTGAAGGAAGCCATGCGTTACGGCGAAAATCCGCATCAGAGCGCCGGTTTCTACGTGACGGGCGAGAACCGTCCGGGTGTTGCGACAGCTCAGCTGCTGCAGGGCAAGCAGCTTTCCTACAATAACATCAACGACACGGACGGCGCCTTCGAGCTGATCGGTGAGTTTGCGGCCGATCAGGGCCCGGCCTGCGCGATCATCAAGCACGCCAATCCCTGCGGCGTTGCCACCGGCTCGACGCTGAAGGACGCTTATCTGCGGGCACTGGCCTGCGACAGCACCTCTGCCTTCGGCGGCATCATTGCGCTCAACCAGCTTCTCGATGGTGAGACGGCGGAAGAGATCGTCAAGCTGTTCACCGAAGTCATCATCGCGCCGGAAGTGTCCGAAGAGGCAAAGGCGATCATTGCCAAAAAGCCGAACCTGCGCCTGCTCGTGACAGGCGGCCTGCCTGACCCGCGGTCGCGCGGCATTACCGCAAAAACGGTTGCCGGCGGCCTTCTGGTCCAGAGCCGCGATAGCGGCGTGATCGAGGATGTCGAGCTGAAGGTCGTCACCAAGCGCGCCCCGACGGCGACCGAGATGGAAGACCTGAAGTTTGCCTACAAGGTGGCCAAGCACGTCAAGTCGAACGCCATCGTCTATGCCAAGCAAGGCCAGACGGCGGGTATCGGCGCTGGCCAGATGAGCCGTATCGATTCCGCCCGGATCGCCGGCCTGAAAGCTGAGGATGCGGCCAGGGCGATGGGTTGGGCAGAGCCGATGACCAAGGGTTCGGCGGTTGCTTCGGAAGCCTTCTTCCCGTTCGCGGACGGCCTGCTTTCGGCGATTTCGGCCGGTGCTACCGCCGTCATCCAGCCGGGCGGTTCGATGCGCGATGCGGAAGTTATTGCCGCTGCCGACGAGCATAACGTCGCCATGGTCTTCACCGGCATGCGTCACTTCCGGCACTAAGGTGGCAACTTACTTAGCCGGAGTCTCTCCGGCTTTGTCGGCCGGGTATGGTGTTGCAATCAGCAGCGCCAGCCCCGCCACGAGGAAGATCAGCAGCGTTGCCATGCCAAGATGGGCGGAGCCCGTGGCATAGGTGACGATGGAGAAGGACAGGGTGGCGAGAAAGCTCGTCGCCCGTCCCGACAGTGCATAGATGCCGAAATAGCGCCCGGCTTCATCAAGTTCGATCGACCGCGCCAGATAGGAGCGCGACGAGGCCTGTACCGGGCCGAAGGCAATGCCGATCAACAGGCCGAACAGGACATAGGCCTTTTCCGCCGCGGTGCCGAACCAGCCCTGGCTGTCTTCCAGCGACAATGGAATCATCCCGAAAAACACACTACCCGGATTGGTGGAGATGATGCCGAGCGTTGCTATGAGCAACAGGACAAGGCTGATCAGCACGACGGTCTTGGAGCCTAACACCCTGTCCAGCGCACCTGCAGCCATGCAGCCGAAGATGGCGACAACGTTGAGGATGATGCCGTAAAGGCCGATCTCGATCGTCGCCCAACCGAACATGCCGGCGGCGAAAACGCCGCCGAGGATGAGCAGGCCGTTGACGCCATCCTGATAGAGCATGCGGGCGATCAGGAAGCGGGTGATGCTCCGACGCCGACGCAACTCGCCAAGCGTGCCGCGCAGCTCTGCCAAGCCGGAGCAGACGGCGGCTGCCAAGGGTAGGCCCTTTTTCGCATCAGGTGTGAAGAGGAACATCGGCAGAATGAAAACAAGATACCAGATCGCTGCAATCGGGCCGGTAATGCGGGCATCCTCGCCGAGCGCCGGATCAAGGCCGAGAAGCGGGGGGATGCCGATCAGCGTCAGGCCGGTTTCGGGATTTGCGGCAAGCAGCGTCACGACGGCGATCAACACGATCATGCCACCGAGATAGCCGAGACCCCAGGCGATGTTGGAAATCCTGCCGACCTCATCCCTGGAGACGAGGCGCGGCATCATGGAATCGTTGAAGACGATGGAGAATTCCGCCGCGATCGAGGCGAAGATCATCAGGGTGATCGGCAGGATCAGCGGGGAGCCGGGTGCGGCGAACCACAACATCAGCAGACACGCGATCTTCACGGCGGCAAAGCTTGCGATCCACGGCTTGCGTGCACCGGACTGATCGGCGATCGAGCCGAGAACCGGCGACAGGATGGCGATGACGATCGAAGAGACCGTCGCCATGTTGCTCCATGCCGCCTGGGCCGAGATCGGGTTGTCGGTCAGACGCGCGACGAAATAGGGGCCGAAGATGAAGGTCGTGACAACGGTGAAGAAGGGTTGCGCCGCCCAGTCGAACAGCATCCAGCCCCAGATACCGCGCCGGCTCGTTTTCGCCGGCGCTTTATCGATGTCGTGACCTCCCATCCAGTCCCTCGCGCTGGAGTACTTCCGCCTTTCTTTGAAAAGCGAAATTACTCTATCTCTTTATTTCACCGCAATTCCGGACGCAAAACCGGTTTCCACTTTTGCTGGAATTGCTCTATGCTAGACGACCGTGCGCGAGGTCTCCAAGCAGGCCGGCCGCGACGGAGATCTTGGGCAAGGTCAGGTCGCCGCTATCGCTGAGTGCCATCAGTTCGGCTCCTATGCGGTTCACACGCACGCGATCGGCGGCAATCCAGGCCTGTACCGGCTTCTTGTCCTTCCGATGTTCCGTGAGCGCCGTAATGACGATGTCACGCCGCGCGGAGGCAAGCTGCTGCAGACCACGGGAGAGCGCAAGGCTCTCGTAGTGGTCCGACGTGCTGATCCTTTCACCGGCAACGATCAGACGGTTGACACGGAAGGTCTTGGTGACGCCGAAATAGCTTTCGGCGGCGCGCGCCATGCTCTCGCCGGTTCGGTCGGCAATCAGCATGATTTCCGGAGCGATGACGAGAGCGGACAGCGTGCGGATCTCGGCGATCAGGCTTGCCGGAGCGCCCTGAGCCTCAAGTTCAGCTGCAAGCGGCGCCGTTTCGGCAATCACTTCCTCGGTCATTGTGCCATGCAGGCCCTTGATTGCAGACTTCAGCCTTGCAACGGCCTCGGTCAGGGGAGCCGCGCTGATCTGCGTCTGAAGCGCGAGATAGGTGCCTATGGTGATGATGCGGTTGATCTGCGCATGCAGATCGTTCTGAACCGATCCGGGAATGCGATTGTCCAGCGCATCAACCTCGGCCCAGAGACGCGGCAGGTCGAAGCCGTCACGGATGAGGAAGATCGCCTTGACGACATTCGCGGCCGTTGCGCCGGTCATGTCGCTCATCATCTGGATGAAGCCGGGACCGCCGCGGTTGACCGCTTCGTTTGCAAGAGCAGTCGCAACGATTTCGCGATGCAGGCGATGGTTTTCGATATCGCCGGCATAGGGTTTTTGCATCCTGGCCGGGAAATAGGCTTTCAGGATCGCCGCAAAATACGGGTCGTCCGGAATGGCGCTTTCGAGAAGCGCATCGAAGAGAACGATCTTCGAATAGGAGAGCAGAACGCCGATTTCCGGGCGGGTCAGCGGCTTGCCTGCCGCATAACGTTCGGCGAGTTCTGCGTCATCCGGCAGGGTTTCCACCTTGCGGTTGAGCTTGCCCTGGCCTTCCAGCACGGACATCATACGGGAGAGCTGTTCGCGGTTACCTATGCCCCTGCGTTCGATCAGCGAGATCGACAGAGGCTGGAGATAGTTGTTGCGAAGCACCAGTTCCGCCACTTCATCGGTCATCGACGCCAGAAGCTTGTTACGCTTGTCACGCGGCAGACGGCCGTCCTGCATGGCGGCATTGAGCGCGATCTTGATATTGACCTCGACGTCTGAGGAATTGACGCCGGCGGAATTGTCGATCGCATCTGAATTGCAGCGCCCGCCCGCGAGCGAATAGGCAATGCGGCCCTTTTGGGTGACACCGAGATTGGCGCCCTCGCCGATCACCTTGGCGTGCACTTCGCCCGCCGTGACGCGGATCGGGTCATTGGCGCGATCGCCGACTTCCGTATCCGTTTCGGCTGCCGCCCGGATATAGGTGCCGATGCCGCCGAACCAGAGGAGATCGGCTTCGCTCTTGAGGATCGCCGTCATGATTTCGAATGGCGTGGCCGCCGTCTTGTCGAGCCCGATCGCCGATGCCGCCTGTTTGGTCAGCTTTACCGATTTTTCCGAGCGCGAAATGATCATCGCACCTTCGGACAGCGTGCTGCGATCATAATCCTGCCAGCTGGAGCGCGGCAGGGTGAACATGCGACTGCGCTCCTTGAAGGATTTTTGGATATCCGGATCGGGGTCGATGAAGATATCGCGGTGATCGAAGGCTGCGATCAGGCGGATTTTTGGCGAGAGCAGCATGCCGTTGCCGAAGACGTCGCCGGACATGTCGCCGACGCCGATAACGTTGAACGGGGTCGTCTGGATATCGACATCCATTTCACGGAAGTGTCGCTTGACCGCTTCCCATGCACCGCGGGCGGTAATGCCCATCTTCTTGTGATCGTAACCTGCCGATCCGCCGGAAGCGAATGCGTCATCGAGCCAGAAGCCGGCTTCCTGCGCCAGCCCGTTGGCAGTGTCGGAGAAGGTTGCAGTGCCCTTGTCGGCGGCGACAACAAAATAGGGGTCGTCGCCATCGATGCGGATCGTGTCCTTCGGTCCGACGATCTCGCCCTCGATGATGTTGTCAGTGATCGAAAGGAGCGTGCGGATATAGGTCTTGTAGGCTTCCTTGCCGGCATTGAAGACTTCGTCACGCGAGCCACCGGCGGGCAGCATTTTCGGGAAGAATCCGCCCTTGGCGCCAACCGGTACGATAACGGCGTTTTTCACCTGCTGGGCCTTGACGAGGCCAAGCACTTCGGTCCGGTAATCCTCGCCACGATCCGACCAGCGCAGGCCACCGCGAGCAACCTTGCCGAAGCGGAGGTGCACGCCTTCGACCTCGGTGCCGTAAGCGAACATTTCGCGGAAGGGACGAGGCTGCGGCAGGCCGTCGAGAAGCTCGGGATCGAACTTGAAGGCCAGCATTCTCTTTGGTGCGCCGTTTTCATCACGCTGGAAATAGTTGGTGCGCAGCGTCGCATCGATGGCGTTGACGAAGCGCCGCAGCGTCCGGTCCTCGTCGAGGCTGGGCACGGCCGAAAGGCTGATCTCGATGGCGCCATGAAGCTGTATCAGCTTCTTCGTCCGTGCCTTTTCAGCGAGATCCGGGTCGAAACTGGTCTGGAAAAGCTTGAAGATGGTCGCTGCCGCTTCGGGATATTTTACCAGCGTATCGGCGATATAGGCCTGGGAATAAACGATGCCGGTCTGGCGCAGATAACGGGCATAGGCACGCAGAACAGTGGTTTCGCGGGCAGAGAGGCCGGCCAGCAGAACAAGGCGGTTGAAGCCGTCATTGTCGACCGATCCTTCGAATGCCAGAAGAAACGCCTCTTCCAACAGCGGACCTTCCTGTGAAAGGTCGATCTCGCGTCCATCTCGGAGCTGCAATTCCATGTCATGCAGGACGATCAGTTTAGCATCCGGACCGACGTGGATTTCGAAAGTCTGCTCGCTGACCACCCGGAAGCCGAGGTTTTCCAGAAGCGGCACCCGGCGCGACAGCGAGAGGTGGTGGTCGCCATGGAAGATCTTCAGCGAGACGCTGTTGGCTTCATCCGTCGGGCGCTTGTAGAATTCGATACGGATGGTTTCGCCGGAAGCGCAGGCGGCGATGTCCGGCAGGTCGGCAAAGGTTTCTTCCGGCGTGAAGGCTTCCTGGAAGGCATTGGTTACAGAAAGCCGGGGGCCGTTTTCGGCCAGAAGCGAGAACTGCTCTTCCCATGGCGTGGAGATCAGGCGGATTGTTTCCTCGAGCTTCGCCTGGCTTATGCGGGGCGTCTTGCCGCCGCGGCGCCCGATGATGAAATGTACGCGTGCCACACCGCCTTCTGGGAAAGCGGGATAATAGGCCGATACGTGGCCCTCGAATACGCGCGCCAGATAGGCACCGACCTTTTCCCGGACCAGTGAATTATAGTCCTCGCGCGGCACGTAAACGATGGTCGAGACGAAGCGGTCGAAATGATCGATGCGGGCGAGAGCGCGAACACGCGGCCTTTCGCTCAGCTCCATGATCTGTTCGCAGAATTTCGCCAGAAGGTCCGTATCGATCTGGAAAAGATCATCACGCGGATAGGATTCGAGCGTGTTTTCCAGCATCCGGCCGGAATGACTATAGGGATCGAAACCGAAATGCTGGTCGATGCCTTCGACCTTTGTTCTCAGCAGCGGAATTTCACGCACGGACTGGGTATAGGCGGTTGCGGTGAAGAGGCCGACAATCCGCAGTTCCCCGACGACGTGACCGTTCTCATCAAAGCGTTTCACACCGATATAATCCATATAGGCGCGACGATGGACGACGGATTTTACGTTGGCCTTGGTGACAATGAGAAACTGTGGCCCATCGAGAAATTCGAGAATTTCCGGTGTGGTCGTTACCTGATCCTTGCCTTGGCGCAAAACCAGCACATCCGGATCGGAGAGCATGCCGAGGCCCCTGCCCTTGCCGCGTTCCACTGTCGCCTTGGATCCCTTGCCGGAGTAGACGTATTCACGCATTCCGAGGAAGGTAAAATTGTCGTCCCGTAGCCAATCGAGGAAGGCCAATGCCTCTTCGCGATTGGCGCCCTTGCGGGGCTTGGCATTCAAAAGCTGCTTGGCGGCGCCATCCATGGTGTCGAGCATGGCGGACCAATCGGTGATCGACAGATGCACCTGATCGAGGATGAAGCGGATGCGCTCGATCAGGAGATTGGCCTGCTCCTCGTTCAACTGAGCGATATGCAGCTGGATGAGGCTGACCTGATGCGCTGGGTCGGTCGGCTCGTCATTGCTGCGCAGTACCGGCTCCTTGCCCGGTTCGATCGTCAAGATCGGGTGCACGGCCATGACGATACCACGGTGGCTGGCTGTTACTTCGCCCATCACGGAATCGAACAGGAACGGCATGTTCCGGTCGATTACGGTCAAAACCCAGACGGGTATCCCGTCGGGTTCGATGCCGGGTATCTGGGTGACGGTGATATCGGCACGGACGCGGTTCCACGCCTTGACGCGGGCTGCAGCATGGGCTGCAGCGATCCCGAGCATTTCCGGTGTGTAGCTTGAAAGATCGTCGTCGCTTGCACGTCCGAACAGAATGGCTGGATCGAGAAAGTCCTTGCCGGCTTCGCTCGCGAATGATCGCGCCCCATCCATCTGCTTGCTGCGCTTGGGGCTATTCTTCCAGACCATGATCTCTCCCTTTTCTGGCTGAATGCTGCAGAGAACGGCGCGAATCCGTCCACGGCGGAGCAGTTAGCACTGTTTTGCTCACCAATCTTGACAGGAATTGGCAAAGAATTGTTGCCACGACAATAAACTCGATTTTTTCAGCATGTGATCATGAATATAGCCCTTCATCGCCTCATATCTTCATAGGATCTGCAAATAGGTCCAATTCAAAATACTATGAGGCCAAAGCGAGTGAGCAACCGGATTGCGCGTAACGGGCCGTTGATCTTGGTTCAAAGGCATAATATTCGTAGCCCTCATGACCTATTTCCCAGCCAAACTGCTTGCGGGTTACCGCAACTTCATGAGCGGCCGCTACACCGATGAGCGCGAGCGTTACCGTGTTCTTGCCGAAAACGGGCAGAAGCCTCACACGCTGCTGATTGCCTGTTGTGACTCACGCGCCGCGCCGGAAACGATTTTCGACTGTGGTCCGGGTGAGCTTTTCGTGGTTCGCAACATCGCCAACATGGTGCCGCCCTACGAGCCGGACAGCCAGTTCCATGGCACGTCAGCTGCGCTTGAATATGCAATCCAGGTGTTGAAGATCCGCGATATCGTTGTCATGGGCCATGGCCGCTGCGGTGGCATTCAGGCGGCGCTGGATCCGACGCTCGAGCCGCTTTCCCCGGGCGATTTCATCGGCAAGTGGATCGGTCTTGTCAGGCCTGCGGCCTCACAGATCCAGAGCAATGACCTGATGACGGCGTCGGAGCGTCAGACGGCGCTCGAGCGGGTCTCCATCCGCAATTCGATCGCCAATCTGGCGAGTTTCCCGTTTATCAAGACTTTGACCGAAAAGGGTGAACTCTCGGTTCACGGCGCCTGGTTCGACATATCGAGTGGAGAACTTTGGGTGATGAATGAGAAGGGCGACTTCATGCGCCCGGATCTCGAAGCAGAACTGGCGCCCCTCCAGGAGGACGAAGCGCCAGCCCCCTGATGCTTATTTACCGTCGATCTGCGCGCCCATATAGGCGATGGCGCGCTGATAGACCGTTGCTGCATTCCAGCCCTGGATGGCTACGAAGCTCGGTTCGCCTGGCTGGTAGCCGGCGCCGTTCACCCAGCCATGGCCCTTCAGGAAGTTCGCGGTGGATGCAAGCGCATCGGCACGCGAGCCAACCATATCGATATGGCCGTCGCCATCACCATCGGCACCGTAACGAATGACGTTGAGTGGAAGGAACTGGGTCTGGCCGATTTCGCCATGGGCGGCGCCCTTGGCGGTCGTGCTCAGATCGCCGCGGGCGACAAGTTTGAGCGCAGCATAGAGCTGTTCGGTGAAATAATCCGAGCGACGGCAATCATAAGCAAGCGTTGCCACGGCGGACAGTGTGTGCTGGTTGCCCATGAAACGGCCAAAGCCGGTTTCCATGCCCCAGATGGCGATGATCGGACCGGCGGGCACGCCATAACGGCGTTCGAGGCGGTCGAAGAGCCCCGCATTGGCCGCCTTCATCTTCTTGCCTTGCGAGATGATGGTCGTGGCGCCACGCCTTTTCAGGAATTCGTCGAAGGAAAGCTTGAAGCTCTTCTGGCCACGATCGGCGCTGATGGTCGGGCGATTGTAGGAAACGTTGGCGAACGCACGATCAAGCACAGCCGGGCTGATACCGTTTGAAGGAGCAACGCTCTTGAAATCCTGCACCCAGCGATCGAAGCCGGATGAATCATTGCCGCATTGCTGCGCAGCAGCTGGGCCTGCAATAGCCAATGTAGTGAAGGCCAGTCCTGCGAGTAGAAGCTTTTTCATGCTTTAATCCGTGTTTGCCGTTCAGCGGCGGTGCATCCCTACCCCACTATTCATTGCAAACGCGGCCGGTTGCAAGAAAACACCGCCCCGGCACCATGAATAGTTCGTGAGGACATCCTTACGAAAAGAAAACCCCGCCCAATGGCGGGATTTTCTAAATCGATATGCTTAACAATTTCTGATTTTTCAGGCTGCAGCCTGGCGCGGCTTGATGAGGCCACGGTTGACCAGCAATTCTGCGATCTGGATGGCGTTCAAGGCAGCGCCCTTGCGCAGGTTATCGGAGACGACCCAGATGTTGAGGCCGTTCTCAACCGTTGCATCCTCGCGAATACGGGAGATGTAGGTCGCATCTTCGCCGGCGGATTCGACCGGTGTGATGTAGCCACCATTCTCATGCTTGTCGATGACGAGGCAGCCTGGTGCTTCGCGCAGGATGTCACGCGCCTGATCGGCAGTGATCTCGTTTTCGAACTCGATGTTGACCGATTCGGAGTGACCGATGAAGACCGGAACGCGAACTGCGGTGCAGGTTACCTTGATCTTCGGGTCGAGCATCTTCTTGGTCTCGGCGAGAACCTTCCACTCTTCCTTCGTATATCCGTCTTCCATGAAGACATCGATATGCGGGATGACGTTAAAGGCGATGCGCTTGGTGAACTTCTTCGATTCGATCGGATCGGCAACGAAGACGGCACGCGTCTGGGTGAAGAGTTCGTCCATGCCTTCCTTGCCGGCGCCGGAGACCGACTGGTAGGTGGAGACGACGACGCGCTTGATCTTGGCGAAATCATGCAGCGGCTTCAGTGCCACGACGAGCTGGGCAGTCGAGCAATTCGGGTTTGCGATGATGTTCTTCTTGGTGAAGCCAGAGACCGCATCCGGGTTTACTTCTGGAACGATGAGCGGCACTTCGGCATCATAACGCCATGCGGACGAGTTATCAATGACGACGCAGCCCTGCGCTCCGATCTTCGGCGACCACTTCTTGGAAACATCGCCGCCGGCGGACATCAGGCAGATGTCGGTCGTCGAAAAATCGTAGTTTTCCAGGTTGGAAACCTTGAGCGTCTTGTCGCCGAAGGAGACCTCGGTGCCCTGTGAACGGGCAGAAGCCAGCGCAACAACCTCAGAAGCCGGAAAGCCGCGCTCTGCCAGGATGTTAAGCATTTCCCGGCCGACATTGCCGGTAGCACCGGCGACTGCAATCTTGAAACCCATGTCTATGCTCTCTTTCTGTCTCTCCTCGGTCTTGTGAGGGGGAAGCCGAGCCATTTGGCACGGTGTTCCTTGTCCCCGGCCTTACCGGGGAGAGAGCGGCGGCCAGAGACGTCAGACGGTTTTCGTCGTCGTTTTGGCCATGGTTTTGGAGAAAGCGAAAAAACGCTGTCCGGCTTGATCAGCCGGCAGGCAAGATGCAGCGATGTCAAAGTCGCAGGCGATCATTTGGGCGTTTTCCCGTTCGCGCATGTGTTTAGAACATTTTGGAATGGAGTCAAGCTGCGTGGAGCATCCATGCGGCCTCGCTTGAAAGCCGCTCTTTAGACGAAAGTCATAATCCCAAAGCATCACTCACCGGATGTCCTGATTTCTGTCAATCTGAGAGCATCGCGTTACGGTTGTTTTGGCAAAGGAGGAAAGGCCAAAACAGTTACTAGGGCGCGTGGTTTCACCTTGTGGGAGGACGACAATGGCAAATGTCGCAACGGCGGCTGATAGCAGAACAAAGCCGATGACGCCCGAAGAGAGGAAGGTGATCATCGCCTCCTCGCTCGGTACTGTGTTCGAGTGGTACGATTTCTATCTTTACGGAACGCTGGCTGCGATTATCGGCAAGCAGTTCTTCTCGCAATTCCCACCGGCTACGCAGGCGATTTTCGCACTCCTGACATTTGCCGCAGGCTTCCTGGTCCGGCCGTTCGGCGCCCTGGTCTTCGGTCGCCTCGGTGACCTGGTTGGCCGAAAATACACATTTCTTCTCACCATCTTGATCATGGGTCTATCGACCTTCGCTGTCGGTCTTCTGCCGAGCTATGACCAGATCGGTGTCATTGCCCCCATCATTCTTGTGCTGCTTCGCATGGCACAAGGCCTGGCGCTGGGTGGCGAATATGGCGGTGCGGTGGTCTATGTTGCCGAGCATTCGCCGCGCAACAGGCGCGGTTTCTACACTGCCTGGATCCAGACCACGGCCACATTGGGCCTGCTTCTGTCACTGTTCGTGATCGTGACCTTGCGCATGAATCTCGGTGAGGAGGCATTCCAGACGACGCAGCCGATCTTATTCGGCCTTCAAGGCGGATGGCGCATTCCCTTCCTCCTGTCGATCATCCTGCTGATCATCTCGATCTACATTCGTCTGCAGATGCATGAATCACCGCTCTTCAAAAAGATGAAGGAAGAAGGAACCCAGTCGAAGGCGCCGCTTTCTGAAGCTTTCGGCACCTGGAACAACGGCAAGATCGTGCTAATCGCGCTGTTCGGCCTCGTGATCGGTCAGGCGGTCGTCTGGTATACGGGGCAGTTCTATGCCCTGTTCTTCCTGCAGACCGTGCTGAAGGTCGATCTTCTCACTGCCAACGTGCTGATCGCCTGGGCGCTGATCATCGCTACCCCCTTCTTCCTGGTGTTCGGTTCGCTCTCTGACCGGATCGGACGCAAACCGGTGATCCTGGCGGGCTGCATCCTTGCGGCAGCGACTTACTTTCCGCTGTTCAGTGCGCTAACAACGGCTGCCAATCCGACCTATGCCAACGCTATCGAGACAGTGAAGGCAGAGGTATCGGCTGATCCCGCTACTTGCGGCTCGCTGTTCGACCCGGTCGGGATTCGCACCTTCACGACACCTTGCGACGTGATGCGCCGAACCATGTCGCAGCAGGCCTTCCGCTATACACAGGTGAGCGCACCTGTCGGTTCGCCGGCCCAGCTCATCATCAACGGCGGTACCCCGATCGTCTTCACGGATGCTCCGGCTTTCAGTGCAGCGCTCGGTCCTGCCATGGTGGCGGCCGGCTATCCGGCAGCCAATGACCCGGCAAAGGTCAAGGTCGACGGGTTCTTCGCTGCGCTTGCCAACGGTCAGTCGCTGAAAATCATCGCAATCCTGACGGTCATGGTCATCTACGTGACCATCGTCTACGGCCCGATCGCTGCTGCACTTGTCGAGTTCTTCCCGACCCGCATCCGCTATACGGCGATGTCGCTGCCTTACCACATTGGTAACGGCTGGTTCGGTGGCTTGCTACCGGCCACATCCTTCGCGATCGTCGCCTCTACCGGCGATATCTTCGCGGGTCTTTGGTATCCCGTCCTATTCGCGCTGATGACGGTCGTTATCGGTGCCCTCTTCGTCCGCGAGAAGCGGGACGTCGATCTGGCGAACTGAGGCGGATCAGCATAAAAAAGGGCCCGGCACATCGTGCCGGGCTCTTTCGTTATTTTTCGCGGGTTAGGCCGAAAGTGCCTGAAATTCCTTGAGAATTGCGTCGCCCATCTCGGTCGTGCCGACCTGGCGGCAACCTTCCCCCATGATGTCGCCGGTGCGGATGCCCTTGTCGAGAACCGTGGCGATCGCCTTCTCGAGATGATCGGCTTCCGCAATCATGTTGAACGAATAACGCAGGCACATGGCGAAGGAGGCGATCATCGCGATCGGGTTCGCGATTCCCTTTCCGGCGATGTCCGGTGCCGAACCGTGCACGGGTTCATACATGGCCTTGCGCTGGCCGGTCTTGGCATCCGCTGCACCAAGCGAGGCGGAAGGCAGCATGCCGAGCGAGCCGGTCAGCATGGCGGCCACATCCGACAGCATATCGCCGAAGAGATTGTCGGTGACAATGACGTCAAACTGTTTTGGGGCGCGCACCAGCTGCATGCCGCCGGCATCGGCCAGCATATGCTCCAGCTTGACGTCCGAATAGGAGCGCTTGTGGGTTTCGGTCACGACCTGGTTCCACAGAACGCCGGACTTCATGACATTGCGCTTTTCCATCGAGCAAACGGTATTCTTGCGCGTGCGGGCAAGCTCGAAGGCAACACCGGCGATACGTTCGATCTCGTAAGTGTCGTAAATCTGCGTGTCGATGCCGCGTTTCTGGCCGTTGCCGAGATCGATGATTTCTTTCGGCTCACCGAAATAAACGCCGCCGGTCAGTTCGCGAACGATGAGGATGTCGAGGCCTTCGACGAGTTCCGGTTTCAGCGACGAAGCGGAGGCCAGTGCCGGGTAGCAGATTGCCGGGCGCAGGTTGGCGAAAAGCTCCATATCCTTGCGCAGACGCAGGAGGCCGGCTTCGGGGCGAACCTCATAGGGAACCGTATCCCATTTCGGGCCACCGACGGCGCCGAACAGAACGGCATCCGCCGCCATTGCCTTGGCCATGTCCTCTTCGGAAATCGCAACGCCGTGTGCATCATAGGCGCTACCGCCGACAAGGCCTTCGTCGAGCGAGAAATCGGCCTTCATTGCATCATTCATGTAGGCGATGATCTTGCGCACTTCGCCCATGGCTTCAGGGCCGATACCGTCACCGGGAAGAAGGAAGAGGTTCTTTGCCATTCGTCTGCTGTCCTTGCAGGTTCTGCAGGCTCACAATCCCTCACGCAGCATTGCTGCGCCTGGAAAACCCCTTATCCGAGCCTGCCGCAGGACAAGGGGCCTTATCCATTAGAGCCAAGGACGATCGCTGCGGTTCTTCGTCTCAAAGCTCGCGATTGCAGCATCGCTTTTCAGCGTCGAGGCAATGTCATCCAACCCTTCGAGAAGGATCTGGCGACGACCGGCGTCGATATCGAAATGAAGACGGCCACCATCCGGGCCGGTAATTTCCTGGGCTTCAAGATCGACCGTCAGGATGGCATTCGAGCCACGCTCTGCGTCATCCATCAGCTTCTCCAGATCTTCGGGGCTGACGACGATCGGCAGGATGCCGTTCTTGAAACAGTTATTGTAGAAAATGTCGGCGAAGCTGGTGGAGATTACGCAGCGAATGCCGAAATCCAGCAATGCCCAGGGAGCGTGTTCGCGGGACGAACCACAGCCGAAATTGTCGCCGGCAACGATGATTTTGGCATCGCGATAAGCCGGTTTATTCAATACGAAATCAGGGTTCTCGGAACCATCCTCGCGATAACGAGCCTCGGCGAACAGGCCCTTTCCAAGACCAGTGCGCTTGATCGTCTTTAGATAGTCCTTCGGAATGATCATGTCGGTGTCGACATTGACAACCGGAAGGGGGGCGGCAACGCCCGTCAGCTTTTCGAATTTTTCCATGATCGGCCTCCACGAAGACTTTATAGCGCTGCCATAAAGTATTTTCAGGAGAATTTGAAGTCCGATTCAGTACCAATCGGTACGCCGTTCGGCGGCGCACCATGACCGGCTGATTTAAGGACTTACATGTCGATGATGGTACCGCGACCGTCGTTCCAGACGCGCATCTCACTCTGCCTGCTCTTGGCACGAACCGGCACAGGTTTCAGTTTGTTCGAGAGCATCTTTCCGATGGAAAGAATGGCAAGCGTTCCCATGAATGCAATCGTCAGCGATGCAGTCAAAAGAGCTGCTGCAGCGAGCAGGGCAATTGCCGTGACGATAACGAAAAAGGACCGAATGTTTTGCATGTCCAAACCTTTCTTCGTGTGAAAATGTGGGCCTTGTCATCCCGGCTTGCAAGAGGCTCATGCGGGTTTGATTGCCGGGATCGCAAAATATTGGCAAAAGAAGGCGATGGAGTTCTTGAAAAATCATATCGCGCCGGTTCGTCGTTCGCTTCTCAGCGTTCCTGCCGACAATAAGCGTGCCTTGGAAAAAGCGCCGGGCCTTGATTGCGATGGCGTGATCTACGACCTCGAAGATTCCGTTGCGCCCGAGAAAAAGGCGGAAGCACGCGACAATCTCGCGAATGCTTTCTCGCAACAATGCCAGTCGCAACAGGAACGGATCGTCCGCATCAATCCGCTCGAAAGCGGATTCGGGGAAGATGATCTGAAACTGGTTGCGCAGATCCTGCCGGATGCGGTTGCTCTTCCCAAGGTCGAACATGCCGACGAAATCGCTGCGGTGGGCGATATGCTTACCCGGTTTGCTCCGGCGAGATCGATCGCTTTGTGGGCGATGATCGAGACCCCGAAAGGTGTTCTGAATGCCGCGTCGATTGCGGTGGCCGAGAACGGCCCGAAATGTCTTGTGGTCGGCTCGAATGACCTGCGTAAGGAGACCGGGGTTCTGCCTCAGCCGGGGCGTGCTTATCTCGTGCCATGGCTGATGCAGATCGTGCTTGCCGGCCGCGCCCATGGCGTCGATGTGATCGACAGCGTGTTCAACGATTTCAAGGACGATGCCGGATTTGCCGCCGAATGTGCGCAGGGCAGGGCAATGGGCTTTTCAGGAAAAATGCTCATTCACCCGGCGCAGATCGACATTGCCAACCGGCATTTCGGGCCGGATCCGCAGGCCATCGCCCAAGCGGAGGCGATCGTTTCGGCTTTCGAAAGGCCGGAGGCGCAAGGCCTCAACGTTATCAACCTTGATGGAAAAATGATCGAGCGCCTTCACTTCGAGGAGGCTAAGACACTTCTGGCGCAGGCCGCCATGATTTTTGCAAGAAAGAAGTCCCAATGAAACTTTATCGACTGCTGACCGCTCCGGACGATGCCTCATTCTGCCACAAGGTAACGGCCGCCCTGAACAAGGGATGGGAACTTTACGGTTCGCCGACCTATGCCTTCAACGCTGCAACCGGGATCATGCAGTGTGGTCAGGCGGTGACGAAGACCGTAGAGGGCAAGGATTATCATCCGGATATAAAGCTCGGCGAACAATAGGATGCCGCGGGTCAGCGCTGGGTGGCATTCTCGGCGCTGGCCTCGATCCGCTCCATGTCTTCGTCGCTCAGACCGAAGTGGTGGCCGATTTCATGGATCAGCACATGGGTGATGATATCACCCAGGGTTTCCTCGTTTTCAGCCCAGTAGTCCAGGATCGGGCGGCGGTAGAGCCGGATCCGGTTCGGAAGCTCTCCCGTTTCCACGGTAAACCGTTCGGAAATTCCACGCCCTTCGAAAAGGCCAAGCAGATCGAACGGCGTTTCCAGCGCCATGTCCTCGAAAACGTCGTCGTCCGGGAAATCTTCGATCTCAATGGTGAGATTGGTGGTGAGGGCCCTGAATTCTTCCGGAAGATGACCATAGGCATCGATCGCAAGCGACTCGAACGTGCTTATCGTTGGCGCATGGCGATCCTGCCAGTCGTCTGTTTGGTCAATGCGAGCCATTGGTTCTCCCTTTGTGAGAGACATATAAGGCCGATGATCCTTTTTTTCGAGATAAGAATCATCGCTATAGCAAATGAGGAAAAGATTCCTGTCCGGTGACGATTGACTCTCCTGCCGGGCTCTGGAATCTATGAGAACATAAAGTGAACATTTAGGATGGAGAGCTGACGCCATGGCCCATGCAGCCGCGGCGCAGGAGAAGCTATTTGCCCTGCGCGAACAGATCGCCAGATTGGAAGGCAGAAGCCTGCCGGCAATGGCGGCGGCGAAGATGGAGAATTTTGCCGCCCGATTGGGTGGTGAAGAGAAATTGTCCTTCGATATCGCGGCTCTCGATGATGCATTGAGCGGTGGTCTGCCGCTCGATTGCATTACCGAAATCCGTTCCGGATCATTTTCCGATGCTGGCGCGGCAACCGGTTTTTCCCTTTCGCTTGTCGGGCTGATGAAGGCGCGCAAAGCCGCTACAGGTCCGATGTTATGGATTGCTGACGGGTTTACCGCTGGCGAAATGGGTATTCCTTATGCCGGAGGCATCAGGCAGTTCGGCATCGATTCCCGGACGATATTTCATGCATCGCCTCGCAGGCTGGAGGATGCCCTGTGGCTTGCGGAGGGGGCGCTTGAAAGCAAGGCGTTTATAGCGACGATCCTTGAAGTTCATGCAAATCCCAAATCCTTTGGCTTGGCTGAAAGCCGCAGGCTCAGTCTCCGGGCAAAGGCGGCAGGGCGGCCGCTTTTCCTGCTGCGGCATGCAGGGGGCGAGGAGGCCAGCAGTGCTTCCGTGCGTCTCCTTGTCGAGCCGGCTCCGGCTCTGGAGCGACCCCTCCCGGATGGCAGCATGCTTGGCGGCAGCATCGGGCATCCAGTTTTCAACATCACCCTGGAGAAGAGCCGAAATCCGGCCCCTCTCAGCTTTCGTCTGGAGTGGAACCTTCATGACCGCCAATTTCAACTCGCCCGAAATCCAGGCAAATCTTCTTTCCACAAGTGGCCAGCGCATTCTGGCGCTTCACTTTCGGTATCTGCCGACCGACAGGATCGCCAGAAAGCTCTGGGGGATGTCGTGGCGTTCGAAAGAGCGTCCTGACCATCCTCCGATCATCTGTGCCGGCAGGCGCGATAACGCATCGCGGCTGGTTGCAATCGATGAAGTGGCGCGGACACGCAGCCTGAAGCGAGGGCAGGGGCTTGCCGAAGCGCGGGCCATGTATCCAGACATTGATGTCTTCGACGAGGATGAAAGAGCCGATTTTGCCCTTCTGGAAGCGATTGCCGATTGGTGCGATCGTTACACACCGCTTGTTGCCCTGGACGGAAAGGACGGGCTGTTCCTCGATATTACCGGCTGCACCCATCTTTTCGGAGGAGAGGATGCGATGCTTCGAGATATTCTTGCTCGGCTTTTTCAGATGGGTTTCGACGTGCGTGGATCGATTTCGAGCACGCCGGGCCTGTCCAGCGCGATCAGCCGGTTTGGGCACGGCGGAGTGATCGCAAGGGAGGGTATGGCGTCCGCGCTGGGCGCCTTGCCCGTGCACGCGCTTCGTCTCGATGAAAAAACGGTTGCTTCACTTTTGAAGCTTGGCCTGAAACGCGTTGCAAATCTGATGTCCATGCCAAGGGCACCGCTTGCCCGCCGGTTTGGTGCGCAGTTGCTGATGCGGCTCGATCAGGCACTGGGAACGAACGAGGAAGCTATATCGCCACGACGCCCGGTGGTGCCGCTTTCCACCGAGCGCCGGTTGGGTGAGCCGATCCAGACGGAGGAGGATATTCTCGGCATGACAGCCGAGATTGCATCCTCTCTCAAACTGAGCCTGGAAAATCGCGGTGCCGGCGGCAAGGTGTTCGAACTTGTTCTCTTCCGCGTCGACGGGCGGGTGTTTCGGATTTCGGCAGGCGCTTCGCGTCCGTTGAGAGATCCGAAGCGGATCTCCGGCCTGTTTTCGGAGCGCCTCAATGCCATTCATGACGATCTGGATGCAGGTTTCGGTTTCGAACTTTTGCGTCTCAACGTGCTGCAGCATGATGTCTTCGATGAGCTTCAGGCGGATTTTTCGGGAGAAGGAGGGCGGGAGACATCGCTTGCTGATTTCATCGACAGGGTGTCCGCCCGGTTCGGCGCAGGTTGCCTCCAAGTCTATCAGCATCGGCAAAGCCACATTCCGGAACGTGCCGAAATCTTCCTTCCGGCGATTGCAGCAGTGGAAAGGCCGCCTGAGCGTGGCGAAGCTATGCCATTCCTGCCGCAAGCCAATCGCCCCTTGCGGCTTTTGCGCAGCCCGGAGCCTGTCGAGGCTTTTGCAGCCCTCGTCCCCGATGGGCCACCGCAGAAATTCCGCTGGCGACATGTCATGCACATTGTCACCCGAGCCGAGGGGCCGGAGCGGATCGCAGCGGAATGGTGGCTCGACGATAAGAACGCAAAGGAACGCGATTATTTTCGTCTCGAAAGCGAGTTTGGGCGACTTTTTTGGGTCTTTCGGCTTGGTCGTTACGGAGATGACCCGCCTCCCACATGGTGTATCCATGGGGTCTTCGCATGATGGATGAACCCAGATTTTTCGAGATCGGCGCCAAGACGAATTTCTCCTTTCTCGAAGGTGCGGCGAGGCCCGAAGAGATGATCGTGTCCGCCAGCATGCTTGGACTTTCCGGATTGGGAATTGCCGATCGCAATTCCGTTGCCGGCGTGGTGCGAGCCTATAACCAGTTCAGGGAGATGACCGCAGTTTTCGAGCGGCAGAAGGAAAAGGGCAGGGAGGCTGGTGAGGACGAAGCCATCGAGCCCTGCCGGTTTCACCCCGGCGCCAGGCTCGGTTTTGCAGACGCTACACCGGATATTCTTGCTTACCCGAAGAACCGGAAGGGCTGGGCCAATCTTTGCCGGCTGCTCAGTACCGGCAATCTGAGAGCGCAGAAGGGGGCCTGCATTCTGGAAGAATGGGATCTTCTGGAATGGTGTGACGAGATGATGCTGGCGCTCGTGCCGGATTTTTCCCGCGCCGAAGACAAGGCCTATCTGGCGGATCTCGATGAGCGGCTTGGTTCGTATCGAAAAAGATTCCGCAAGAATATCTACCTTGCTTTGTCGCTAACCTATGACGGGCGCGATCCCTTCGTTTTTGCTGTCTTTTCCCGGATAGCGCGGCAAAACCGCGTGCCGCTGATTGCGACAAACCTTCCGATCTTTAGCCTGCCCTATCGGCGCTCGTTAGCAGATGTGGTGACCGCAATTCGTCATCATGTGACGATACAGGAAGCAGGATTTCGGCTTGCACCGCATGGAGATCGCCATCTCAAACCAGCATACGAGATGGCGCGGCTCTTCCATGCCTATCCAGATGCGGTGGAGAACACGGCTATATTTTTCGGCCAGCTGAGTTTCTCACTAAAGGAACTGGAGCATAATTATCCGGACGAAAGCGTGCCGGGAGAAACCGTTTCGGAAACACTCGAGCGGCTGACTTGGGAGGGGGCGACACGTCGTTATGGGCAGAAGATACCGGAAAAGGTTTCCGGGCAGATTCGTTACGAGCTCGATCTCATCAAGGAGATGAAATACGAGCCCTATTTCCTGACTGTCCGCCATATCGTGTGGCATGCTCGATATGAGCTGAAAATCCTGTGTCAGGGGCGCGGATCTGCGGCCAATTCGACGGTCTGCTACTGTCTGGAGATTACTGAAGTTGACCCGACTTTCACCACCCTGCTTTTCGAGCGCTTCATTTCAACGGAGCGGAACGAGCCGCCGGATATCGATGTCGATTTCGAACATGGTCGGCGCGAAGAGGTCATCCAGTATATTTACAGCCATTACGGTTATCGCCATGCCGGGCTGACCGCTGCGGTGACGAGCTACCGAACCCGTATGGCCGGCCGTGAAGTCGCCAAGGCCTTCGGATTGTCGGAAGATGTTCAGGCCGCACTTTCGAGTACAGTCTGGGGTTGGTCGGAGGATGGGCTATCGGAGCGTGATGCCAAGGTAGCCGGTCTCGATGTTACTGATCCCCTGACGAAAAAGGTCATAGCCCATGCACGGGAACTGATGGGATTCCCGCGACACCTTACCCAGCATGTTGGCGGGTTTCTCATTACGCGCGACAGGCTCGACGAAGTGGTGCCGATCATGAAAACGGCAATGCCGGGCCGCTACATGATCGAATGGGACAAGGACGATCTCGATACGCTTCACCTTTTGAAGATCGATGTTCTGGCGCTGGGCATGCTGACCTGCCTGAAAAAGGCATTTTCGTTTTTGCGAGAACGTTACGATTTATATGAGACATTGGACGGGCTTCAAAAGAAGCAGGATCCGAACGTTTATGATATGATCTGCCGGGCCGATACGATTGGTGTCTTTCAGATCGAAAGCCGGGCGCAGATGAGCATGTTACCCAGGCTCAGACCCGCAAAATTCTACGATCTTGTCGTCGAAGTGGCGATCGTTCGACCCGGTCCTATTCAGGGCAACATGGTTCACCCTTATCTCAAGCGCCGAGAGATGAGGAATGCCGGCAAAGAAATCCGCTATGAGCGACCTGAGTTGAAAGAGGTTCTGGAACGGACGCTGGGTGTGCCGCTCTTTCAGGAACAAGCTATGCAAATCGCCATCAAGGCAGCCGGTTTTCCGCCGGAGAAAGCAGATCAACTACGCCGATCAATGGCGACCTTCAAACGTTCGGGACGTGTCAGTGAATTCGAACGCGATTTTATCGCGGGCATGCGAAAAAACGATTACAGGGAGGAGTTCGCGAAGCAGTGCTTTGAGCAAATCAAGGGGTTTGCCGAATACGGATTTCCGGAAAGTCATGCAGCATCCTTCGCTCTCCTCGT
This sequence comes from Agrobacterium sp. Ap1, assembly GCF_017313375.1. Taxonomy (NCBI): domain Bacteria; kingdom Pseudomonadati; phylum Pseudomonadota; class Alphaproteobacteria; order Hyphomicrobiales; family Rhizobiaceae; genus Agrobacterium; species Agrobacterium sp. Ap1. The sequence continues at coordinate 106,579 of NZ_JAFLMY010000016.1, forward strand.
CTATGCATCTTCGTGGATCAAGACCTATTATCCGGATGTCTTCTGTGCAGCTTTGCTGAATTCACAGCCCATGGGCTTCTATGCCCCGGCGCAGCTGATCCGGGATGCGCGTGAACATGGCGTGAGCGTTTTTCCGGTCGATATCAATCACTCGGAATGGGACTGCACTCTGGAAGCGGTACCATTTGATCCGGCCAGGGTAAACCTGCGTCATGCAAGCATGCGGGATGTCATCAAGACCCGCTACGGAATAAGGCTTGGCTTTCGCCAGGTCAAAGGTTTGAGCGAAGATGACATGCGCGACAAGCTCACTACCAATCGCGATGAGGGTTACCGGAGCGTTCATGACCTCTGGCTCCGGTCCGGACTGGATAAGGCCAGCCTCGAGCGGCTTGCCGATGCCGATGGTTTCGGTTCGATCGGCTTGAGCCGCCGTCAGGCATTATGGGCGGTGAGGGGGCTGGATGTGAAAGCCGCTCTCAACAATTCTAACTTGTTTGAGATAGCCGGGCCTGCGGATCTTCGACCGGAGCCTCAGGCTCACTTGCCCTTGATGCTACCGGGAGAAGAGGTGATCGAAGATTATCGTCATCTGTCACTTTCCCTCAAAGCTCATCCGGTCTCCTTCCTGCGCGAGGAATTCCGCTCTATGGGCATTGTGCCAAGCGTTGATCTTCTCAACATCCGAAATGGCCAGCGGGTAACGATCGGCGGCATCGTGTTGGTGAGACAGCGCCCCGGATCGGCAAAAGGCGTAATCTTCATAACGCTCGAAGATGAAACGGGTGTTGCCAATGCGATTGTCTGGCCGAAGACTTTTGAAAAATATCGTTCCGTTGTCATGGGCGCACGATTGGTGAAGATCCGGGGGAGGCTGCAAAGCCAGAGCGGGGTCATTCATACGGTCGTCGAGCATATCGAGGATATGACGCCGATGCTGGGCCTGCTGCAGAAGGAAGCCAGACATTTTAGAGACCCAAGATCCGATGAGGCTATCAAGTCCGGCGGTGGATCGTGGAGACCCAAGGCGCATTCCATTGGCTTGCCCCTTAATCAGATTTCCGATCCCATAGATCCACAAGGGACCGATCCGGCGCAAGTCATGCCTAAAGGGCGAAATTTTCATTAAATTCTCTCATTGCCGCATTCCTCAACGTAACAGATCTTGGAAAATAAAGGGCCGATCCAGAATCCTTTTTCGAAGACGTGTCGAGCAGTCTGAATGGACTGCGTTTGATTGGATTTATATGTGTTGATGTGCTAATTTAAGTGGGCGCTTTGCAACTGGGAGGCTTCGATGCGTGAACCGGATATGCAGAAACTCGACACATTGGTCAGCCGCCTTGTTGGTGATGTCGGTGCAGCCGTGACGGGAGCGCTGGTCGTGCTGGGTGACCACGTGGGTATTTTCAGGGCAATGGCGGATGGTGAGCCTGTCCAGGCGGCTGAACTGGCGGCTAAAACAGGTGTGAAGGAGCGATATCTGAGGGAGTGGCTAAGTGCCCAGGCTGCTGCCGACTATATCTGCTACGACGAGCGAACGGATCGCTTCAGCCTATCGCCTGAACAGGCCATGGTTTTCGCCGAAGAAAATAGCCCTGCCTTTTTCGTCGGAGCGTTCGAAGTCGTTCAATCCATGTGGATGGATGAACCGAAGATTGCCGACGCGTTTCGAACGGGTAAGGGGGTCGGTTGGCATGAGCACAGCAATTGCCTCTTCCGAGGGACTGAACGGTTTTTCCGTCCCGGTTACAACAGCTACCTCGTTGCCGACTGGATCCCAGCTCTCGATGGCGTAGAGGCAAAACTCAAGGCTGGGGCCAGTGTTGCGGACATCGGATGCGGCCACGGCGCATCGACCATTCTGATGGCGCAGGCATATCCGGCCTCGCGGTTCATCGGGTTCGACTACCATGGACCATCGATCGAGAGGGCAAGAGCGACCGCCGAGAGTGCAGGAGTGGCGGAACGGGTAACTTTCGAGCAGTCACCCGCTGCTGCTTTCCCGGGTCGTGACTATGACCTCATTGCGATGTTCGACTGCCTTCACGACATGGGAGATCCGGTCGGTGCAGGGCGGCATGTCAGGGAAACACTTGCGACGGGCGGAACATGGATGATCGTTGAACCCTTCGCGCATGATCAACTCAAGGACAATCTCAACCCGGTGGGTCGTGTCTATTACGGAGCGTCAACGATGATCTGCACGCCGGCCTCGCTTTCTCAAGAGGTCGGACTTGGGCTCGGCGCACAGGCTGGAGAGTTACGGCTTCGCAGGGTTGCGCTCGATGCAGGATTTACGCACTTTCACCGAGCAACGGAAACCCCTTTCAATATGGTATTTGAGGTAAGAGCGTGAGCTCTGTTCGATGTTGCAAACTCATGCGATATCGGGCGCAGCCTTTGAAGGTGTGTCCTCCGTGCTTCGCTTGATCACACACGCCGGTTTTCGCCATCCGTCCAGAAAAACAGTGCGGGAAACCATTCATTGTCTGCCAAGCCACATTCTCGAATGTTCGAGCGTGTTTATCCTCTGCGAGCAGTGAGCCGGTAAAGACAAAAACTCACAGGGCTAGCAGATATCACGATCCAATGGCGAATATGGCGGAGAGGGTGGGATTCGAACCCACGATACGGTTGCCCGTATGCCGCATTTCGAGTGCGGTGCTTTCGACCACTCAGCCACCTCTCCGCTTTGCTGGTCGGCGCAATGTGCGCGGGCTGTCTCATAGCGGCGAAAAATCAGGCTGGCAATTTAAGTCTTCGGCACTGGCGTTGTGGCCGAGGCGTGCCGGATCACGAGAGAGGAACACCTCTAAGCTTTGCAGCCGCAATCAGCCGCTCATGAACGCCACCGACCGCAGGCGAGATCATATAGCCATGCTGTAAATCGCCGATCATCATCGATTGGTCACGAGGTGCGACCAGCCAATGCAGCCCGATCAAACCACAGATCAATGCGTCAAGCTTGTCTTGATCGCTTTTGCTCGGCGTCTCGTGTCTTGCCGCGAACGAGCACCATTCCTCCACGTGGCGCAAGGGGGCTGACAAACCAAAGCGACGGACTGCCTCAACGACTGCTTGCCAATCCGCGAGTTTGAAACGCTTTCGGTTGGCCGGGTTATATTTTGGCGCTGCAAGCCTTGAGCAGAAGACACTTTCAATTGCGGCCAGCGCCAGCGCCGGGAAGACTTCGAGTAAAAAGGTGCCGCTCAAGGCGGTTCGCGCCTGCTCGGGATCTTCTATCGCACCCAACGCCTGTTTGAATCTCCAGATCGGAGCGCCATCATCAAACATACCAATCTTCGAGCGGCTGGCAGGTTGAACTCCACCACCGATCCAAGAAATTAGCGATCCAGCCACCTTATCTACTGGACGCGAGCCGGACAGGTTCGGAACGATTGTCGGCTGATCCAGAGCGACCACACACTTCTGTGCATCACGGCTCTCGCTTCGGATAACATCCAGCGCATCTGCAAACGAGGTAAGTCGAGGCGGGAGATACAAATGCGCGCCATCCTCATTCTGACGAATGACACATAATGCTCCGGGAGCTTTAGGGTTATCAGTCCATGCTGAATCGAAACCAACGATGGAAGTAGTTATGTTGGGCAGCGAAATTATCCTAGTTCATACGCCTGACGCAGCAGAGGCTGTGCCTTCTCGAAATCCACCATCGATTTCAGCGTCACTTGAAGATCACCTGTTCCGAAATGGCCGACGTTGCGAACATCACGCGTAAAGCCCTCTTCAAGATCCATCTGATTGGGGTCCAACTTCAGGAACAACGTCACCGTTCGGCTTTGCGGATAAATCTCCATGCAAACGAAATTCTTCAGCCGCTTGAAAGCGGTATATAGCTTGAGCTCTTTAACCTGAACGTCGTCCCCGAGACCGACAACGAACTGATGGACCGCGTCGTAGATATCGCGCAATCCAGATGACGATTGGGATAACCTATAACTCATCCTTTGGCTGAGATAGGGATCAGCGCCAATCTCATTGGCCTGTTCTGGGTTATCGCTGGCTTTCACTTCTGTCTTCGTCGAGGCTACCTTTGCGGTCTTCGGTGCATGCACCAGTTCCATCATCAACAGCGTCTCGCCAAATCGCCGGTAGCGGATCAGTTCGATATTGCGAGCAATCTGCTTCACAGCATGCTCGTCATACCGTGTGAAGTCACCGGCGATACAAAGCAAGCGAGGTGCAGACCAGTCGACCGTGTTCGCGACATCTTGACCCAGCCGCTCCATCACCAGCCATTGAAACTCCTTGCGGTGATCAAGCAGCCAATCGAGATAGAACAGTCCCTGATTGATGACGTTCTCATTCACCGAGCGCTTGTATTCAATGATGACAGGCGAATTGTCCTCATCGACGCCCAGCGTATCGATCCGCCCGCCATGCACGGGACCGGTCGAATGTTCGCTAGCCAGAAAGCGCACACCAAGCAGAGCCTCAAGATTTGCCTCGAACATAAGCTGGAGCGACCTTTCGACCTGCACAGCGGTGCCCGGCAGCTCGGTGACTCGGTTAGCTTCGAATTGAAATAGCTTGATATCGCTCACGATGAATGCTCCTCAGATCTCCAGCGGCGGTAGAGACCTTACGATTTTCATCGTTTCCAAGCTGACCGTAATCACTCGACATAAGAGGTCAAATGGATAGCGCGGATCTCCTACGGTTTCGTTGGCGTAGTCGTTGGCATCGTTGACGATACCACTGACAGGATCGCGCCGTTCCGCCTGCCGTTCCATCACCCAGTCGATCGCAGGCTTGCCGTTTACAACGTAGTCGTAGGCTTCCAAGGGAACGCTGATTAATGTGATGTTCGAATTATAATGGATGACCGAGCGGTCCTTCCCTTTGCCGAATGCCATCTTTTCCACCCGGAAGAACTTTACCGGATCCGAAACGGTTGCTAGCGCAAGGTCGCCCTGCTTCAAGGTGACGGCAAACGGCTCAACGTTTTCATAGTCGATGTGAAGATCGCCTAAGCGGCGGCCAGCACTGACAAATGACCAGAAATCTGTGGCGCGTTTAACGCAAGGAATGCGTGGCAGCTCTTTTGTCAGGTTATCAGAGAATCGACGGCGGAAATCTTCTGAGTGGAGCAAACCATAAGTGTAGTAGAAGATGTCATCTTTAGTTATCGCCTCACCAGGATAAGCGGCTTTAAAGTGTGCAAGGCCATCGTCGGTAATGCCGTGCCGCACGGTCACATCAAGTGCAGCTGTGTCCTCGACCGAAAAGAGGTCACCAGTTCCTCCCGTATTTGCGCGATCGTAGAGTGCCAACGGAAAGCATTGAACACCTCCATCTGTCTGCAGTTCAAAAATATCGCCTACCATTAGCGCAAACTGGCCACCTGCTGGCCGCGTCTTAATTGCAATGATCCGATTAGTTACACTCGGGTCTGGAAAAAATGATAGCCATTTTCCAAGTCTATTATTGAGACTTCTGCTAAAAAATAGTCGCTGGCGGAAAAACGGCCTGTATATAGCAGATACAATTCTGCCTTCACTAAAATATAATGGAAATTGATTTGCGAAATCTTTTCGCAAATTTGCTGTCCAAGATATTTCACGCGGCGCGTCAACTACAAATTTTTCCGGTTTTGTTGAGGAATCAATTGCATTATCCTCAATGTATTCCTCAAGCTTAGCATTATAATAATCCACACTGCGATTGATGTTCGCCGCAAGGCGTTTTTCTGAAGAGTTAAAACACCAAGCATCTCTAGCGGTTTCGATTCCACGAGAGAACGTCTCAAATAATACGAGAGCATTCTTATCTTTCTTGTCCCCCATGCTGATATAACCTGAAACGCTGTCATCGCGCTGTTTCAGCCAATCACCATGATCGTCCGGCACAATCGTCTGCCAGCCTTTTTTGTCAGCTATGCCGCGGATACTCCGGAATTCGGCTACGATTTTCAGCTTCTCCTCGCGTGATAAATAATCGCCGATGTCGTGGAAGAAAATCTGGCCCTGCTGCTTAGCCTTCGGGTTCTTGACGAACAAGGTGATAACGATCGGGGCTCTGCTGCCAGACCCGAAGATTTTTCCGCCCTCGCGTTTCGAGGTCTCGCCACTGGTCCGCTGGTTTCCCCGAAGATGGAATATGTAGATGGATGAAAATTCCTCGCTAAGCGATTTGCGCATTCCGTCCGCCGTGTTGGCGTCAACCCATCCGCCATTGGTGACATAAGCTAATACGCCACTATCACCAACCCGGTCTGCACCCCAACGGATAGCGCGGATGTAACTGTCATAGAGGGCGTTTTTGTTGGTCGCGGTGGACCGAGCAGCAAAGGTTTCGCTGATTCGTCCATCAAGATGCGGATAACCAATGTGCTGCGACACAGCGTAGGGCGGATTGCCCATGATGACGCGAATATCCAGTTTTTGTTGGCGACGCCGACGCTCCGAGTTATCGGGCATAACCAAAGCCAGCTCGTCGTGTCCTTCCGCCATAGCAAAGGTATCAGTTAATAGGATGCCATTGAACGGTGTGTATTCGCTGCCACTAAGGCCGTGGTAGACAGCTTCGATGTTAATTGCCGCGATGTAGTAAGCTAGCAGAACAATCTCATTCGCATGCAATTCGTAACGAAACTTGTGCTCAAGCTCTTCAGCCTGAATCAAGCCTGATTGCAGCAGGCGTGTAATGAATGTCCCGGTGCCTGTGAAGGGATCTATGATGTGAACGCCTTTGGAGCCGAGCGTCTGACCGAATTCGTCCTCCAGCACGTCGTTGACAGAGCGGATGATGAAATCAACGATCTCGATCGGCGTATAGACGATGCCCAGCTTGTCACGCGTGCCTTTGAAGGCAACGCCGAAGAAGTTGTCATAGAGTTGGCGGACCAGCTCCTGCTTGGCCGCAGGATTAGTAATCCCCTGCGCTTTGAGGCGGACGCTATGGTAGAACTCATCAAGGTCGCGACTCTCCTTCTCGAGATGCGCGCCCTCAAGTTCGTTTAGAACACCTTGGATAGCGCGGGAAACAGGGTTCTCTTGAGTGAAGGCGTGCCCCTCGAACAGGGCATCGAAAACAGGTCGCGTGATGATGTGCTGAGCCAGCATCTCAATCGCTTCTTGTTCGGTGATGCCGCTGTTCAGATCATCGCGGATCTCCGCCAGAAAACTATCGAAGGCAACTCGAGGTGGGCTAGCCGGCACCGACAGGATCGCCTCGAGCCGAGTGATGTGCGCTATGGCAATATCTCGGAGGCTTGCCGCCCATCTATCCCAGTATTCACGATCACCGCATTTTTTGACGATCTTAGCCATGATGGCGCGGCTGAAGTCATCGAGTATGATGCCAGGCAGCTCGGGCTGGTGCTCTTCCTCAAGGTAGAAATCATCATCAAGTCGATCGCCACCCTGCCCTCCGATGCCAGATCGCTTTGCAGCGGTCTTGGTAGGAAGCTTCTCGACGGTGGCGGTTACAGATTGAAGTTCTTTGCTATCGAGGCCAATAATCTCGATCTTGTCAGAGACGTCCTGTCCCAGCGACATCTGATTGATTGTTGCGTCGAAGCGCTCATCATGGGCACGGAGCGCGTTCAGGATCTGCCAAACCACCCGATACTTATCATTATCGCTGAGGGCCTCTTCGGGGGTTTTATCAGCCGGAACTCCTACCGGTAGAATGACGTAGCCCATGCGCTTATCTGGTGCTCGTCGCATAACACGGCCAACAGACTGAACTACGTCGATTTGAGACTTGCGGGGATGCAAGAACATTATGGCATCAAGAGACGGAACATCCACTCCTTCCGACAGGCACCGAGCATTAGTAAGGATACGGCATGTCTGATCTGGAGCTTCGGCCTTCAGCCAATCGAGCAGCTCGTTTCGCGACTTGGCATTGAATGTGCCATCGACATGGTTGATTTCACAATTCAATTCGTGGCTCGACACGTCAGCGTCTCGGCTTTGGACCTCAGACGACGCACGATATTCGTCGACCACAGCAGAGAATTCATCTCTGACGAGCTTAGAAGATGCAATATCGCGGCAAAATGCCAAAGCTCGACGCATGGGTTGCGTATCAGCCCCGAGGTCAGCCTGAATATCCATCTTACTAAGCGCTTTGTAGCAGCCAAGGATGCGTGTTGCGTCATCCAAAATCAGACCGGTCGTTGGGTCTTCGATCCTCTTCTGAAGCGAGCGAGCTACCAGCCCCTCATCCATGGTCAAGACAATGACCTTGTAGTCTGTCAGAAGTCCTTCTTGCACCGCCCATCCGAAACCGCGATAAAACAACGTTGGACCAAAGATGCTCTCATCATCCATCGTTGCGAGCGTGACGCCTGTGTCATTCGCCTTCGCCTTCGCGCCGTCGCCGTAGATCCGCGGGGTCGCGGTCATATACAGCCGCTTGTTACCGCCGACGACATCATCACGATGAACACGAACGAAATTGCTTTCCTCTTGTCCGTCTAGTGTCGCTCCAGTCGTTCGATGAGCCTCATCGCAAATGATGAGATCGAAGCGTCCCATGCCACATTTAGATTGCGCGTCAGATACTGTTTGAATCGACTGGTATGTCGCAAACACAACAGTCATTTGATCAGGGGCGGGATCCGCCACGCCATCCGCCAAAACGGACGCACTCGTGGTAGCCGGGAATGCGAGATCGAGGGTGCTAATTTCAGCAACATCGTCTTTGGCAATCCTGCGCTTCCCAACCTGGCTATCAGAGCAAACGGCGAATGATCGTAGCGGCGTCTTGGTATCGTTCGTCCACTCCCGAACGGTTTGCGCCATCAGCGCAAGCGAAGGCACGAGGAAAAGGACCTTTCCGGACGCACCAACGAGTTCCTCAGCAATTTTCAGGCCGGTAAAGGTTTTGCCCGTTCCGCAGGCCATGATGATCTTGCCGCGATCGTTATCAGCCAGACCAGCGCGAACAGCGTTAAGCGCATCTTGTTGATGGGGCCGGAGTTCTTTTTGCGCCTCGAGGATGACTTCATGCCGTGCAGCGAAGGTGCCCCATTGAATTGGCGACGCCCGCATATCAACAAGACCTATACGCAAGACCGGTATCGACTGACCGACCAGCATGGTCTCAGCGTTCTCCGACCAATCACCCTGAGTCGAATCCATCACAATTCGACGACGAAAAGGCTCCTTTGAAGATGCCGATATGAAAGAATCGATGTCGCTCTTAGCGATCCTGTGCTCGGCATTGTAGAATTTGCATTGAATAGCTGCAAAGCCCTCATGCCCTCGCAGTTTTGCCACAAGGTCGATGCCTACATCTTTGCCGTCCCAACCGTTATCGCTCGCCCATTCCACCCATGTCCAAACTTGATCATACTGATCTGCCTGCACGGGGTCATGAAGCAGGAAGGCTTTGCAGAGACGCTCGTAGTAAGTGCCCTTTTCGCGCTCAGTTTTGGCATTCGATCTGTAACTATCGAGGAGGGCGTCAAGCGAGAGCGTCATGAGATATTACCGTTATTGCAATCGCCGCGACATTAGATGGTGCAATTGAATCGGGCAATTGCTCATAACCGGACTATCGCAAACGATTTCAACGTCTGACGGAGACGGTCAGATCGCCCAGTTCCCATCGTCCAAGAGACGGCGATGAAAATTAACCTCTATGCACCCGAACATCAGTGTCAGCGCTTCGTCACAATTCATGGTAGCCCATCGGCTCGACCGAATGAGGGCTCCGATGCAGTTCACGCGTAAACAGATCTATGACTTGGTATGGTCCAAGCCACTCAGCAAGCTAGTAGTAGAGTTTGGCGTCTCTGATCAGGGCCTGGCCAAAGCATGCAGACGATGCGAAGTTCCGGTGCCTCCAGTTGGCTACTGGCAAAAACTAGCTCACGGCAAGCATGTGGATCAGCCACCCTTAGAGAACGGTCAGTTCGATGATCAGGCGATCGTTGAGGTGGCCGCTGGCGTAAAAATGCGACCGAAGGCGGCTCACTCGACCAGCGTTATACAATCGAATCAGGAGCCGCCGCAGAGTATTGAAAAAGCGACCGCGCCTCACCCGATGCTGGCACACATCCAAAAGGCATTTAACAAAGCTAAAAGTCCAAGCGATTTCGCCTTCATCAATGTTGGCCCTTTTAAAATTCGCGCCGCGCCAATGCACTCCGAGAGGATCATCGGCGTTGTCTCTGCCATTCTCGGGGCATCGATCTCTGAGAACTGGGAAATCCGCGCCAATAACGACGGGGGATGGGAATTGCTAGCAAGCGATGAGCGTATCGAGCTGGCGATCAACGAGAACACACGCAAGGTTCCACATATACCTACACCAGCAGAGATCCGCGAAAACCAGCGCTATTCCTGGAACAAGATTCCCGAATTCGATCACGTTCCGTCCGGCGAGATGAAGCTCACAATCACCAGCGGCACCTATCTTGGCGTCCGCACAAATTGGTCAGATGGAAAAAAGCAAACACTCGAGTCCGTCTTGCCCAGCCTGATTGAGGGCATTTCGATTGCAAATTCCGAGGCAACCCGCCCCCTGATTCCGAAATGATGTCGCCCCCTAATTCCGAGAAATAGTCGCCCCCTCG
>NZ_JAFLMY010000017.1:0-94588 GCF_017313375.1 Agrobacterium sp. Ap1
GGAAGGGGGCGAGATCATCCCGGAATCACGGGGCGCAATCATCTCGGAACAAAGGGGCGGCTTCATCGGAATCAGCATTTCGATTGTCGGTGCTGCGATCTACACTCGACGCCTTGAGCGAGAGGAGCGCGAACGGCAATGGGAATTGCAGCGGAAGCAAGAGGCTGAAAGACAGCGGCTTAAACAGATCCAACACACTCGGTTCGAGATTCTGAAAGAGCAAGCCAGCCAGCACCGTGAAGCGGAGCTTTTGCGCGCATTTGTCGACAAAGTGAAGCTAAAGCTCAAAGCACTTCCATCGAATGATTGGTCTGACGTCAATGAATGGATTGCCTGGGCTGAAACCTCAATAGAGCAATTCGATCCCTTAAGCAGCGGTCTCCCGATTTTGATATCAGAAGAGGAAGCCGTGAGAGAAGCGTGGCACTATCGAGAGAGATAAGCTTATTTGACTCGAGGCTGCTCACTGGCTGGCGAGGTGACAAGAAACGTTGCTTTGCTGCTCTCGATGAGCCAAACGCGCCACCTATTCTCTATGCCAGCAAGGGGTCAGCGCTGCTTGGTCACGCGCACGATGAAAGCGGTCTTCACTCGCTTAATCTTCACGAAGTCTGCGATCTCATGCGCTTTTATCTGGTTTTCCCATGGACCGAGCCAAGAATTATCTCCGTTAGGCCAAATTGTGCGATTGAAATAGAGCGACTGCCCAAGTTTGAGCTCTTCGAACATGGTGAAGGCACCGGCGTTTTTGTAAAGGGCGTCGGCGTCGGACATCTTAATTTCCAAATATCAGGGGACAGACGGCTGCGGCAGTCGAGACATACTCTGCGAATCGCTTGTGCATGCTCTCATGGATATTGATCAGTGAAAGCATGCGATGAAGGCCGCGGGTCAGACAGCTTGCCTCTGCGATCGGCGAATTTGAAGCACCTCAATCACGACCCGGAGTTCTGGGACTTGGTGGAGAGTGTGCTTCCGAATTGATAGGCGCGCAAGGCTAGGCTCGACAAGAACGAGCATTTGCTGGGTGGGTAAAGATGGAGCTGTCAGTCCAATGAGCGCCATGCGTTCTTCGACTCGAGGATGGCCACTGGCTGGTTTGGCAGTCGCAAATGCTGCCTCGCTGCTATCGAGATAGCAAACTCGCCCGTGAGTCTCTCTGGCCGATCTAGGCCGATGCGTCAGGCAGCCTTATGTTGTTCGACAACCGCTCGCATTCGACCATACCATTGGTCCAGATCCTGTATTAGAAATTTCGCGGTGTCATAGTCGATGCCAGGTGCCGGCGTATCGAGGAAGAAGACTTCGCACATCGGCTCAATCGGGCTCGAGGCGTAGATTTTCAGCGACAAACGGCGCACCTTCTTCTCCTCTCGCTTTGATCCGGAAAGACCGCCAAGCAGCATACCCGCCGGTCCCAGTAGCACACCTCCCACTGCTGCACCGGTCACTTGGCTTCCCCGGTTGACCTTAAGCATCGACGTGTCGTCGCGTGCAACTTCCACCGCCAAAAGCTCTCTGAACTCGTAAACGATCGGTTCCTGAGTCATTCGTCGCAGCTTTAGCATGTCAGGCACAATCGCAACCTTCTGGCGCTGCGTATCAATCGCAACCGCATTTTTGCAGACCGGAGAGATATAAGTCGCCGACGCAGTGAAGTTTGGGATGGCGTTGATCTGGGAAATGAGGCCCTGTTGGTTTGACCCACTCCTGGCAACCACCAGCCATAGGACCACAAGGGTGCCGACAATGGTGAAGATGCTTATGAATGCAAAAGCGCTCATTTTCGTCTCGTGATGGCCGGACAAAAGGGAACCTTTATCCCATAGCTCGAACACGATTTCCGCCGCCGTCCTAACCCTCTGTTTCCCCACGAGTGACCAAGACGGCTCACAGACAATACCTAGCTGGACAAAAAGGTTCCTTTAAGTCAACGGGTTACCGGGTATTATGCGGTCGTGCATTGGTCGGATTGAGGTCGTCGTGAAGAAAATTGGATATGCCCGCGTCTCGACCAACGAACAACATCTGGATCTCCAGCTGAAAGCGTTAGAGGCAAGCGGCTGTCATGGCATATTCACCGACCAAGGCATCTCTGGCTCGACATTCGATCGACCGGGATTGGTTGAAGCCCTGGGTGCGGTTCAGGCCGGCGACATGCTTGTCGTTTGGCGCCTTGACAGACTTGGCCGATCGCTGATCGACCTTATCAACGCGATCAATGACCTTGGAACGCAGGGCGTCGAGTTCCGGTCGCTCAACGAGGCCATCGATACGTCCACCTCTGGTGGCCGCTTGACGTTCCATATCATGGCAGCGATGGCTGAATTCGAGCGTGCAATCATCAGCGAGCGCACAAAAGCAGGAATGTTGGCAGCGCGGGCTCGGGGAAGCTTCATCGGCCGGCCGCCTGCGCTCACGCCCGAGCAGATCATTGAAGCACGAGACGCCATGACAGTCGGCAAGGTTTCGCTCGACGATCTAGCCGAGAGATACAATGTGCATCCCCGCACGCTGGTGCGGGGATTGAACCAGGATAATTTACTGCCCCGCGATCCTGCACGATAGCTCGGCAGACAGTTACCGCCGAGTCGACCCAGCCTTCACCCGAACCCTCGGCTTCCGGAGCATGTGATCAAGCTCGCGAAAGTGCGGGAGAACCCGCCTTCCTTCAAGCTCACGTTGGCGGTATCTCTCAGCCATCGCACTGACCATTGCCCTCATGTCTGCGATAGTCATGTTGTCACCCATTAGAACATCCCTTACTCGATGCCATCAACGCATGCGGCGTGCGTTGCCGCGTCAGCGCAGATAAAATTCGACTGCGGCATGAGCTGCTTCCGCTTGCGTTCACGAGCTTTTCGCGCCGTTGCCTGAGCCTTGCGGTGCTTCGCCTTGTCTTCGTCAGACATTTCAGAGAGGTCAGTCCAAGACCGGACGGTGGTTTCATTGACGCCACGCTTGGTGCGCATCCGGTCGCGATGAAGCCTACGCTCACGGCTTTCATGAGTCTCCCCGAACTTCCAAGGTTCGTGGTTGTGAAAGTGGTAAGGCCTGACGCTATATCCGGCCGCCTCACGCTCTAAGCGATACTTCTTACGTGAAACAGCGGCGGAAGCAGCGGCTACCTTGCGATATCTCTCCTCCTGCATCGTCGTCTGCCAGGCTTCGATCGTCTTCGCCAGAGGAGTATTCCTCTGGAAACGCTCGTGCTGGATCTTTTCGCTGGCACAGCGCTTGGCCGGAGAATTCTGCGAGGTCTCATTTTCATTCATGGGTTAGTCCTTTCTACCGATAGCTTCGTTATAGACAGAACCTGAATGGAGCCGCACATTTCATGAGCGTCACGCTTTGTGACATTCCTTTCTATGTAAGTAATATCTTTAATAGTAATCATATATATAGGGAGAAACCGCACAAAACGTGACAGACACTCCGGCCAACAAAAGCCGTTGCCCCTATCCTGAAGCGTCTTCAGGCGTTGATTCGAAATATCGTCCGGCGCTGGAGATCTCTTTGCGTCGCAAGGTATAACCTCCGGCGCATCTCGGGAAGCGAGGTCTCGTCGTGATTAACTTCATCATTGCCTCGAGGCTGTGAAGAGCCAGACGGTTAAAGCTCAAGGGTGAGTGACTACGTCGATTTCGCGACATGGGAGGTTTGGTCGCCGGACTTCGGTGGCAGCAAAACCCATCCCCATCAAAGCCGTTGACGGTTTCTAGGACTTCGTGTCCCCAAAATTTGAAGCGACCCAAGAGGGTAATTGGACCAGCCGGCGCAGGAGGATTGCGGCACCCAGGAACGAATGAGCAATACGGAGTCGCCGAAATCGACAAGGTCCGTATGACGACAACAAGCTAAGAGCTGAGCTGATGGCAAAGACTAGGCAGACAGATCCAGCTCTCCACGGAACGGTTGAGCTAGTTGCTCTGGAGTGTGAGCGGGCCCTGAGCGCATCACCCAGGAAATGTTTTCAACGTTGCCGCACAAGGCTTCCCTGGTTGCACAAACGCAGGCAAAGATCAGCGTTATCACTGCTACCAAGGCCAAACATCGGACTACAGCGTCGCTATCTGATAGAACGCGGCCACGTCGATTATATTAGAATATCCTGAAGTTGACATGGCGGCAAAAACGCCCGAAATCAGCAAAAAGTGTCAACCAAACGTAAAGCTCTGTCAACTTAGCGACGCGAAATTGGCTAGTTCGCGCTGGAAGTCGGGCGTGAAGTTGACGTTTCAGCAGTTTTCTAGGTTCGAAAGTTGACACTTTTCAGCATCCATGCGTTGAAGTGTCAACTTTCGGCAGCGTCCCTATACGTGTGCGACGGATAGTTTCGGTCCCTCGAGGCGAGTTACGAGGTCATCTGCGGACAGGTGTGTGTAGCGCTTGAGCATCCTCAGCTCCTTATGACCGGAGATGCTGCTGACCTCGATCATATTCAGTCCACGTTCGAACAGGCGGCTGACACCCTCGTGGCGAAGATCGTGGAAACGGAGGTTCTTGATCCCAACGCGGACCAGAAGGCGGCGCCAGGTCTGCTCCAAAGCTCCTGGGCTCATTGGGAAAACGGTTGTCGCATTCACTTCTGCCTGCGCCTTCCAGGCTATCAGCGCGTCAAATGCTCGCTGCGAGAGCGGCACCTCTCTCCCAGATCCGTTCTTGGTCATCGTCAAAGTGATCACTCGGCGATTGTGCGAGATGTCTGTCCAATCCAATCCGAGAATCTCTCCACGGCGCATCCCGGTCTCGATCGCCACGATCACCAATGTCCGAAGAAAAGGGATTTTACCGGCATCACAGCCATCGAGCAGTCTCTGTTCCTCATCGCCCATCAGGCGTCGGCTGCGCTCATTTCGGACCACCGGACGGCGCACGAGTTTAACGACATTCTTCGCCAGGGGCATTCCCCAATCGCGCGTAGCCACCTCAAGCACGTGGCTGAGGATCGCCATTTCACGCACGGCGGTAGATGGAGCTACGGACTGCAGGCGCTCATCACGGAACGTCGCAACGTCTTGCTGGCTGAGCCCGATCAGCGTCCGGTGCGATAGATCGTGACGTCGAAGGACATCGATACGTTGGTCTTCTTGCACCGCGCCGCGCTTTTGAGGCGTAATCTCTTTCTGATAGCGTTCAAGGAGCTGCCCCAGCGTTGTGGTCTCAAGGATCTTCGTGTCTGGCGCCATGCCGAAGCGATCGACCTGGCTTTCGAGCTCTCGCGCCCACTTTTCCGCCTCGGCTTTGCTGTCGAAGCTCTTTGCCCGCGGCTTCATTCCACGGCGACGCACCTGTGCTTGCCAGCGTCCTCTAAGTTTTCTGATCGTTGCCATCTCAATCTCCGTTCGTAATCGAGATGATGCGTAGGATGCCCCGCAGAGGGGGCCAAGAGTAATTCCGGCACCTGAATGGCGAAGATTAACTCCAACCAAAATCAGCAGAAATGCGCTGCCGGGAGCCCTTGCACCCGAAATGCCGATGTAGTTTGATGGCCTCGGGGAAGGGGTTGTTTTATGCGTATTCTACTGCGAGCTGCATGCGCTGGCATTGCGCTATCGCTTATTTCGTTCGCTGGCGCGGCAGCCGGAACGAAAACGTTTGGGCCATTTACCGTCGACGATGCCAAGCCGGATGTCATTACGCTCAATGGCGAGATCGACGTCAACTCTGGCCTGGCCTTCCGTCGATCGCTTCAAGCGGCACCGAACGCAAAGCTTGTCACGCTCAACAGCCCAGGTGGCAACGTGCAGATGGGATTGCTCATCGCCGATGACATCCATCAACGGAAGCTGGCGACCTACATCCCAAAGGACAGCAAGTGCTTATCGGCCTGCGCCTTTGTTTTCCTTGCTGGCGATGAGCGGAAAGTCGATGGCTCACTCGGCGTGCATCAGATCTCGTCTGACTCACCCGATCTGGTAGGCGCACAACTCGCTATCTCGGATATCATTGAGGTGCTCAATCGGTTCGACACTCCGATGGACGTGATGCACATCATGTTCAAGACTCCGCCGGACGACATGCACGTATTCAGCCAAGAAGAGGTGGCACAATACAAACTCAATCGAACTGCTGCCTCAGCAGCGCCGCAAGTCGTCGCAAAAGATGCGTCCACGTCGAGTGCAGGCCTAGAGGCCAATGTTAAAGACGAGCCAGAGAAGACCGAAGCATCTCCAGACACAGCCGTCGCGTCGTTGATGCCCGAGCCGAACCAGCAGGCCAAACTGTCGCCCTTGGAAGAGTTCACGCGCCGCCCGAACCGTATAGCGATCTATACCGGCCTGGATCTCTTTGGTGACGACATTTCGTCGGTCCGCATGCCCGACGCAGCCGAGTGCGCGAAAAGCTGCCTAGCGATGGACGGACAATGCAAGGCATTCACGTTCAATGCCAATCCGAAGATCAAGCGTGGACCGAATTGCTTCCTGAAATCGAGCGCTGGTCGAGCCGATGGAAACAGCGTGGCGTTTTCCGGCCGCTTCCTCAGTGGTGCCGAGTCAGATCCGCCCGCTTTGACCCTGGGAACGATCGATCCCGCAACGGCTCTCTACGACGACATTGACCTGCCTGGCGGAGATCTTTCACGTCGGCCCGAACGAGCAGCGAAGACACCGTTAGATTGCCGGCTGGCCTGCATAGATGAGAAACTCTGTGTGGCGTTCACCTACATCAAGCCCAAGAAGGAATGCTGGCTGAAGGGAGCGGTCGGCACGCCTAGCTTCGATAAGGGCATGGTGTCTGGACTGAAGAAGCTCGAGACCTTTACTCCTGCCAAGATTATCAGCTTGAGCCAATGACCGAGAGATTCACAGAAGAGGTTTGCGAGCGGCTGGGGAATTACGTCTACCGCCTCATCGATCCGCGTAACGGCGAGACATTCTACGTCGGTAAAGGGCGAAATAACCGCGTTTTCGATCACGCGGCTGGCGTTGCGGACATTGCTGGGGACGACAGCCAGACACTCGGGTCAAAGCTCGATCGCATCCGGGCTATAATGAGCGCCGGTTTGGAAGTCCTGCACGTCATCCATCGTCACGAAATACCCGACTCTGCAGTGTTTGAGGTTGAAGCCGCACTGATCGACGCTTATCCGGGTCTCACCAATATTCAGGGCGGTCATGCCAGCAGCGATCGCGGGCCGATGAACCACGTCGAAATTCTGGATAAATATAGCCTGCCGGAGTTTCCTCAGAAGCCCGAGCACAAGTTGGTCCTGATCAACATCAACAAGTTGGATGACCGGTTCGATCGCCGAGCCATATACAATCTCGTTCGTTACTGTTGGCGCATTTCGAAGTCCCGCGCCGAGCATGCTCAATATGCGCTTGCCGTTGTGCGAGGCGTTGTGGTGGGCGCGTTCGAGCCACAGCGCTGGATGGCTGCGACGAGCGAGAACTTTCCAGACATTCCATATGCGGACGGGTCGGAGGCTCGTAGGCTGGGCTTTGTTGGGCGGGACGCACCGGCCGATATATGGGACCTCTACGTCGGGGCGAGAGGAAAGAGGATAGTCACGCCTGACCTCAAGCACATCCAAAATCCAATCCGGTTCTGGAATTGTTAAAGAGGATTATCGCCTAATTTCCCGACCAACCATGACTGCCCCAAAGCAACTGCTAATTTTCCAATGGCATGGAAGACGGCGTTATCGCAACGTCATCCAACCATATATCATCACCACAAAAAGAAATGAGATAACTGAAAGAAGGGATGCGACAGCAAGACGCCTATACTTCGTCGCACATACCTTACTCATGGCGAATTGAGCCCTCAAGCGCGCTCGGAAAATGTCCTCATCTGAAGACTTTTCGACAGTCGTGAGGAATTCATGAAAATTTTCAAAATTATCAACATGAGCAAAATAGACTATACCTGTCTCATGAGTAAATAGCGACCTTGGCCTAATAGCATCAAACACGAATCCGCATGATGCGACCAGAGAAAAACAGGAAAATACCGCAATAAGCTGAAAAATTGTCAATTCAGGAGAAACAATAATAGACCTCAACTCTACATTGCCAATCATCCAAATTATTATTGCCGAATTCGCCGCAAACAACCAAGATCCTTTGGTATCCGCCTGCTGAATGTATTGCCTCAAATAGGCGTCATGGAAATTTGGATAATTCTTCTTAGCATCATCCATTTTCTATTTTTTCTTCTTTCTGACTATTATCGCTTAACACTTTACTTATCGACTCGCGCAAGACTTCAACTTTATCTTGATCGCCGTCCTGCCCGTCAACTACTGACCCCAGACTCTGATTCTCCAGATCTCTTCGCTCAGACTCTTTAATCCAGTAATTTCGCAAGCGCTCTATCTTTTCGCTATGTGATGGCGGAACCGATGAGAAATACGGCTCGGCGTTTCCTGCGATATATGGAATAATTGCATTACTCGCGTGCGTCCGGAAAAATTCCTCGCAAAACATCTTTATATCATCAGTATTGCGCGGCGTTACCTCCAGAAGGCTGTCTTCGAGCTTGTCTAGGCTTGAGTCCACGGCCATATCGATCCAAAAAACCGGGTAGGCTTTTCCTCCCAAGACGCCCTTAAGTGGAACGCGCCCATGATAATGAAGAACGACGTTTACTTCGTCCGCCCCGGCTGGCCGAGCCCTCAAGGCGTGGACGATCATTAATGCTAGGTCGACCGACATAATAAATCGGCGGGGAGAACTGAGCGCGCAAAGTCTGAACCCAGTATCGACAGATGGACCTATAAAATCTTTGGTAAGATTTGGATCCTTAGGATTACGATGATAACGATGCAATAGATCGAGGTTAACATAGAGAGGGTCATCGTCATCGCGAACCTCTCCAGAAGCTACAGTTTTACTGAAAACGACCTCAGTATTAGTTATAGGAAACCCTGCTATCCAAGCGGTGCATTTAAGATCTAGAGATGGATACTGACGCTGGAGCTGCTCGCGGTATTCTTCCACGGTTTTTTTCCAACACAGCACGCATGCGGCGGCTTCCCTATGATCCGTTAGAATCTTAACATAAAGCAGCTCATCGCCCGCACTTTTCCATAGCTCCGGAGCAGCGCCGGTAGGCCAGCTTATTCGCTTAGCGAGTCCGTCGACATACGACTGCCACTCGCGAGCAAACAATCTCTCAATTTCTCTGTAGAATTGAGCAATAGGTGAGAACCAGGGCTCACCTACAATTGCTTCTTTCGAGTCTTCAGATTTAAAGGCGCGTTGGTTCGCCTGCTTGAAAGCAGTTGATCCAACGAGGTCGACACTGAGAAACAGCCTCAGAACTGAGGTGAGAGGGCCATCATATGAAGACGACAAGGCGTATCACTCACTTTAACCCGAGAGTTTCCGCCCGGATGCGAGCTGCGTCGGTTGAAACACCGAAACGATCGGCAAGCTCGCCTATTACGCCCTTCAACTCGACCCAAGCAGACTTGTAAGCACCCGCCGGCATCAAGAAGCCCGCTGCAAACCAGTTTGCTTCCCATTCGACGCGGCCAGAACCGTATCTCCTAGCCTCGACCGGCCCTACATCTTTGCCATTATGACGTGGCCATAGGTAATGAAGCACATAATGACCTAATTCGTGCGCAATAGTAAATCGATCGCGCTCTGCACCAGTATGAGAGGCGATCGCTATGGTAAAAGACCCATCATTTTCGATCATGATGGATCCGGAGGTCTCGTCTGCAACATCCCAGACATTGTTGACGACAATTCGACCGCCGAGCTGTTTTACAATCGGAGACAAGTCAGCGCCGGGCTCGTAACCAACCTGGCGAGCAACATCAGCCGCCATCGCATCAACGGCGCCTTTAGTTAACCCACATTCGACCGGCGGGCTGTAGCTCATTGTTGCATGCCTCACTTTTTCTATCTCAAGGTGAGTCTAAACTGATTTGCGGAATCCGGCAATTGACATAGTGCCTCAATTGTGGAAGCGCCAGAGTCGAAAAGAACAAAATAGCATTCTTCAGACAATCCATCAGGAGGTGAATCGCTGTATTACATTGAAAGTATATGGAAATTATGGCGGAGAGGGTGGGATTCGAACCCACGATACGGTTGCCCGTATGCCGCATTTCGAGTGCGGTGCTTTCGACCACTCAGCCACCTCTCCGCTTTGCTGGTCGGCGCAATGTGCGCGGGCTGTCTCATAGCGGCGAAAAATCAGGCTGGCAAGGGGCGAAATGCAAGTCTTCATATCCTTTTACCTTGACAGTTTTTTGTCGCTCGCGTAAGCCCGCCTGCGTTCAGGTGTGGAAATGCGTCCGCGTCTGACGATCGCGAGAGATCCTGGTGGTTTTCGCGCGATTTCACCGGCAGATCGGTTTTGGAAAGATATCTCTTTCCTGACCTCCTGCTAAAGACCGACTGATAAAAAGACGGCCCTTCTCATCGAGAAGAGAGCCGGAACGAACATGAAAGGATATAAAATGTTCGCAGTCATCAAGACCGGCGGTAAGCAGTACCGCGTGGCCGCCAACGACGTGCTGACCATCGAAAAGCTGGAAGCCGAAGCTGGTGCAGTAATCGAATTCAACGAAGTCCTGGTCGTCGGCGTTGGCGCCGATGCCAAGATCGGCGCACCCTTTGTTTCGGGCGCGACGGTCAAGGCCGAAGTTGTCGAGCATAACCGTGGCAAGAAGGTCATTTCCTTCAAGAAGCGTCGCCGTCAGAATTCCAAGCGTATTCGCGGTCATCGCCAGCATCACACGGTCGTCCGTATCACCGACATTCTCGGCTAATCAGGTTTCGAAGGTAAAGGAGAACTCCCATGGCACATAAAAAAGCTGGCGGTTCGTCGCGTAACGGTCGCGATTCTCAGTCCAAGCGCCTTGGCGTGAAGAAGTTCGGTGGCGAAGTCGTCATTCCGGGCAACATTATCGTGCGTCAGCGCGGTACGCAGTGGCATCCGGGCGCCAATGTTGGCCTCGGCAAGGACCATACGATTTTTGCACTCACCGCAGGCAACGTGAATTTCCGTACGAAGGCTAACGGCCGCGTATACGTGTCCGTAATGCCGAAAGCGGAAGCCGCAGAATAAAGCCGGCAAGCGTTATGCAACCGGCGTCTCATCGACCCGGTTGAACGTTCAAGGTTCAGTCAAAGAAAAGGGAAGATGGGGCGCTACCCCAGCTTCCCTTTTTCTTTTTACCCCAGAGGAGACTGAACCATGCAAGTCGAATTGTTGAGGGCGAGCCAATCCCGGCCGCCGGAAGAACGGCTGCGGCCGGACAGGTCCGAGGATCGGTCGAGAAGCGAGTGCCCCGTCTTACTGTCGCCGAGACTGGTTCTCCGCGCACCCCACAAAGAAGATATCGACGCACTTGCCCATCTCGCCAACAATGCCGCCATCGCAACGATGGTGTCGCGCATGCCGCATCCCTATACGGCGACAGACGCAGCCGATTTCGTGCGACGCACGAATGCTGGCGAGATTGGCAAATGCGTCTATGCCATTACCCGAGGAAATGACGGCGCCTTCCTGGGATGCTGCGCACTGGAGCCGCAGGCAGACGAACGCACGCTCGAAATCGGCTATTGGCTCGGCGAGCCCTATTGGAACGACGGTTATGGCACGGAAGCTGCCCATGCGCTGATCGACATGGCCTTCCGCACCAGAAGCGAGATCGACCAGATCGATGCACGCTGCCGGGTTACCAATATTCCATCCAAGCGGGTGATCCAGAAGTGCGGATTCCAGTTTCAGGGATCCGGCATGATCGATTGCCTTGCGGAGGGCGCCATGGTGCCTGTCGAGTGGTTCCGTCTGGATCGCAAGACCTGGATATCGTTGAGAAGCTGGGGAGAGCTGAGATGAACGCCGCAATCGTCGAAAGATCTGTCGAAGTTCGGCTGGCACCGGGTCCGTGCCCGATCATCCAGTCCCGCCGGTTGACCCTGCGTCCTCACCGGATCGGCGATGCGGATGCGATCGCGGCATCGCTTGCCGATTTCAAGGTTGCCCGCATGCTTTCTCGCGTGCCGCAGCCTTATCATCGAGATGATGCGATCGATTGGCTGGTGCGCCAGACCTCCGGGCTGATGCCGGATTGGAGCCTTGCAGTCACCACGGGCGATGACGTCCATATCGGCGTCGTCGGCATGGAATTGCGCAGAGACGGCTGGCACCTGGGATATTGGTTGAACCGGTATTACTGGGATCAGGGCTACATGACAGAAGCTACCGGCGCCGTGCTGGAACGTTTCTTCCGGCGCATGCCGGACGCCGTGGTGCATTCCGGTGCCTTTGCCGACAACCTCGCTTCGCTTAATGTGCAGCGAAAGCTCGGTTTCAGGATTGTCGATGCGGGAGAGGTTTTCTCGACTGCGCGCAACCGCATGGCGCCGCATATCGAGACGATGCTGGAGGCCGGCGATCTGGTGCGGCCTCAGGCCTGCTAAAAATGCTGATGGCAGTTGGTGTCTGCCGGTGGCCATCAACATGTCTCAAGCGATACGGGATTGATCCTTCCAGGGAGATCCGCTGGCGGTCTCGAAAACCCTGATCGGGGCGTGCGGTATCCGTTCCATGCCGCAGACCCGTTCGTGCTGGAGCAGCATTACAGCTTATGGCTGACGAACTTCATGATAATCTTTGACCTTAAAGGCAACGAACGGTATCGAAACGCTAAAGAAGGCGTCCAGAAATCCCTGATGACGTTGCGTAACACAAGACTGACGGCAGCAAGATGAAATTTCTCGACGAAGCAAAAGTCTATATTCGCTCCGGTGACGGTGGCGCGGGTGCAGTCTCGTTCCGGCGGGAAAAGTTTGTCGAGTTCGGCGGGCCGGATGGTGGCGATGGCGGACGCGGCGGCGACGTCTGGGTCGAGGCGGTAAACGGTCTCAACACGCTGATCGATTTCCGCTTCCAGCAGCATTTCAAGGGCAAGATCGGTACCCATGGCATGGGCCGTAACCGCACCGGCGCCAATGGTGAAAGCGTGACGTTGAAAGTGCCTGTCGGCACGCAGATCTTCGAGGAAGACAATGAAACCTTGATCATGGACATGATCAAGGAAGGCCAGAAGTTCCGCCTGGCCAAGGGCGGCAATGGTGGTTTCGGCAATACCCATTTCAAGAGCCCCACCAACCAGGCGCCGAACTGGGCCAATCCAGGTCTTGAAGGCGAGGAAAAGACGGTCTGGCTGCGGCTGAAGCTGATTGCCGATGCCGGTCTCGTGGGGCTTCCCAATGCCGGCAAGTCGACCTTCCTTGCTTCGGTTACCCGCGCTCGACCTAAGATCGCCAATTATCCGTTTACGACCCTCCACCCCAATCTGGGCGTTGCGGCGATCGACGGGCGCGAATTTGTGCTTGCCGATATTCCGGGCCTGATCGAAGGGGCGCATGAAGGGATCGGCCTCGGCGACCGCTTCCTCGGCCATGTTGAGCGCACCCGCGTGCTGCTTCATCTCGTCTCTTCGATGGAAGAAAAGGTCGGCCAGTCCTACAAGACGGTCAAGGCGGAACTTGAGGCCTATGGTGGCGGCCTGACAGACAAGCAGGAAATCGTCGCACTGTCGCAGATCGATATCCTGGATGAAAAGGAACTGAAGAAGAAGGCGAAGGAACTGGAGAAGGCCTGCGGCCAGACGCCGTTCCTGATTTCGGCTGCGACGGGCAAGGGCATGACGGAAGTCCTGCGTGCCCTTCGTGACGTCATTCTCGAAGCCAGCGAAGGTGACGAAACGACCCTGCCGGACAAATCCGCACCGGTGCAGGACTATGACGAGGATGGGGAGCTATGACCGGCGGCAGTACCAATAGCCGCAAGGCGCTTTCCAGCTATCGCCGGGTCGTCATCAAGATCGGCTCGGCGCTGCTCGTCGACCGCAAGACCGGGCTGAAATCCGCGTGGCTCGATTCGATCTGCGCCGATATCGCGGCGTTGAAGGCGGCGGGTGTCGATGTGCTCGTCGTATCTTCGGGCGCAATCGCCCTGGGTCGCACCGTTCTCGACTTTTCCGCTGGTGCTCTGAAGCTCGAAGAAAGCCAGGCGGCGGCTGCTGTCGGTCAGATTGCGCTTGCCCGCGCCTGGTCGGAAAGCCTGTCGCGTGATGCGATCGTCGCCGGCCAGATCCTGCTGACTTTGGGCGATACGGAAGAGCGCCGCCGTTATCTGAATGCCCGCGCAACCATCAAGCAGTTGCTGAAGATCGGCGCTGTGCCGATCATCAACGAAAACGATACCGTCGCGACATCGGAAATCCGCTATGGCGACAATGACAGGCTGGCTGCGCGTGTCGCGACGATGACGGGGGCCGATCTCTTGGTGCTTCTGTCGGATATCGACGGGCTTTACACCGCTCCTCCGCATCTCGATCCCGAGGCTAAGTTCCTCGACACGATCGCGGCGATTACGCCTGAAATCGAGGCGATGGCTGGCGGTGCCGCATCCGAACTGTCGCGCGGCGGTATGCGCACCAAGATCGATGCCGGCAAGATCGCGACCGGCGCCGGCTGTGCGATGATCATTGCATCGGGCAAGACGGACCATCCCCTGCAGGCGATCGAGCAAGGCACGCGCTCCTCATGGTTTGCACCGTCCGAGGCGCCGGTGACTGCGCGCAAGACCTGGATTGCCGGGCAATTGCAGCCCGCGGGCGAACTGCATGTCGATAATGGTGCGGAAAAGGCGCTTGGTCTGGGTAAAAGCCTGCTCCCTGCAGGCGTTCGCCGGATCGCAGGTCATTTCCACCGCGGCGATACGGTTGCCATCATCGGTACCGATGGGCTTGAGATTGCCCGCGGTCTGGTCAGTTACGATGCCGATGAGGCGCGTCAGATCACAGGGCGGAAATCTGCCGAGATCGAAGCGATATTGGGTTATGCCGGCCGCGCCGCCATGGTTCATCGCGGCGACCTAGTGATGACGGGTGGGCTTCGGTCGAAGACAGGCCGCAAGGAGGAGGTTATCCATGCTGGATAAGGTTTCGACGGTCGATATCGACAAGCTCATGGCCGAGATCGGCCGCAATGCCAAGGCGGCTGCGCGTCAGCTCGCGATTGCGTCAACGCAGGCGAAGAACACGGCGCTGCATGCCATGGCGGATGCGATCGTCGCGGCCATGCCCAGGATTCTTGCGGCAAATGCCGAAGACCTGAAGAAGGTGGAAGGCAAGGACCTGCTGCCATCCTTCATCGATCGCCTGACATTGACGGAAAGGGGTATTTCAGGAATGGCGCAGGCGTTGCGCGAGATCGCCGAATTCAAGGATCCGGTCGGAGAGGTGATTGCCGCCTGGGATCGTCCGAACGGATTGAATATCGAGCGGGTTCGTACGCCGCTCGGCGTCATCGGCGTGATTTATGAAAGCCGTCCTAATGTGACGGCTGACGCCGGCGCATTGTGCCTGAAGGCCGGCAATGCGGTGATCCTGCGCGGCGGTTCGGATTCGGCGCAATCATCGCAGGCTATCCATGATTGCCTTGTTGCTGGCCTGAAGGCTGCCGGTCTTCCGGAGCATGCGATCCAGATCGTGCCGACGACCGATCGTGCGGCTGTCGGCGCCATGCTGTCCGGTCTCGATGGTGCAATAGACGTTATCGTCCCGCGCGGCGGCAAGAGCCTTGTCGCCCGTGTGCAGAACGAGGCGCGCGTGCCGGTCTTTGCCCATCTCGAAGGCCTCTGCCATATCTATGTCGATGCCTCTGCCGATCTCGATATGGCGAAGAAGATCGTCGTGAATGCAAAGATGCGGCGCACGGGCGTCTGCGGTGCAGCCGAAACGCTGCTGGTCGACAAAGCCGTTGCCGGCACGCATTTGATGCCGCTTCTGCAAGCACTGAAAGACGCCGGCTGCGAGATTCGCGGATCGGCAGACGTTTTGCTTGCCTGCCCGACGACAGTGGCGGCCACGGAAGAAGACTGGCGCACCGAGTATCTGGATGCGGTGATTTCGGTCGCGGTCGTTGACGGCATCGATGGCGCGATCCGGCACATCAACACCTACTCTTCCAGTCACACGGAAGCGGTAATTGCCGAAGACCCAGCCGTTGTGTCGCGTTTCTTCAACGAGATCGATTCCGCCATCCTGTTGCACAATGCGTCCACGCAGTTTGCCGATGGCGGCGAATTCGGCATGGGTGGCGAGATCGGCATTTCGACCGGCAAGATGCATGCGCGCGGCCCGGTCGGCGTCGAGCAGCTGACCTCGTTCAAATACCGTGTGCATGGCACCGGCCAGATCCGTCCATAGAGCTTCGGCCCGACGTGGAAGAAGAGAAGATCGATCGCCAATATCTTACCATGCCGCATATCGAGCGCGGCATGGCCGTCGGGCTTTTCGGCGGTTCGTTCAATCCGCCGCATGAAGGCCATCTGCTGGTCGCCGAAATTGCGCTGCGCCGTGTCGGTCTCGATCAGCTCTGGTGGATGGTGACGCCGGGAAATCCGCTGAAAAGTCGCAGCGAGCTTGCGCCTCTCAGCGAGCGAATTTCGCTCAGCGAGCATCTTGCCCGTGATCCGCGCATCAAGGTCACCGCGTTCGAAAAGACACTCGGCGGCTCCTACACGGCCGATACGCTTGCCCATGTGAAAGCCAAAAATCCCCAAGCCCATTTTGTCTGGATCATGGGGGCCGACAGCCTGCAGTCCTTCCATCTGTGGCAGAAATGGCGCGAGATCGTCTCGATGTTCCCGATCGCGGTCGTTGATCGGCCGGGTGCGACCCTGTCATTCCTGTCGTCGAAAATGGCCCGCACATTCGACTACGCGCGCGTGGATGAGGATGATATCGGTACGCTCTGGAAGCGGCAGGCGCCTGCCTGGACCTTCATTCATGGCCCCAGATCGACGCTGAGTTCGACCGCGCTCAGGGCGAATGGCCGCAAGAACTCACCATGAACCTGAAGGAGCGTCTAAACATGACGGTTTCGCGTCATGCGTTCACTTCTGATGGTTCTCCCTTGAAAGATTAACCATTCGGTGCCAACTTCATCAAAGCGGCCGACCTTGATCGGATTCGCTGGAAGTGCTTGTTGCTGTTACTTGGTAAGAAAGGACAAACCCTGACAACAGTACACGCCAAGGGAAAGATGGTTTCCATCCTCCCGCAGAGTTCCGAACGTGGCGCCGATGCCGCAGCTCGTGCTCTCGAACTGATCCTCAACAGCCTTGAGGATTCCAAAGCAGAAGATATCGTCACCATCAATATTGCCGGAAATTCGGCGCTGGGCGACTACATGGTTGTGGTCACCGGGCGATCGAGCCGCCATGTCATGGCGATCTGCGACCATCTTGTCACCGACCTGAAGGACGAGGGGCTTGGATCCCCGCGTGTAGAAGGTCAGGAAAGCGGTGACTGGGTGCTGATCGACACGGGTGATGTGATCGTTCACGTGTTCCGTCCCGAAATCCGCGAGTTCTACAACATCGAAAAGATGTGGGCGGCTCCGGAGATCGAAGAGGGACCGCTGCTGCATTGAGCGGTTTGGGCTTGGCCTGAACCGTCGAAAGCCGTTAAAGCAAGACTGGCGTCAAGCGCCGGTGCAGCACTCTTCGGCTGTTCGACTTTAGACGGATCAGGACATGCGTATTACCCTTTTTGCCGTGGGACGGCTCAAGGCCGGCCCGGAGAAGGACCTTGCGTCCCGCTATCTCGACCGTTTCGCCAAGGCCGGCCCCGCCGTCGGCCTGGAGCTGGCGAAGCTGGTGGAGGTACAGGAAAGTCGCGCGTCCAATGCCGATACCCGCAAGCGCGAGGAAGCCGGCGTCCTGGAAAAGGCCTTGCCCGAGGGCGCCATCCTCGTTTTGTTGGACGAACGCGGCAAGACGCTCGACAGCCAGGCTTTTTCGGATGCGATCGGCCGTTATCGCGACAATGGAAAGCGTGACATGATGCTGGCTATCGGCGGGGCAGACGGTCTCGATCCGGAGCTTCGCGCCAAGGCTGATCTCGTACTCAATCTGGGAACGATGACCTGGCCGCATCAGCTGGTCCGCATTCTCATTGCAGAACAGCTATACAGGGCCGTGACCATTCTTTCCGGCCATCCCTATCACCGCGTTTAACCTTTCGTTCAGGCGCAAACACGATGTTGTTTGTGGCGGGCCTAAGCAAATCAGCCTAGCTTTCGCATTCTATCACTCGGAGCGGACATGGACGCCAGTCGGAAAAGACCTGCCAGATATGGATCAGGCTTGGCCAGCACGCTGGCCGTTGCCGGTCTTCTGCTGGCTGTTCCGCAGGTCTTGTCTGCGCAGGATGCGGTTTCGCCAAGTGACAGCACGGTGATTGCGGCTACTGTCGAAGCCGCCGGGCCGACAGCCGAATTGCAGCAGAAGCAGGAAGAGACGCGCAAGGAGCTCGAGGCGCTCGGCAAGACGATGCAGCTGTCGGGAGACAAGATCGCCGATATCGAGAAAAGCATTGCGCAGACCAACAAGGATAGCGCCGATATCCGCCAGGCCCTGATCGATTCTGCGAAGAAGCGGCAGGATCTGGAGCGTAAGATCCAGGAAAGCGAAAAGAAGATCGCTGCCCTAGGCGTCCAGGAAGACGGAATTCGCGCATCGCTTCGCAGTCGCCGGGGTGTTCTTGCGGAAGTGCTCGGCGCGCTTGAGCGCATGGGACGCAACCCGCCGCCGGCATTGCTGGTGAAGCCGGAGGATGCGCTTGCTTCCGTGCGCAGCGCCATTCTTCTCGGTGCCGTCGTGCCGGGCATGCGTGCGGAGGCCGAACGCCTCGTTGCCGATCTGAAAGCCCTGAGCGAGACGCGCAGTGCTGCAGCCAGTGAAAA
Organism: Agrobacterium sp. Ap1; assembly: GCF_017313375.1. Taxonomy (NCBI): domain Bacteria; kingdom Pseudomonadati; phylum Pseudomonadota; class Alphaproteobacteria; order Hyphomicrobiales; family Rhizobiaceae; genus Agrobacterium; species Agrobacterium sp. Ap1. The sequence continues at coordinate 18,735 of NZ_JAFLMY010000017.1, forward strand.
GCAGGCCGTGTCGGACACGATTGCCGCGAGCCTTGAAGAAGACAAGCGGATGGATCTTCTTCTGGCTGAAAACGAAAAATTGAACGGCCGGAATACGGCGGAACTCGAGGCAGAGCGGCGGCGCTCGGAGGAACTTGCAGGCCGGGCGACATCGCTCGAAGGGCTTATCTCTGCGCTGGAGAGTGAAATATCCTCGGTGCGGGAGGCGATGGAAGCCGCCCGGGCGGAAGAGGAGCGCCAGAAGCGTCTCACGCAGGCCGAGCGCGAGAAGGCGAGAGAGCTTGCCGAAAACGGTGTGCCCGACAAAAACCGCATTGCGCCAGCATATGCGTTTTCAAGCCTGAGGCAGAAGCTGGCCTTTCCGGTGGCAGGCGATGTCGTACGTTGGTTCGGCGATCCCGACGGGACAGGACATACGGCGCGCGGCATCACCATCGCATCCAATGCCGGGGCCATCGTGACTGCGCCGGCGGATGGTTCGATCGTATTTGCCGGAGCGTTCAGAAGTTACGGCCAAACGATCATTCTTAATGTCGGTGACGGGTATTACGTGGTCTTCACTGGCATGAAGGATGTGAACGTCCGTCAGGGAAGCTTTGTCTTCAGCGGTGAGCCGATCGCCGTGATGGGTGAGAAAAGAGTGGCGAGTGCAACTGCGTTGGCGCTGGAAACGGATCGCCCAACGCTTTACATTGAATTTAGAAACGGCAACACCACGGTTGATTCCAAGCCATGGTGGTCAGCCAAGGAAACTGGAAGGGCGCGAAATGATTCGTAGGGCTTCGCTTGTCATCGTCGGTGCACTCATGGGTGCGACAGCGATGAGTGTCATCTATTCGGCCGGCGTGCCGGCCCAGGCAGCCGGAGCGTCGACCTATAAGGAACTTTCGATTTTCGGTGACGTCTTCGAACGTGTCCGTGCTCAATATGTGACGGCGCCGGATGAAGAGAAGCTGGTCGAAAACGCGATCAACGGCATGCTGACCTCGCTCGATCCGCATTCGAGCTTCATGAATGCCAAGGACGCCGAAGACATGCGGACCCAGACCCGCGGCGAATTCGGCGGTCTCGGCATCGAAGTGACGATGGAAAATGAGTTGGTCAAGGTCATTGCGCCGATCGACGACACGCCCGCTTCCAAGGCCGGCATTCTTGCCGGTGACTTCATCTCCGAAATCGATGGCCAGTCTATCCGTGGCTTGAAGCTTGAGGATGCCGTCGAGAAGATGCGCGGTGCGGTTAATACGCCGATCAAACTCACTGTCATCCGTCAGGGCGCCGACAAGCCGCTCGACATCACCGTGGTTCGCGACGTTATCGCCGTGCGTGCGGTCAAGTCCCGCGTGGAAGGCGGGGATGTCGGTTATGTTCGCGTCATTTCCTTCACCGAAAAGACATATGATGATCTCGAAAAGGCAATCCTGAAGATCAAGGCCGATGTTCCGGCCGACAAGCTGAAGGGTTACGTTCTCGACCTGCGTCTCAACCCGGGCGGTCTTCTGGATCAGGCGATCAATGTATCGGACGCCTTCCTGGAGCGTGGCGAAGTTGTTTCCACCCGCGGCCGCAATGCCGACGAAACCCGCCGCTTCAACGCCGGTCCGGGCGACCTGACCGATGGCAAGCCGGTCATCGTTCTGATCAACGGCGGTTCGGCTTCGGCTTCGGAAATCGTTGCCGGAGCACTTCAGGACCTCAAGCGCGCAACCGTTGTCGGTACCCGTTCCTTCGGTAAGGGTTCCGTCCAGACGATCATTCCGCTTGGTGATGCCGGTGCATTGCGCCTGACGACTGCGCTCTATTACACGCCGTCCGGCAAGTCGATCCAGGGTACGGGTATCAACCCGGACATCAAGGTCGAGCAGCCGCTGCCGCCGGAACTGCAGGGCAAGCTGAAGGCAGAGGGTGAATCCAGCCTCAAGGGTCATATCCAGGGCAATGCCGAAACGGAAGAAGGTTCCGGTTCCGCAGCTTATGTGCCGCCGGAAGCCAAGGATGACATCCAGCTCAACTACGCCATGGATCTTCTCCACGGCACAAAGACCGATCCCAGCTTCCCGGCAAGCCCGGACAAGGCTGCAGCTGCGGTCAAGAACTAAGAAAAGTGCCGGGGGAGCCTGAAATCGCTCCCCCGGATTTTTATGACCGCGGGATAGCACGGATATTAGCTTGGGTACTGATCTCCATGCACCCTTGGGACAAGGGCGGCCACCGAAGACGAAACGTTCGTGGCGTGGCTACAGGGCCGTTTTATGCGCCGGTGTGGTCATTGTCTGCGTTATCGCTCTTTCCATCTACGTCATTCAGGAAGACGACGGGCTCAGGCGGGTTGCTGCCAATGGCGAGAAAACGGCATCCGAGGTTGAATCTGATTCCTCTAAAGAAGTTGATAGTGCTGCTCGTCCTCCGCAATCGGGCACATCGTCCGAACGTACGGCGTCCGGTGCCAATATCGAGCGCATTCCCACCGGCGACGGAAACTACGTTACCAAATATACGCCGCGTGACCGGACCGGGCCACTGGTCATCGATGCGCAGCGGATGGGCCAGGATCCGCGGATAGCCGGCCAGCCGAACCCCGATCTTGTCGAAGAAACCGGAGACGGAAAGCTGCCGATCATCGGCGCCGACGGTCTGCGTCCCATGGACCAATATGCAAGGCCATGGTCAGGCGAGAGGGGGGCGCGGGTCGCCATTGTCATCAGTGGCCTCGGCCTCAGCCAGACTGGCAGCCAGAAGGCCGTCCAGCAACTGCCGGCGGGGGTGACGCTGGCATTCGCGGCGAGCGGCAACAGCCTGCAGCGCTGGATGCAGGAAGCTCGGCGCAAGGGTCATGAGATATTGCTGCAGGTTCCGTTCGAACCTTTCGATTATCCGGCGAACGATCCGGGGCCAGGTACTCTGCTGACGGCGAATTCCGCCAAGGACAATCTCGCGCGCCTGCACCAGGCCATGGCGCGGGTCACCAATTATACCGGCATCATCAATTATCAGGGCGCACGTTACCTTTCGGATGAAAAGGCGCTGCGGCCGGTGCTGCAGGACGTGGCGAAGCGTGGGCTGCTTTTCCTCGATGACGGGACGTCTTCTCTTTCAAAGACGAATTCCGTATCCGATGCCGTCAAGCTGCCTCATGCCTTTGCCGATGTCGTGCTCGACGGACAGGTGCAGACCCAGGCCATTCTTCGCAAGCTCGATGAACTCGGCCGCATCGCGGACCGGCAGGGGACGGCAATCGGCATTGCCGCTGCTTACGACGAGAGCATCGATGCTGTAAGGAAGTGGAGCGAAGAAGCGACGCAGCGTGGCATCGAGATCGTTGGCGTATCAGCGATTGTACGCGATAAAAGCGAACCCTGATGGAGAATGAAGCATGGCCAAGAAAGACGGGGCCGGGAAGAGTGGTACGGTGAAGGCCGAAGACCTGCCATATCGGCCTTGTGTGGGCATCATGGTACTCAACCGTGACGGACTGGTCTGGGCCGGCCGACGGATCTCCGAAGGCAACAGCGAGTATGATGGTTCGCCTCAGCTCTGGCAGATGCCGCAGGGCGGCATCGACAAGGGAGAAGACGCGCTTCCGGCCGCCTATCGCGAGCTTTATGAAGAAACCGGCATGAAGACGGTGACCTTGCTTGCCCAATCAAACGACTGGATCAATTACGATCTGCCGTTGCATCTCATCGGTATCGGGCTCAAGGGAAAATATCGCGGGCAGACACAGCGCTGGTTCGCCTTTCGCTTCGAGGGCGATGAAAGCGAGATCGCCATCAATCCACCTCCGGGCGGCCATGAGCCGGAATTCGATGCCTGGGACTGGAAGCCGATGGCCGAGCTTCCCGGTCTGATCGTTCCGTTCAAACGACAGGTCTACGATCAGGTGGTGGCGGAATTTTCACATCTAGCAGCGGTCTGAGTTCTGGCGCTACATTGAACAGCAATTGACGAGAGAAGACCCGGCCCGAAAGCCGGGTCTCTGCTTATTCACTCTGCAGCGTCGGCCGATTCCGCGTTGAGCTGGCCGTAACGTTCCTCACCGATCTTCGTCAGCAGGTCGAGCTGCGTTTCGAGGAAGTCGATATGGCCTTCCTCATCCATCAGCAGTTCTTCGAACAGCTTCATGGAAACGTAGTCACCTGCCTCATGACAGAGATCACGGGAGGCTTTGTATGCCGTGCGGGCGTCGTACTCGCCGGCAAGATCGGCTTCCAATATTTCCTTGACATTCTGGCCGATACGCAGCGGCGCGAGTGTCTGGAGATTGGGGTGGCCCTCAAGGAAGATGATGCGATCGATCAGACGATCGGCATGCTGCATTTCTTCGATGGATTCCGCGCGTTCCTTCTTTGCGAGCTTGGTGAAACCCCAATCGCTCAGAAGACGATAGTGCAGCCAGTATTGATTAACGGCCCCAAGTTCGAGGAACAAAGCCTCGTTAAGCCGCTCGATGACCCTTTTGTCGCCTTTCAATGTCCGCTCTCCTGTTTTCCTCATGGAACTGCTTCAAGCGAGACAAATATATAACGACTTCGTCCTCCGTCGAGTGACGCAGGGCATGATATTCTTCGGTCGTGCGGATAATCAGGTCGACGACATTGGGGAAACAGCCGCAACAGCGGCCGCGTTTGCTCATGGCGTGATAGACTTTCGCCGGTACGATGAGCTGCCAACAGTCTTCGTCAAGAAGCTGGACGATGACGTCCTTGATTTCCTTGTCCGTGATGTAGTTGCAGCTGCAGACGAGCATTTCCGGTAGACCTGTCAAACATGACCAACGCTATCTTCTTTTGGGAAAGAAGACCGGGGATGTCAAGAAAAATCCTGTTCTGCTTAATCACGAGCTGCTAAATTGCCAAGCCTCGCCACCATGGATATGGCGCAAAGCGTTTCAACCTCGCAATCCAGCCTTATAGTGGCTTTGCAATGCCGCTGCTTGTCCCGGGTTTTGCCTGCGAAGATGGTCGGTGGATCAAGGTTGACGCTTCGATCACCAGCGGCATCAGTCCGTCCGCACCTTCATCCAGGCATTCGAACAGATGCCTGCGCATCCGTGGCTCCCAGAACTTGTTAATGTGGGTGGCAACGCCTTTTGCTCTGTCGGTTTCCGGCTGTGACATGAAGAAAGTGGCGATCTGATTTGCCATTCTGATCAGCTTTTCCCGCCCCTGATCATGCGACATCGATGAGCTCCTTTTTATCCGCAAGGCGGAGGATTTCCGAGGTTAACAGGGATTCGTGCGATCCTGACCGGCTCTACTCCGCTGCCTGTATTTTGCCTGCGATGCGACGTGAGCGGTTGGACATATCATTGTAGTCCTCCTGCCATTGCGTCGGGCCGTTGGACGGGGAAACCTGTACTGCCGTCACCTTATATTCCGGACAGTTGGTTGCCCAATCGGAGAAATCGGTCGTGATGACATTGGCCTGCGTATCCGGGTGGTGGAAGGTCGTATAGACGACACCCGGCGAGACCCGGTCGGTAATCTGTGCCCGAAGGGTGGTATCGCCCGAGCGGCTTGCAAGTTTGATCCAGTCGCTATCCTTGATGCCGCGTTGCTCTGCGTCATGCGGATGGATTTCCAGCCGGTCTTCAGCGTGCCAGATGACGTTTTTGGTGCGTCGTGTCTGAGCCCCGACATTGTATTGGGACAGGATACGCCCGGTGGTGAGCAGCAGCGGGAAGCGTGGTCCGGTGCGCTCGTCGGTCGCCACATATTCGGTGCGGATGAATTTTCCTTTGCCTCGGACAAATCCATCGACATGCATGATCGGCGAACCTTTAGGATGCGCCTCGTTGCACGGCCACTGAACCGAACCCATTTTATCGAGGTAATCGTAGGAAACCAACGCAAAGCTCGGCGTCGTTGCGGCGATCTCATCCATGATTTCGGATGGATGGGCATAATTCCAATTCAGCCCCATTGCCTGCGCAAGCTTTTGCGTCACCTGCCAATCGGCAAGACCGTTCTTCGGGGTCATCACCCTGCGTACACGGTTGATGCGGCGTTCGGCATTGGTGAAGGTTCCGTCCTTCTCGAGGAATGTCGAACCCGGCAGGAAGACATGGGCATAATTGGCCGTCTCGTTGAGGAAAAGGTCGTGCACAACAACGCATTCCATGGCTTCGAGCCCGGCCGAGACATGTCTGGTATCTGGGTCGGACTGCAGAATATCCTCGCCCTGGATATAGATGCCCTTGAATGTGCCTTCGACGGCTGCATCCAGCATGTTGGGAATGCGCAGGCCGGGCTCGTTGTTCAGCGTCACACCCCAGAGTTTTTCGAATGTGTCGCGCGTGGCATCGTCCGAGATATGGCGATAGCCCGGCAGTTCATGCGGAAACGAGCCCATGTCGCAGGAACCCTGAACATTGTTCTGGCCGCGCAGCGGGTTCACGCCGACGCCCGGCCGGCCGATATTGCCCGTTGCCATGGCAAGGTTGGCGATCGCCATTACGGTCGTCGAACCCTGGCTGTGTTCGGTAACGCCTAGGCCGTAATAGATCGCGCCATTGCCGCCGGTGGCAAACAGCCGGGCGGCACCGCGTATAAGATCGGCCGGAACGCCGGTAAAGCTTTCGGTTGCTTCCGGGCTATGGTTTTCTTCGGAAACGAAGGCCGCCCAGTCTTCGAATTCCGACCAATCACAGCGCTCACGAATAAACGCCTCCGCAGCCAGGCCCTCGGTGACGATGACATGCGCCAGTGCCGTCATGACTGCGACATTGGTGCCGGGTTTGAGAGGCAGGTGGTAGGCCGCTTCCACATGCGGCGTCCTCACCAGATCGATGCGGCGCGGATCGATGACGATCAGCTTTGCACCCTGCCGCAGTCGCTTTTTCAGCCGCGAGCCGAAGACCGGATGACCGTCGGTGGGGTTGGCGCCGATAACGATCACCACATCGGACTGCTCGATCGAATCGAAATTCTGCGTGCCGGCGGACGTGCCGAAAGCCTGTCCGAGACCGTAGCCCGTCGGTGAATGGCAGACGCGGGCGCAGGTATCGACATTGTTGTTGCCAAAACCGGCGCGCACCAGTTTCTGGACAAGAAAGGTTTCCTCGTTGGTGCAACGCGACGAGGTAATGCCGCCGATAGCGTCACGGCCATACTGGTACTGGATACGCCGGAACTCGGTGGCGATATGGGAAAACGCCTCTTCCCAGGTCACCTCCCGCCATGGATCGGAAATCTTCTCGCGGATCATCGGGTTGAGGATGCGGTCTTTGTGGCTGGCATAACCATAGGCAAACCGGCCCTTGACGCAGGAGTGGCCGCGATTGGCCTGACCTTCCTTCCACGGCACCATGCGCACAAGTTCCTCGCCGCGCATTTCCGCCTTGAAGGAGCAGCCAACTCCGCAATAGGCGCAGGTGGTCACGGCTGAATGCTCCGGCTGACCGATTGCGATCACCGACTTTTCCGTCAGCGTCGCGGTGGGACAGGCCTGCACGCAGGCGCCGCAGGACACGCATTCCGAATCGAGAAAATGCTCATGCGCACCGGGCGAGACCCGGCTTGCGAAACCACGCCCTTCGATCGTCAGCGCGAAAGTGCCCTGTACTTCCTCGCAGGCACGCACGCAGCGCGAACAGACGATGCATTTCGACGGGTCATAGGTGAAATAGGGGTTGGATTCGTCCTTCGGCATCCATTTCGCGTTGATGGCACCGTCGTTGCGCGCGCGTACATGATTGTCACCCTCGTAGCCGTAACGAACGTCGCGAAGGCCAACGGCACCCGCCATGTCCTGCAGTTCGCAGTCGCCATTGGCAGCGCAGGTGAGGCAGTCGAGCGGATGATCGGAGATATAAAGTTCCATCACGCCACGGCGGATATCCTTCAGGCGGTTGGTCTGGGTATGGACGACCATGTTCGGTGCGACAGGCGTGGTGCAGGAGGACGGCGTGCCGTTGCGCCCCTCGACCTCCACCAGGCAGAGGCGGCAGGAACCGAAGGCGTCGACCATGTCGGTAGCGCAGAGTTTCGGGATCTGGATGCCCGCCTCCATCGAGGCCCGCATGATCGACGTGCCTTCCGGCACGGTTATGGCGCGGCCGTCGATGGTGAGTGTTACCTGTCTTGCAGAGCGGGATGCAGGCGTGCCGTAGTCGATTTCATGGATGAGCGACATGACGTGCCTCCTTGCTGGAGATCGGCATTCGTACTGTCCAGATGATGGAAGTAAGCGGCGCTGAAAAGAAAAAGTCCAACCTCATCATTCCGCAGCCTCCGCCAACGGCACGGGGGAGAAATCCTCCGGGAAATGCGTCATCGCGCTCATCACAGGGTAGGGGGTGAAACCGCCGAGCGCGCAAAGCGAACCGAACTTCATCGTATTGCAGAGATCGGCGAGCAGCACCTTGTTCTTGTCCGGCTCGATGCCGCGACCGATCCTGTCGACCGTCTCGACGCCGCGGGTGGAGCCGATCCGGCATGGCGTGCACTTGCCGCAGCTTTCAATGGCGCAGAATTCCATGGCGAAGCGCGCCTGTTTCAGCATGTCGACGGTATCGTCGAATACGGTAATGCCGGCATGGCCGATCAGTCCGTCCTTGGCGGCAAAAGCCTCGTAATCGAATGGCGTGTCGAACAGCGCGCGCGGAAAATAGGCGCCAAGCGGGCCGCCCACCTGCACGGCTTTCACCGGTCGCCCCGTGGCCGTGCCGCCGCCGATATGATCGACGATCTCGCCAAGCGACAGGCCGAAGGCCGTTTCGAAGAGCCCGCCATATTTCACATTGCCGGCGATCTGGATCGGGATCGTGCCGCGTGAGCGCCCCATGCCGAAATCCCGATAGAAAGCAGCGCCGCGATGCATGATGACCGGGATGGAGGCAAGCGAGATAACGTTGTTGACCACCGTCGGGCGACCGAGAAAACCTTGCAGGGCCGGCAAAGGCGGCTTGGCGCGAACGATGCCGCGTTTTCCCTCCAGCGAGTTGAGCAGTGCAGTTTCCTCGCCGCAGACATAGGCGCCTGCGCCTGCGCGGATCTCGATGTCAAAGGCATGATCAGACCCGAGCACCGAGGGACCGAGAATGCCAGCTGCCCGGGCAATGCCGATTGCCTGGCCCATCGTGGCAATGGCATGCGGATATTCGGAGCGGGTATAGATGTATCCCCTGGTCGCACCGGTCGCGAAGCCGGCGATCACCATGCCTTCTATCAGGACAAACGGGTCGCCTTCCATGATCATCCGGTCGGCAAAGGTGGCGCTATCGCCCTCGTCGGCATTGCAGACGATATATTTTTGAGGCGCCACCGCCTCCATCACAGTCTTCCACTTGATGCCGGTAGGGAAACCGGCACCGCCGCGCCCTCGCAGCCCGCTTTCGGTGACCTGAGCCACAATCTCGGCCCGCGGCATCGCGATAGCCTGTTCCAGTCCCTTCAGCCCCTGATAATGGCGATAATCATCGAGTGACAGCGGATCGGTCACGCCGCAGCGGGAGAAGGTCAGGCGGGTCTGCTGACGCAGGAAGGGGATTTCCTTCGTCAGCCCAAGACAGAGAGGATGGGCCTTGCCGGAGAGAAAACCGGCGTCGAAAAGGTCTTTTATATCCGAGGCTTTCACCGGCCCGTAAGCGACGCGACCGTGATCGGTGCGCACCTCCACCAGCGGTTCGAGCCAGAACATGCCGCGAGAGCCGTTGCGCACGATCCTGGCGTCAATACTGCGGGCAGCGATTTCGCTTGTGATTGCCGCTGCAACCTTCTCGGCTCCGAGCGCCAGGGATGCGGCATCGCGAGGGACGAAGATCGTTACCGTCATCGGCCCAGCCTCCCAACAATTTCGGAAAGACAGTGCTCGTCGACCCGGCCATAAACCTCGCCATCCAGCATGGCGGCAGGACCGCAGGCGCACAGACCCAAGCAATAGACCGGTTCGAGCATCACCGCTCCGTCAGGCGTCGTCTGGTGAAAATCAATCCCCAGCAACTGGCGAACGCGATCCGCGAGATTATCACAGCCCACCGATTGACAGGCTTCGGCTCGGCAGATTTTCAGAACATGCCGTCCACCCGGATGTTCACGAAATTCGGGATAGAAGGTGACGACGCCATGGACTTCCGCACGGGAGAGGTTGAGTTCATCGGCGATGACTGGCTTGACGATATCCGGTATGTAACCGAACTCCGCCTGAAGCGCGTGCAGAATGGGCAGCATCGGCCCTTCCAGATGCTTCCGGTCACGGATGATGTCGCGTGACCGCTGGGCGATCTCACCAGCGGAATTTCGCATGGTCATGGACGTGGCCTCCCGGCATATGCCGCAAACCTGTCCTCCTCGACTGTCTCCGGCATCCATTCCCCGATGGTAAGATCATTGGGGGATGCGAGAAAATGTCGCAACACGAAGCCTGCCCGTCAATAAACGAGATCGGTTACGCGATAGCGAACACCTATCAAGCCATTCCGCCAGATCATAACATTGTGGAGTAACGGTTCTTTTTGTGTTGCCAATGTAGGTACGGTACACACGCAAAAAGTGTCCTTTGGCTGACTGCAAATGCCGCCGCCGAAGATCGCTGCATACACCCATGAGCAATAAAATTTCGCCAACTTACCCAAAGCGAGAGAAACGCTATCTTCGGCATATCTTCCCTGTACGTAAGATGTCTCTAATGGTCTTGGCGGCTCATCGGACGAGATGAATATGGCGGATGGCTTTCATCAAGTTCACATTTCTCTTATGCAACCTTGACGTTTTTCTTGCGTGCCACAGTTGTCTCCTTCGACTGTGACGCGATGAGAAAAGCCTTGCAGTCCATGCCTTTCTGTCATTCATTCCCGCAACTGATCCGGAATAAACTGGGAAAGGATACCGATCATGTCTTCTCGTCTTCTCAAACTTTCTGCGGCCGCGCTGCTGGGGTCCGTTCTCTTCGCCAGCGCTCCGGCATTCGCCGAGGCAGTGCTTCATCGCGGCAATGCCGGCGAGCCCCAGACGCTCGATCAGGCGCAGACCTCGATCAATATCGAAGCCTTCATCCTCAAGGATCTTTACGAAGGTCTGACGATTTACGATGCTGCTGGCAAGATTATCCCGGGCGCTGCCGAGAGCTGGACACTGTCTGATGACGGTGTAACCTACACGTTTAAGCTGCGCGAAAATGCAAAGTGGTCGGATGGTACACCCGTTACTGCACAGGACTTTGAGTTTTCCTTCAAGCGTGTAGAAGATCCGAAGACGGCAGCGAAATACGCCAATATCCTCTATCCGATCAAGAATGCCGAAGCGATCAACAACGGCAAGGCCGAAGTCGCTACACTCGGCGTCAAGGCCGTGGACGACAAGACGTTCCAGATCACGCTCGAGCGCCCGACCCCGTTCTTCCTTGAGCTGCTGGCCCACCAGACCGCGCTGCCCGTTTCCAAGGCAAGCGTCGAGAAAAACGGTGCCGACTTCGTCAAGCCGGGTGTGATGGTGTCTAACGGCGCCTTCAAGCTGGTCAGCCATGTGCCAAACGATAGCCTGGTGGTCGAGAAGAACGAGAACCATTGGGACGCTGCCAACACCAAGCTCGACAAGGTGATCTTCTATCCAATCGACGACCAGGCTGCGTCCGTCCGTCGCTTCGAAGCGAAGGAAATGGATCTCGTCTTCAATTTCTCGGCCGACCAGATCGAGCGCCTGCGCGGCGCTTACAAGGATCAGGTTCACGTCTCCCCGACGCTTGCCACCTATTATTACGCCTTCGATAGCAGCCAGGCTCCGTATGACGATGTCCGCGTCCGCAACGCGCTCTCCATGGCCGTCGATCGCGATTTCCTCGCCAAGGAAATCTACAGCGGCTCGCAGATCCCGGCCTATTCGCTGGTACCGCCGGGCATCGCCAGCTATGGCGAACCGTCCAAGGCTTCGTTTGCCGAAATGTCCCAGCTCGACCGGGAGGATAAGGCGCTCGAACTGATGAAGGAAGCCGGTTACGGTGAAGGCGGGAAGCCGCTGGAAATCGAGATCCGCTACAACACCAACCCGAACCACGAACGTGTCGCCACGGCCGTTGCCGACATGTGGAAGAACACGTTCAACGCAAAGGTGACGATGACCAATCTCGATGTCTCGTCGCACTATGCCTACCTACAGGAAGGCGGCAAGTTCAACGTTGCGCGCGCCGGCTGGGTTGCCGACTATGCGGATGCCGAAAACTTCCTGGCGCTGAACCTGTCGACCAACAAGACCTTCAATTACGGCAAGTACAACAACCCGGAATTCGATGCTCTGATGCAGAAGTCCTATGCGGAAGAGAACCCGGAAGCCCGCTCCAAGCTGCTGCACGAAGCCGAAGCGCTTCTATCGCGTGACCAGCCGGTCGCGCCTCTGCTTACCCAGGCTGATCTCTGGCTCGTGTCCAACCGCGTTTCCGGCTGGGAGGACAATGCTGCCAACGAGCACCTGAGCCGCTTCCTCAGCGTTTCCGAATAACATCCATCATCCGAGACGGCGCCCGCCTAACCGCGGGCGCCGTTTTGCAGGAGACACCCGCATGCTGGCTTTTGTCCTGCGCCGCCTTGCGAGCGCCGTACCGACGCTGTTTATCGTCGTCACCATTTCCTTCTTCCTGATGCGCTTTGCGCCAGGTGGCCCGTTCAATCTGGAGCGCCCGCTTCCGCCCGCAACGATGGAAAACATCATGCGGACCTATCAGCTCGACCAGCCCCTGTGGCGGCAATATGTGACCTACATATCCAATGCCGTTCAGGGTGATTTTGGCCCGAGCTATATCTACAAGGACAACACGGTCGCCGAACTGATCGGCAAGGGCCTGCCCTATTCTATGGAACTCGGCTTTTTCGCGCTTCTCTTGGCTCTGGTCGGCGGCGTCACGCTCGGCACGATTGCGGCCCTTCGCCAGAACAGTGCGCTCGATTTCTCCATCATGTCGCTTGCGACGGTCGGCACCACCATTCCGAATTTCGTCGTCGGCCCGGTTCTGACGCTGATCTTCGCCATCGTCTTGTCGTTGCTGCCGGCCGGTGGCTGGGGTGACGGTTCGTTCCGTTATCTGCTTTTGCCGATGATCGCTCTGGCGCTGCCGCAGCTTGCCGTTTTTGCTCGTCTTACCCGCGGATCGATGATCGAGGCGCTGCATGCCGACCATATCCGCACAGCTCGGGCCTACGGTTTGCCGCCGCGGATCGTCGTCATCACCCATGCAATGCGCGGCGCACTTCTGCCGGTCGTATCCTATCTTGCCCCATGTGCTGCAGCGCTGATGACCGGTTCCGCCGTGGTCGAGACGATCTTCACCATTCCCGGCATCGGCCGCTATTTCGTGCTCGGCGCGCTCAACCGCGATTATACGCTGGTCATGGGCACGGTCGTGCTGATCGCCATCTTCGTCATCGTTTTCAATCTCGTGGTCGATCTCATTTACGGCCTGCTCGATCCGAGGGTTCGCCATGACTGATATCGTCACTAATCCTGCGCCCGCGCAGCCGGAAAGCCCGGACAACAAAAGCCGCAGCCTGTTTCAGCTGGCAGCCCTTCGCTTCCGTCGCAACAAGGCTGCGATGGCCGGCTGCGTGATGATGGTGCTGATCGCGCTGTTTTCCTACATCGGCCCGTTCTTCGTGCCGCACAGCTATGACCAGGTTTATTCCTCCTACGTCTCCGTCGGCCCGAGCCTTGAGCCACGGCCGGATGAGGCGTCGCTGGAAGATGCGATGCGTGGCGTTGCCACCCGCGCCCGCGTCAATCTCGATGAGTTCAATGTTGAAGGACAGACATTTACCGCAACATTGAGCGCCGAAAACCCGATCGATCCGCGCGCAACCCGCTATTTCGACCGTGCCAACGAGTTCAAAAACACCAAGGTCGTCGCAACCGAAAACGACGGGCGCGAGCTGAAGGTCGAAGGCAATGTCAGCCGCGAATATTTCTTCTTCGGCACCGATCCGAATGGTCGTGACATGCTGGCCCGCGTCATGCTCGGCGGCCAGATCTCGATTGCCGTCGGCCTGCTTGCCAGTCTCGTCTCGCTCGGCATCGGCGTACTCTACGGCGCCACATCGGGCTACCTCGGCGGTCGCGTCGATAATGTGATGATGCGCTTCGTCGAAATCCTCTATTCGCTGCCCTTCGTCTTTCTCGTCGTGGTGCTCGTCGTCTTTTTCGGCCGTTCCTTCATCCTCATCTTCCTCGTCATCGGCGCGGTGGAATGGCTGGACATGGCCCGTATCGTGCGCGGTCAGACACTGGCATTGAAGCGTCGGGAATTCGTCGGTGCCGCCCAGGCACTCGGATTGAGCGACTGGCAGATCATCCGCCGGCATATCATTCCGAACACGATCGGCCCGGTCATCGTCTTCGTTACCGTCGTCGTGCCGAAAGTGATCCTTCTCGAGAGTTTTCTTTCCTTCCTCGGCCTTGGGGTTCAGGCGCCGCTGACGAGCTGGGGGGCGCTGATCTCCGAAGGAGCAAGCAATATCCAGTCGGCTCCGTGGCTGTTGATCTTCCCGTCCATCTTCTTCGTGGCAACGCTCTTCTCGCTGAACTTCATCGGCGATGGCCTGCGCGATGCACTTGACCCGAAGGACCGCTGATATGACCGGGACAGAAGAAAACATCCTTTCCATCCGCGATTTAAAAGTCGATTTCTCGACGCCGGACGGGACCGTGAATGCGGTCAAGGGCATCGGTTTCGATATCAAGGCCGGTGAAACACTCGCCGTCGTAGGCGAAAGCGGTTCCGGCAAGAGCCAGACCATGATGGGTATCATGGGCCTGCTCGCCAAGAACGGCGGCGTGACCGGTTCGGCGAAATATCGCGGCAAGGAGCTTGTCGGCCTGCCGAAGAGCGAGCTGAACAAGGTGCGCGGCGCCAAGATCACCATGATCTTTCAGGAGCCGATGACCTCGCTCGATCCGCTCTATACGATCGGGCGGCAGATCGCCGAGCCGATCCTCTATCATCGCGGCGGCTCAAGGGCGCAGGCCCGCGCCCGCGTGCTGGAGCTGTTGGAACTCGTCGGCATTCCCGATCCGGCGCGCCGGATCGACAGCTATCCGCACGAGCTTTCCGGAGGCCAGCGCCAGCGCGTGATGATCGCCATGGCGCTTGCCAACGAGCCTGATGTGCTGATCGCCGACGAGCCGACCACGGCGCTCGACGTGACGATCCAGGCACAGATCCTGAAACTCCTGCGCTCACTGCAGGAGCGGTTCGGCATGGCAATCGTGCTGATCACCCACGATCTCGGTATCGTGCGCCATTTTGCCGAACGCGTCGTCGTCATGCGCCGCGGCGAAGTGGTGGAGCAGGGAACGACGGAGCAGATCTTCGAGAACCCGACCTCTTCCTATACCCGCATGCTGATTGATGCCGAGCCGCATGGCCGCAAGGCGCCGCCGGCAGACAATGCCCCGATAATTCTCGAGGGCCGGGACGTGGTCGTCGATTTCGATATCGGCAAGGGTTTTCTGTCCAAGGGTCCGCGTACATTCCGCGCCGTCAATGGCGTGACCGTGAGGCTGCAGGAAGGTCAGACGATCGGTGTCGTCGGCGAGTCGGGTTCCGGCAAGTCCACGCTCGGGCGCGCGCTCCTTAGGCTCCTGCCGAGTGATGGCGCATACCGCTTCGGGAAACAGGATATCTCGCGGCACGATCGCCGCCAGATGCGTTCGCTGCGCAAGGAGATGCAGCTCGTCTTCCAGGATCCCTACGGTTCGCTTTCGCCGCGCCAGACTGTCGGTGAGGTTATCACCGAAGGCCTGCTTGTCCACGAGCCTGGCTTGAGCAAGGCCGATCGCGACCGGCGCGCCATCGCGGCGCTTCAGGAGGTCGGCCTCGATCCGGCAGCACGCAACCGCTATCCGCACGAATTCTCCGGCGGCCAGCGGCAGCGTATTGCGATTGCCCGCGCGATGATCCTCAAGCCGCGTGTCGTCATCCTCGATGAGCCGACATCGGCTCTCGACCGGTCGGTTCAGGGGCAGGTGATCGATTTGCTGCGCAAGCTGCAGGCCGATCACAATCTCTCCTACGTCTTCATCAGTCACGACCTGTCGGTGGTCAAAGCCATCTCGGACTATGTGATCGTGATGAAAAACGGCGAGATCGTCGAACAGGGCGAAACGGATGCGATCTTCGAGGCCCCAAAGGCCGATTATACGAAGGCGCTGATCGGCGCGGCTTTCAGCGTATAGTACAAGTCGATCGGGACATTCTTAAAAAAAAGGGTGCGCATCGTCGCGCCCTTTTCCATGTCTGGATATCGGTATGCCGGTTGTCGGAGGAATTGGTTCTGCTCTTTGAGACAGCACGATCGAGTAGTCGATCGCGTCTACCGATCCTGCAAATCGGCCTTAATTTGCTGGTCTTGTCGTGCTGGAAGCGAACCGATGCTGCGGCGGCTCTGGCTATTGCCACATTTGTGAGCATTGAAGAGTCGTAGTGTCGTTAGCTAGGCGCTTAGCGCATAGCTCCGCTGCAGCAATATCGCTTCTAAAGAATCGGTTCACCTGTATGATGACTACATCAGAGCGATGCTCCTCCTCCCGCAGACCTCTGATTTTCAGGCGACCTACTCCTCCTCCCAAGGGCGCCTGATCGAGCAGCGGCACTCCTCCTCCCAGTCGCTGTTCAAATCTTTTCGAAAAGCCTGCCGCACCTCCTCCCGCGGCAGGCTTTTTCGTTTAATCGGCCAGAATTATATCGGCTCCACGGCAATGGTCTCTGACCAAGGCACCGTTTTTCAGGTCGTTCCCTTGCGTTTTTGCCCGGGCCGCCTCTTCGCTCAATCCGTAACCGCGCCAGCGATCCATAAGCCGTTCCTCGAGTGTCGCGACGGGGGGAGAGATGAGGATCTCGTAGTCGAATTCGCCGTCCAGCGCCGACCAGGGAGCGCGATCGAGAAGCAGGTAGTTTCCCTCGACAAGAACGAACCGCGTCGAAACTTCGATGACGCGCGATGCGGTGATGGCGAGTTCCCGGGATCGATCGAATACCGGCACCAGCACTTCTCCTTCCGCCACCCTGACCGAGCGAATGATGTCGAGAAAGCCGCGTACGTCGAACGTTTCAGGCGCGCCTTTACGGGAGAGCAGGCCCTTTTCCTGCAGGACACCATTGTCCATGTGAAAGCCATCCATCGGTAGGACTTCGGCGCTTTCGCAAAGCGCCTGCAACGCCACTACAAGTGCGTCGGCGAGCGTGGATTTTCCGGCACCCGGCGGGCCGGCAATCGCGACGATAAAACGTCGCTTATCGCCCGCACGGTTGATGAGTGTGCGGGCGATCTCTTCGGTGGTCATTGTCATGCGGCAAGCGGCTCCGGCGCCTTTGCGCCGGTCATGAAGGCGACGGCGTCCGACATCGTATAATCCTTGGGATTGATGACGGTAAGACGTTTTCCCAGCCTATGGATGTGGATGCGGTCGGCGATCTCGAAGACATGCGGCATGTTGTGGGAAATCAGCACGATCGGAATGCCACGCGAGCGCACGTCGAGGATCAGCTCCAGCACACGCCGGCTTTCCTTGACGCCGAGTGCTGCCGTCGGCTCATCAAGGATGATGACCTTGGAACCGAAGGCCGCTGCCCGCGCCACCGCCACGCCCTGGCGCTGACCGCCAGACAGCGTTTCCACGGCCTGGTTGATGTTCTGGATGGTCATCAGCCCAAGCTCGGAGAGCTTTTCACGCGCCATCTTTTCCATGGCGCCGTGGTCGAGTTTGCGCAGAACCTTACCCATGAAGCCGGGCTTGCGGATTTCGCGGCCGAGAAACATGTTGTCGGCGATCGAAAGCGCCGGCGACAGCGCGAGGTTCTGGTAGACGGTTTCGATACCGGCTTTGCGGGCCTCGATCGGCGAGGCGAAATGGACGAGTTCTCCGTCCATGCGGATCTCGCCCTCGTCGGGGCGGATCGCACCGGAAATCGCCTTGATCAGCGACGACTTTCCGGCGCCGTTGTCGCCGATCACGGCGAGGATTTCGCCGGGATAGAGATCGAAATCGGCATTATCGATGGCGGTGACACGACCGTAACGCTTGACGAGATTGCGACCAGTGAGGATGGGTTTGCGTGTGTCGGTCATCAGCGTGAAGCCTTTCTGATCCATTGGTCGGCTGCGACGGCGACGATGATGAGGACGCCGATCAGGAGATAGGTCCATTGCACATCGGTGCCGAGCAGGCGCAGGCCGAGCGAAAAGACGCCAACGATTAGCGCGCCGAACATCATGCCGAGAATGGAGCCGCGGCCGCCGAAGAGTGAGATGCCGCCGATCACCACGGCGGTGATCGATTCGATATTGGCAAACTGGCCGGCGGTTGGCGACACGGAGCCGATGCGGCCGATCAGCGCCCAGCCTGCCAGCGCGCAGATGACGCCCGATAGCACATAGACGGAAATCAGCATGCGCTGCACGTTGACGCCGGAAAGATCGGCTGCTTCCGGATCATCGCCGACTGCGTAGAGATGCCGTCCCCAAGCGGTGTGGTTGAGCACGTACCAGAGCACTGCGACGAGAAGGATCATGGCGATCACGCCATAGGTGAACACCGCGCCGCCGAACTTGAAGGTTTCTCCAAAGAATTGGAGAATTGGGGCGGTACTTTCGATTTCCTGCGAGCGAATGGTCTCGTTGGCGGAATAGAGAAAGTTGCTGGCAAGCACGATCTGCCACATGCCAAGCGTCACGATGAAGGGGGGCAGTTTCACCCTGGCGATCAAAACGCCGTTGATGAAACCGCAAAGCGCACCGGTTGCAAAACCACAGAGGATCGCGATTTCCGGCGGCAAGCCGTAGCGGAAGGTGAATTGCCCCATCACTACCGACGACAGGACCATGATGGCGCCGACCGAAAGATCGATACCGGCGGTCATGATGACCAGCGACTGGGCTGCCCCGACGATCCCGGTGATCGCCACCTGCTGTAGGATCAGCGTCAGCGAGAAGGCGGAGAAAAACTTGCCGCCAAGCGTCAGGCCGAACACGATCAACGACACGACCAGCACGATCAGCGATACGGCGGACGGGTTGGAATGCAGAAAGTGACGGAACTTGTGAAGGAAGGACGGTTTGTCCTGTTCGAAGGATGCTACATCCTTCGAACTGTCCTTGAGCACTTTTTCATAGTCGTGATGCGGTGCGCTTGCCACTGGCTCGCTCATGAAATCCTCCCGCTTTTGTCGATGCCCGGTTCAGGCCGGGTTGCCGTGGCAGGCCGGTGGAACAGGTCCACCGGCCCGCAAGGATTTGCTAAAGGCTTAGCCCCAGCACTTGTTCAGGCCTTCCTTGGTGTCGATCGACTTGATCGAAGGCACCGGCTTGTCGGTGACCAGCGTCACGCCGGTATCGAAGAAGTTCTTGCCTTCGGTCGGCTTCGGCTTTTCGCCGCTATCGGCAAACTTCTTGATCGCCTCGATGCCGAGTGCCGCCATCTGCAGCGGATATTGCTGCGAGGTGGCGCCGATTGCGCCGTCGGCGACGTTCTTGACACCCGGGCAACCGCCGTCGACCGAGACGATCAGCACGTCTTTCTCGCGGCCAACTGATTTCAGTGCCTCATAGGCGCCGGCCGCAGCCGGTTCGTTGATCGTATGGACGACGTTGATGGTCGGGTCCTTCTGCAGAAGGTTTTCCATCGCGGTGCGGCCACCTTCTTCATTGCCGTTGGTGATATCGTGACCGACGATGCGTGCATCATCCTCGTCACCGATCTTGTTCGGATCCTTCGGGTCGATGCCGAAACCGATCATGAAACCCTGGTCGCGAAGAATGTCGACGGAAGGCTGCGACGGGGTAAGATCGAGGAAGGCCACCTTGGCTTCCTCGGCGGCGTCACCCAGCGTATCCTTAGCCCATTGACCGATCAGCTTGCCGGCCAGCAGATTGTCGGTGGCGAAGGTCATGTCGGCGGCGTCGATCGGCTCCAGCGGCGTGTCGAGCGCGATCACCAGCAGGCCGGCATCGCGCGCCTTCTTCAGGTTCGGCACGATGCCCTTGGTGTCGGAGGCGGTGATCAGGATGCCCTTGGCGCCATCGGCGATGCAGGTCTCGATCGCCGCTACCTGGCTTTCGCTGTCGCCGTCGATCTTGCCGGCATAGGATTTCAGCGAGACGCCCAGTTCTTTGGCCTTGGCGGTCGCGCCTTCCTTCATCTTGACGAAGAAGGGGTTGGTATCGGTCTTGGTAATCAGGCAGGCCGAAACGTCCGCTGCGTAAGCGGGTGCAGAAAAGACGACGCCAAGCGCCAACGCCCCGAATGACAGGGAAAGTACGGATTTTCTCATGATCTCCTCCCAGAGACGAAGTCCGCTCGCTGCGGACGGGTTCATTCAGGATGCAGGCCGGATCGTGCCCCAGTGCCTCCTCCGGGCGTTCCTGCATCCTTACAATCGTCAATAATCGCGAAAGAAAATCTCCTGTCAATAATTAATTCCGATTGAATTATTTATTCTGCCTTGTCATGCTATGTCCAACGTGAGAGAGCGGAGGCAAGGGAGGTGCTGGATGTCGATCACCGATGGCCCGCTTTCCGGGCCTGTTTCTTCTGCCGGTTTTTCCGGCGGTTCCAACCAGACGCGAGTGCGCGCCTATAACGAGCGGCTGGTCCTGTCGCTTGTGCGGCTGCACGGTGCGCTGTCGAAGGCGGATATTACCCGGCTCAGCGGTCTGTCGGCACAGACGGCCTCGGTCATCATGCGTGCGCTTGAGAAGGACGGCCTGCTTCTGCGCGGCGAGCCGGTGCGGGGCCGTGTCGGTCAGCCCTCCATCCCGATGCGTCTCAACCCGGATGCCGTTCTGTCCTTCGGGGTTAAGATCGGCCGCCGCAGCGCCGATCTGGTGCTGATGGATTTCGTCGGCAGTATCCGCAAGCGCTATCACGAGACCTATGCCTATCCGCTGCCGCAGGAGATCCTGCGGATCATCACCTCGGGCATTGCCGATATCGAGGCGCAGATGAGCGGCGAGGAGCAGGCGCGGATCGCCGGCATCGGCATTGCGGCTCCGTTCGAGTTGTGGAACTGGGCCGACGAGATCGGCGCGCCATCAGGCGCCATGGAGGTTTGGCGCGGCTTCGATCTCCAAGCGGAAGTCGCATCGCGCGTTACTCACTCCGTCTATCTGCAGAATGACGCGACAAGCGCCTGCGGAGCGGAACTGGTATTTGGCGTCGGCCCCACCTATCCGGATTTCATCTATCTGTTCATCGGTTCGTTCATCGGTGGCGGCATCGTATTGAATTCGAGCATTTTTTCGGGCCGCACCGGCACTGCCGGTGCCGTCGGGCCGCTACTAGTGCGGGGCAGGAATGGCGAAAATCGCCAGCTTCTCGATATCGCCTCGATCTTCGTACTGGAGAACATGCTGAGAGATCGCGGCATCGATCCGCAGCCGCTCTGGTATTCGGCCGATGACTGGGTCGATTTCGGCCAGCCGCTAGAGCTCTGGGTCCAGGCGACAGCTGCCGCATTGGCGCAGGCCATCGTCGCGGCCGCTTCGATCATCGATTTCGGTGCGGCGGTCATCGATGGTGGCTTTCCGGGCTGGGTGAGGAAACGCATCGTCGATGCGACGATCGAGGCGGTTGCCCGGCTCGACCTTCGCGGTGTCGTCATTCCCGATATCATCCAGGGCAAGGTCGGATCGCAGGCGCGCGCGATCGGTGGCGCCAGCCTGCCCATCTTCGCCCGGTACCTGACGGATCAGTCGGTGCTGCTCAAGGATTTCAACGGAGAGTGAGAGCCGTTCTTACTCTTGCAGCATACCGTCATCTTGCCTAGCCTTTGGTCCTCGGAGAAACAGGATGAATGAGGCCATGGAGACCAGCGAGACACATTCGCCGATGCCGAGCGAGCCGGGTATTCTTGAGTTTCTCGATGTCTGCAACAGCTTTTATCCCCCCGACGCCGTGAATGCGCCGATTGCGCAGCAGCGCGTCTGGTATGATGCGCTCTGTGCCCGTTTCGACCGGCCGCTGCCCAAGGGGATGATCTTTCAGGATGAGGTTTTGTTCGCGCCGATCCGGCGCTACCGACCTGCGCGTCTCACTACGAAAACCGTTTTGCTCTATCTGCATGGCGGCGGCTTTGTCGTCGGCTCTCTGGAGAGCCATCATGCGATCTGTGCCGAGATTGCCGAGTTTGCCCAAGCGGAGCTCATTTCTGTCGATTATCGTCTCGCGCCGGAACACGTCTGGCCTGTTCAGACGGATGATTGTTACGGCGTGCTGAAGCAGCTTATCGGGCAGGGTAGCAAGATCGTGGTGATCGGTGACAGTGCTGGCGGCAATCTTGCTGCCGGCCTCTCAATTCGGGCGCGTGACGAAAACCTTCCCGGCATTATAGGTCAGGTGCTCATTTACCCCGCGCTTGGCGGCGATCTTGTTTCAGGTTCGTATCGAGAAATGGCGAATGCGCCGGGGTTGACGACCGCCGATGTCGCCTATTATCGCGCAGTGCTAAAAGCGCCGGAAATTGAGCCGGTGGCGCATCCGCTTCTATCAAGCGATCTTTCCGGGCTTCCGCCTGCCTATATCACCGTGGCGCATTTCGATCCGCTGCGTGATGATGGCCGGCTCTATGCAGCGCGGCTGAACCAATGGGGTGTCTCCGCAAGCTTTCGCGACGAGCCGCAAATGGTCCACGGATGGCTTCGCGCCCGGCATATGAGCGAGGGCGCACGAGACGGTTTCAACACGCTGTGCGAAGCGATCCGAGCGTTTGCCGCCTAGGTCTTCGCCTTGGAGACAAGTACCGGATTGGCCCTGAAGGCTGCCGGGAAGATAGTCTTCAGATTATCGATCTTCGGCATGTCGTTATAGACGATATAGGGGTGGTTCGGATTGAGCGTCAGGAAATCCTGATGGTATTTTTCTGCCGGATAAAAGCCTTCCAGCTTCGAAAGCTTGGTCACGATCGGCGCATGAAACAGCCCGGTTCTGTCCAGCTGGGCGATGTAGGCTGCGGCAACTTTCTGCTGTTCAGCGCTGGCGGTGAAAATCGCTGATCGATACTGCGTGCCCTGATCTGGCCCCTGATAATTCAGCTGGGTCGGGTTATGGGCGACGGAGAAAAACACCTGCAGCAGTGTGCCGTAGCTCACCTCGTGCGGATCGAAGGTCACTTCCACCGCCTCCGCATGGCCCGTCTCGCCCAGGCTGACGGTCTCATAACTGGCCGTTTCTTTCGCGCCGCCGGAATATCCCGAGACCGCGTTCTTCACGCCCTTGACATGCTGGAACACGGCCTGAACGCCCCAGAAACAGCCGCCGGCAAAAACTGCGGTCTCGCTGCTCCCCTTGGCTGCCTCATCAATGGCGGGAGCCGGGATAACCACTGCCGCTTCTGCCGCAAATGCGGATGTTGCCGGAGCGGCAAGTAGCAACAAGGCGAATGTCATTCCAAGGTTTTTGCGCGCAAATATTGTCATGGCAGCTTCTCCAGTTGCCATGACTGTGTTCCTCGTAAAGCTTTCGGTCAACTCACATCGATGTGGCGAACGTGACCGTCTACATGAGGTCACGCGGTATCGCTTTCTCGAATGTCTTTTCGAAGATCTGCTTTTCCCCGTGATAGGCCAGAACCTTGGCGCTTATCAGCCAATCATTGTCTGTGCAGGCTATATTGGCGGTCGACACAGTACGTATCGACCAGTTGGAGCGGCTCATGTCGCAGGTCCAGACGCAGGCTCCTGTCATAGACAGCGGATCGTCCGGGTTGATTGACCAGGTTTCCTCGCGGCGCTGGCGGGTTGCAAGACCGGTGCCAGGATGTTCGAAAAGCCCGGTATCCTCGGTAATCTCATAGCGCGTCTGGTTGGCAGCAAGGTCGCGGGTCACGCTGCGGCGCGTTTCAGCCGGTGCATGTTCGATATATTTCGGCAGCGGATCCGGATTGTCCGGCTGCTTCATCTCAAAGGTCTCATGGCGCCCAAGAAGCGGCATGGCGAGGCCAAGCGAAGCGATGTCGATCGTCACGCCGGGATCGACCGGCGGCGGTAGAACCATCGGCCAGTAAGAGGTTGAAATCGATAGCCGGATTCTATGCTCTTTGCCAAAAAGATAACCGCAGGCATCGAGTTGAAGCCGGATCGTTACCGGCTCGCCGGGCGTGAGCGGCTTCGGGTTCTCGTTGCCGTCACGATGGGCAAGGTTGATGACGCTGAACGAAACGCGTGTTGCGGTGCCGTCGGGATGGATGTCGACGATGCGGGCGCAGAGATTGGCAAGCTCGGCATCGGCGTGCAGCGTCAGCGTGATTACCGGGCGACCGAGATAGGTTTTCGACTGCGCCAGCGGTGCCGTCTCAAAGGTCAGCGAGCCGGCATCGTCGCCCCTCTGGTCGCCCGCCATTTCCGCATCCGGTTTCAGTGTGAACCATTCACCGGCGGCTGTTCCGGTGTCGAGTGGGGATTTCAGATAAACGTTATGCTTCGGCGCATGGGGGATAGGCATGCCTTCAAGCAGTGTTCCGAACTGATCGACATAGAAACACTCGGCTTCCGGTGCGCTCCAGCGGTCTTTCGAGATCCAGAAACCCGGATCGGCATCACGTCTGACAGCCGGCTTCGGACCGTCGAGAATATAGGCACGCATCTGCGGCAGCTGGTCGATGCCGTTGTTCTCGCCGCGCAGCCAGCGGTTCCAGAAGGCGATGGCCTCGCCAAGGAAATCGGCGCGTGGTTTTGGCCAGGCAAAATGCGGGTATTTGTGGACCCATGGGCCGACAAGCGCCTTGGCCTTTTCGCCCAGTCCCTCGACCGCCAGAAACGGGGTGTTGCGATAACCATCGGCCCAACCGGCAATTACCAGAGCCGGGATTTCGAAAGCGGAATAGTCCTCGCAGATCGAACCGTGTTTCCAGAATGCATCGCGGCGCTGGTGAGAGAGCCATTCCTCCATGAAGAAGGGTTCGTTTTCCAGCCGCTCCACCCACATGTCGAGCCAGCGGTCGCCGACGATTTCCGGATCGGGCGAGCGGGATTGGTAGGCAAGCATGGTTGCCGCCCAGGAGAGTTGGGCCGAGAGATGACAGCCATTCTTGTAATGGATATCGTCATTGTAGCGATCGGTAGTGGAGGCTATCGAGATCACCGCCTTCAAGGCTGGCGGGCGAAGCGCTGCGACTTGCAGGCTGTTGAAGCCGCCCCAGGAGATACCCATCATGCCGACCGAACCGTTCGACCAGGGTTGTTCGGCAATCCAGGCGATTAGCTCGCAGGCATTCGCCAGTTCCAGCTCGGTATACTCGCCGTCGATCACCCCGTCGGATTCGCCCGAGCCGCGGATATCGACACGCACTCCGGCAATACCTGACGCGGCAAAGACCGGATAAGTGGATTCGTCGCGCGGGCTGGTTCCGTCGCGTTTTCGATAGGGCAGGAATTCGAAGACCGCCGGCACCGGATCGGCTTCTGTTCCATCCGGCATCCAGATGCGGGCGGCAAGCCGGGTCCCGTCCTTCAGCCTGATCCACTGGTTTTCGATAACGGTGAAGGGGCGGTCGTTCATCTGTTAAGATCCTAAAAGCAAACTCTTTGCGGGATTTTACCCCTCCCCTTCCCCCTCTCGATGGTGGAGAGGGAAACGAGACGTTGGTACCTGCGTCCTCGCCCCGTTTACGGGGAGAAGGTGCCGGCAGGCGGATGAGGGGCAGCTCTCAGTTTCCGGCGCTTTCCATGCGCCGCGTGGCAAGCACCTTTTCCAGCCAGCCGAGTTCCATTTCGGGCACGGATTTGAGGAGAAGGTCTGTGTAGTCGTCGAAGGGCGGCGAAAGTGCCTGGGATTTCGGGCCGAAGCGGACCAGCCTGCCGCGATGCATGACGGCGACCGAATCGGCTATTGCCTTCACGATGGCGATGTCATGGGTGATGAAAACATAGGAGAGCTGCTGCT
This sequence comes from Agrobacterium sp. Ap1, assembly GCF_017313375.1. Classification (NCBI taxonomy): domain Bacteria; kingdom Pseudomonadati; phylum Pseudomonadota; class Alphaproteobacteria; order Hyphomicrobiales; family Rhizobiaceae; genus Agrobacterium; species Agrobacterium sp. Ap1. Next base: position 44,588 of record NZ_JAFLMY010000017.1, read on the forward strand.
CTTCCTGCAGTTTCATCAGCAGCTTCAAAATGCCTTCGGCGACCAACGGGTCGAGCGCCGATGTCGGCTCGTCGCAAAGAATCAGCTCCGGTTTCGCCGCAAGCGCACGGGCAATCGCCACACGCTGCTTCTGCCCGCCGGAAAGCTCTGCCGGATAACGATCGATGAAACCGTTGCCCATTTCGATCTGTTCGAGCAGTTCTCTGACGCGGGCGGTCTTTGCAGCACCTCTGAGGCCGTAATAGAAGGTCAGCGGCCGGCCGATGATGTCACGCACCGTCTGGCGTGGGTTCATTGCCGTATCGGCCATCTGGTAGATCAGCTGGATACGGCGAAGATCGTCTTTCGGGCGGTTCTTCAGTGTCAGTGTCAGCGGCTTGCCGTCGAAAGTGATCTTGCCTTCGCTCGGCCTCAGAAGGCCGGTGATGACACGTGCCAGCGTCGACTTTCCCGACCCTGATTCGCCAACGATCGCCAGTGTCTGTCCCTTGCACAGATGCAGCGAGACGCCGTGCAGAACCTTGAAGCCGTTCGAATATTCCGCGCTGACTTTATCCACTTTCAGCAGCGGGTTGGACTGGTCCGCAGCCTCCTCGCGTGCTGTCTGGCGCACGTTGACCAGCGCTCTTGTATAGTCCTGCGTCGGTGCCTCGATGATCTGCTGTACCGAGCCGTATTCCACCGTCTTGCCATGGCGGAGAACCATGATGTCGTCCGAAATCTGAGCGACCACCGCGAGATCGTGGGTGATGTAGAGCGCAGCCGTATCGGTTTCCTCAATCGCATGTTTGATCGCGGCCAGAACATCGATCTGCGTCGTCACGTCGAGCGCCGTTGTCGGTTCGTCGAAGACGATCAGGTCAGGGTTGGAGCAGAGCGCCATGGCGGTCATGGCGCGTTGCAACTGCCCGCCCGAAACCTGATGCGGGAAACGATCGCCGAAGGTCTCGGGACTTGGGAGGCCCAGTACCTGGAAGAGATAGAGCGCCCGCTGGCGCGCCTCCGGCTTGGTCATCAGGCCGTGCTTGACTGTCGCCTCGATTACCTGGTCGCCGAGCCGGTGGGCCGGGTTGAAGGCGGCAGCTGCAGACTGCGCCACGTAGCAGATACGGGCGCCGCGCAGTTTTCTGATGCCGCCCTTGCCGAGTTTGAGGATGTCCGTGCCATCGAGTTTCACCTCGCCGCCTGTGATTTCGGCGCCGCCGCGGCCATAGGCGAGGGCGGAGAGGCCGATCGTCGACTTGCCGGCTCCCGATTCGCCGATCAGGCCCAAAACCTTACCCTTTTGCAGATCGAAGGAAACGCCGTCGACGATGGTGATCCGTTTCGGCTGTTCGCCGGGCGGATAGCTGGTTGCTTCGATCTTCAGGTCGCGGACGGAAAGAAGATGGGTGTCAGGCATCGCCACGGCCTCCCTTCAGGCTGGAGGTTCGTTTCAAGAGCCAGTCGACCACGAGGTTGACGCAGATGCAAAGTGCCGCGATCGCCGAGCCGGGTACAAGCGCTGCGGGGATGCCGAAGATGATGCCGTCCTTGTTGTCCTTCACCATGCCGCCCCAGTCTGCTGTCGGCGGCTGTATGCCGAGGCCGAGGAAGGAAAGGGTAGAAAGAAACAGGATGGCAAAGGCGAAGCGCAGACCGAATTCGGCCAGAAGCGGCGAGAGCGTGTTGGGCAGGATCTCGCGAAAAATGATCCACATCTTGCCTTCACCGCGCAGTTTCGCCGCCTCGACAAATTCCATCACCGCGACATCGAGCGCCACGGCGCGGCCGAGACGGTAGACGCGGGTGGAATCAAGTACTGCCATGACAAGGATCAGCACGAACAGGTATTGCGGCAGGACGGCCAGTACGACGAGCGCGAAGATCAGTGTCGGGATCGACATCATCAGGTCGTTGAAACGGGAGAAGACAGTGTCGATCACCCCGCCGGAGACCGCCGCGATGAAGCTTAAAATGATGCCGAGCGAAAACGAGATCACGGTCGCCGCCAGCGCCACGAAAAGCGTCGTACGGGTGCCGTAGATCAGCCGCGAGAGGATGTCACGGCCGAGATTGTCTAGGCCGAAGAAGAACTGGCCATCCGCCACCTGCCAGACGCCACCGACGACTTCGGTTTCGCCATAAGGGGCAATCAGCGGGGCGAAGAGGGCGCAGAAGATGGCGAGTGCAATGCCGAAAAGGCCGATCCAGGCGGTGATGGGGATTTCTCTCACTCTCATCGCGGATGCCTCAATCTCGGATTGGCGACGATCGCAAGAATATCGGCCAGCATGTTCAAGAGGATGTAGACGGCCGCAAAGATCAGGCCGCAGGCCTGCACGACCGGCATGTCGCGCACCGTCACCGCATCGACCATGTATTGGCCCATGCCCGGATAAACGAAGACTACCTCGACGACTACGACACCGACCACCAGATAGGCGAGATTGAGCGCCACGACGTTTATGATCGGGGCGAGCGCGTTGGGGGCGGCGTGCTTGACGATCGCTCGCCAGCTGGAAAGTCCCTTCAGCTCGGCCGTTTCCATATAGGCGGAAGACATGACGGAGAGGATGGCCGCGCGCGTCATCCGCATCATGTGAGCGAGAACGACGAGAACCAGTGTTGCCGTTGGCAGCGCAATCGTCTGGATACGTTCGAGGAAGCCCATGCCCTCGTAGACTGTCGCCGGGAAGGTGGCGATACCGAAATTGACGGCGAAATAGAGGATCAGCAGGTAGCCGATGAAAAATTCCGGCAGCGAGATCGCCGCCAGCGAAATCACATTGATGATCTTGTCGGGCATCCGGTCACGGAAATGGACCGAGAGCATGCCGAGACAGATCGCAAGCGGCACGGCGATGATGGCGGCAAAACCGGCAAGGAACAGTGAGTTGCCAAGTCGTTTGCCGACCTGTTCGGAGACCGAATTGCGGCTTGCCCAGGAGGTGCCGAAATCACCTTGGACCACACCGCCCAGCCAGTCGAAATAGCGGGTGACGACAGGGCGATCGAGGCCGAGTTCGGCGCGGATGTTGGCGATCGTCTCCGGGGTGGCCGATTGGCCGAGATAGGTGGAGGCGAAATCGCCGGGCAGAGCTTCCACACCGGCAAAGATCAGCACGGAAACGGCAAAGAGAAGAACGAGCGAGAGAAGAAAGCGCTCGAAGATAAGGGTCAATAGCGGAAACCGCTCCCTCAGGCTGCGGGCAGGCGTGCCGCCGGCCTCTGTGGAATTTGACATCTGGCGCGATCCCGTTTCCGAAATGAAGGAATGGGATCGCAGGCGCTGACCTGCGATCCATGTTCATCGGTGGGCAAGAGCCCTTTTTCAGGGGTCAGGCGTCGAACCAGACGCGGCTGGCGACATAGCCGTTGGACATGTCGTTGCCGATATCGCTGACATAGCCCATCAGCTTCTTGGTGCCGGCATTCACGAAGTCGTTGAACATCGGCAGAATCGTGCCGCCTTCGTCACGCACCAGCATCGCCATTTCGCGATACATGTCCTTGCGCTTCTTCTCGTCCAGTTCGCCGCGGGCCGAGATCAGCAGCTTGTCGAATGTCTCGTTCTTGAAGCGGGTGTCGTTCCAGTCGGCGGTCGAAAGATAGGCGCCAGAATAGAACTGGTCCTGGGTCGCGCGGCTGCCCCAATAGGAGGCGGAGAAAGGCTGCACGTTCCAGACGTTCGACCAGTAGCCGTCACCCGGCTCGCGCTTGATCTCGATGTCGATGCCAGCTTTCTTAGCGCTCTGCTGGAAGAGCACGGAGGCGTCGACGGCGCCCGGGAAGGCGACTTCCGAGGTGCGCAGAAGCACGGATCCACTATGGCCGGACTTCTTGTAATGGAAGGCCGCCTTGTCGGGATCGTAAGATCGCTGCTCGATGCCTTCGGGGAAGAGCGCGTAGGTGTCGTTGATCGGGAAGTCGTTGCCTACCTTGCCGTAACCGCCGAGAATGCGCTTGACCATTTCCTCGCGGTCGATCGCGTATTTCAGCGCCATCCTGAGGTCGTTGTTGTCGAACGGCGCCTTGTCACAGTGCATGATGAAGACATAGTGACCGCCGCCTGATGTCGTCAGCAGCTGCACCGTCGGGGCGCGAGTCAGAAGCGGTACGGTCTTCGGATCGACGCGGTTGATGAACTGGACCTGACCGGACGAAAGTGCCGCAATACGGGCCGTCGCGTCGTTCATCGTGATAATTTCGACTGAATCTACATAACCACGGTCGGAGCGCCAGTCATTCGGGTTTTTCTCGAAGGTCATGCGAACGCCGGGTTCGAAGCTCTTCACCTTGTAGGGGCCGGTGCCGACGCCTGCCGTCGGCTTGTCGATGCCGCCATTCGGCTGGATGACGAGGTGATAATCGGTGAAGATTGCCGGCAGGTCGGCATTGCCGCTGTCGAGTGTGACAACTAGATCACCGCCCTTGTTTTCGATCGAGGTGATCGACTTCATCACGCCGGCTGCACCGGATTCGGTCTTCGAGTCGCTGTGGCGTTTCAGGGTGGCCACAACGTCGTCGGTGGTCATTTCCTTGCCGTCGTGGAACTGCACGCCCTTGCGGATCTTGAAGGTCCAGGTCTTGGCGTCGGCGGAAGGCGCCCAGGATTCGGCCAGCGACGGGATCGGGGCCCGGGTTTGCGGATGTGTCTCTACCAGCGTGTCACCCCAGCTGCGTACGGCAGCGAACATGACTTGTGAGGTTGCCTTGGCGGGGTCGATCGAGTCTGTGGCTGCGCCGCCTTCGAGGCCGAGCTTCAATGTGCCGCCCTTCTTGGGCGTCTGGGCTGCGGCGCTGGTGGCGAAAAGATTGCCAGCTGCGGTCAGCGTCAGGCCGGCGGCCATGGCGCGACCAATGAATTCGCGGCGGTTCATGCCGCCTGCCGTAACGCGTCCGGCCAGATACTTTGTGAAGTCGTTCATTTCCCTTGTTCCCCTTTATCCGATGCAGATTTCTGTTCTTGTCATCGACACCCGCTCGTCCGGTTTCCTCTTCCGTGGAGAGGCGTGTTTCATGCTGTCGATCGTGGGAAATGGTTCGGTTGCCGCCGACATAACTTCCTTTCTTCTGCAGTCTCCCGCTCATCTGCGTGAGCTTATCTGCCTCGGGAAAATCTGCTCTGTGATCGAAGGCCCGTTGAGGCTTGATGAATGGTAAGGGCGCGGTGTCGCGCGGGTGAGCCTTCGCTACGACATTAAGTGCCTTTGATGCGACACATTTGGCAACCTCCCATGGGTTGCGAAAATTCGACACCTGTCAGGCAGGTGCCCAATAGGCTCAATCGCGCGCTATTGCATGGAAAAATGCGCCGGTCACACGACCTCGTTTTCCACCCGATGGGCCTATTTCGACGCCGCGGCCGTCTGCAATCATGGCGAGAGGTTGGTCGTTTCCAGCATCGATCACGCGTGCGTAATGGAATTCATGGCCACGGATCAGGTCGTTGGCCGAACCGATCGCAGAGTGGCCCAGCAGGCGTGCCTGGCGGTAGCCGAGATTCATCTTGCGCTTCGCAAAGCTCGTGGCATGGGAGAGAAGCCCGGTCATGGCGTGGGTCACCCCGTCGGCATCCTGCAGCGCCTCGCCGAGAACCATGTAGCCACCACATTCGCCGTGAATGGGTTTTGTTTCCGCGAAGCTTTTCAAACCCGCCTTGAAATTGTGGGCTGTTGCCAGCCGGCGGGCATGCAGCTCGGGATAACCGCCCGGCAGCCAGCAGATGTCGCAATCGGCTGGCGGCGCTTCGTCGGCAAGCGGCGAAAAGGTGATGATCTCCGCCCCCATGGCGCGCCATTGCCGCTTGATATGCGGGTAGAGGAAGGTGAAGGCCGCGTCGTCGGCAAGCGCAATCCGCTGGCCCGGTGGTGGAAGCGCCTTTTCGGTTGAACCTGACGGTATGTCGAATGGTTTTGCGGCGGCAAAAATCGCATCGAGATCGAGCGAGCGCTCCATCGCATCGGCCAGACGATCGAGATGGGCATCCATTTCCGGGTGTTCGCTCGCCTGGACGAGACCGAGATGGCGTTCCGGCAGTGTCAGCGTCGGATCACGCAGCACCGTGCCGACAACCGGCAGGCCAAGCGCCTCGATCGCGTCGCCGGAAAGCTTCTTGTGTCGCTCGCTGCCGGCCCTGTTCAGCACGCAGGCGGCCATCTTCACATCCGGGTCGTAATGCATGAAACCGCAGGCGATTGCCGCCGCTGTCTGGCTCTGGCCGGAAACGTCGAGTACCAGAAGCACAGGCAGGCCGAAAAGCCGGGCCAGATCGGATGCGGCGCCGGAACGATTGGGTTTGGTGACAATGCCGTCGAACAGGCCCATGGCGCTTTCGATCAGGATCAGTTCGGCATCATCCGCGTGTTCACGAGCTAGGTGGCGCAGAAGATCGGGCGCCATAGCCCAGCTGTCGAGATTGAGGCCGGGCAGGCGGGTTGCCGCCTCGTGGAAACCGGGATCGATATAATCCGGCCCGGTCTTGATGCCGCGAACCTTAACGCCGCGCCGCTGAAAAGCCCTTAGCAGGCCGATCGTGACGCTTGTCTTGCCGGAGCCTGAGCGCGGTGCGCCGATGATGAGCGCGCGGGCGGTCATGGGTTCTTGCCCGAAAGAACGGCCTGCCCGGATAGGACAGCCTGCATGGAAACGATCCTGCCGATGACGATCAGTGCTGGAGCGGCAAAATTCTGGCGCTGGACTTCTTCCTCGACAGTGGCAAGTGTTGCTGTCATCGAGCGTTCGTCCGGCGTCGTTGCGGCCATCAGCACGGCAACGGGCGTGTCGGCGGCAAGGCCGCCTTCCATCAGCAGTCGGGCAATCGTGCCGATCGTGCTGACGCCCATATAAACGACGATGGGCTCGCCGGTTTTTGCAAGCGCCTTCCAGTCGAGATCCCCGGGTGTTCCGGCGGCATGGCCGGTTGCCAGCGTGATCGAGCGGCTAATGCCGCGCATGGTAGCGGGAATGTTGGCGGAGGCGAGCGCCGCCAATGCGGATGTCATGCCGGGCAGCACGCGAAAGGGAATGTTTTCCTTCACCAGCGCTTCAGCTTCCTCGCCGCCCCGGCCGAAGATGAAGGGATCGCCGCCCTTCAGCCGCAAGACGCGCTTTCCCGCCTTTGCCAGTTCGATCAGTTTGGCCGTGATATCGTCCTGCGCGACGGAAGGCTTGCCGCCACGCTTGCCGACGAAGATCAGGTCTTTTGTCGTCGCCAGCGCCAGCACGCCGTCAGAAACCAGCGCATCATGCACGATCACATCCGCCTTTTTCAGCGCATCCGCCACTTCCAGCGTCAGATAACGAGGATGACCCGGTCCGGCACCCGCCAGCCATACGTGGCCCGGGGCAAATTCGGGGGCATCAACGATCGTTTCCAACAACTCATTCACGGACATATTCAAACCTTTTGCCGGCCGGTGGCGGCCGGGCTATAGAAACGGCCATGGAAGCGGCCATTGAAACAGAAAGCAAGAACCTGCGTCGTGGATGGACGACGGGCACCTGTGCGGCGGCAGCCAGTAAGGCCGCCTGTCTTGCGTTGATGACCGGCGAATTTCCGGCCTTGGTCGAAGTGACACTGCCCGGCGGCCAACGCCCGGCCTTCGCTCTTGCGATGGAAGAGAAGGGCAGCGGATTTGCCAAGGCTGGTATCGTCAAGGATGCCGGCGACGATCCCGATGTCACCCATGGCGCGCTGATCATGAGCACCGTGCGCCGTGGATTGCCCGGCTCCGGCATTACCTTCAAGGCGGGACCGGGCGTCGGCACCGTGACACGGCTTGGCCTGCCGCTGCCGCCCGGTGAGCCATCTATCAACCCGGTTCCGCGCAAGATGATTGCTCAGTCGATTTCCGAGGTTTGCCATGGCGAGCGGGATTTCGAGGTCGAGATTTCCGTTGCCGATGGCGAGAAGATCGCCGAGCGCACCCTCAACGGTAGACTTGGAATCCTTGGCGGCATATCGATCCTCGGTACAACCGGCATCGTCATCCCGTTTTCCTGCGCTTCCTGGATTCATTCCATCTGGCGTGGCATCGATGTGGCGCGCGCCGCAGGGCTTGATCACATTTCCGGCGCCACCGGCAATGTGTCCGAAAAGGCGGCGCAGGCCCATCATGGCCTGTCGGAGATCGCGCTGATCGACATGGGCGATTTCGTCGGCGGCATGCTGAAATATCTTCGCAGCCATCCGGTGCCGAAGGTGACGATTGCCGGCGGCGTCGCCAAGATGACCAAGCTTTCTCAAGGCATGCTCGATGTGCATTCCAAACGCGGGCTTGCCGATCTCGAGGCTCTGGCCAAGGTTGCGGCCGAAGCCGGCGCGGAGGCCGATCTCGTGGCGCGAATTACCGCGGCCAATACCGTGTCGCACGCCTTCCAGCTCGCCGATGACATAGGGCTTCCGCTTGGCAACCGCATCGCTGCACTCGCCTGGAAAACGGCGGCCAAGGCACTGCATACGCCAGATATCGCTCTGGAAATCCTGGTCTTCGATCGACAAGGCCAGCTTGTCGGCAAGACGGAGTTCACCCCTTCCGATCATTCCGAACCCTTATCGGCGTGATCCTTGCTGAACTGATCCCAGCCGGGGCGAAAACGCCTTACATAGTCGGCATTGTATAGCTGGCTCTCGACAAAATCGGACGCGCCCAGGCCTTTGCCGATAAAGATCAGTGCCGTGCGTTCGGCCGGCTCTTCCGCCAGTTTCGCCTCGATATCGGCGAGCGTTCCGCGGATGATCCGCTCTTCCGGCCAGGAGGCGCGTACGACAATTGCCACCGGGCAATCTGCGCCATAAAGCGGCGTCAGTTCCTCGACGATTTTTTCCAGTGCATGGATGGCGAGATGGATCGCCAGCGTTGCGCCTGTCGCTCCAAAGGCCTTCAGTGTTTCGCCTTCCGGCATTTTCGACGCGCGGCCGGAAACGCGGGTGAGTACGAGGCTCTGGGCCACTTCCGGGATGGTGAGTTCACGCTTCAGTGCTGCCGCTGCTGCGGCGAAGGAGGGCACGCCCGGCGTCAGCGTATAATCGATACCGTGTTTTTCCAGCCGACGGATTTGTTCGGCGACCGCGCTCCAGACGGAGAGATCGCCGGAATGCAGCCGCGCGACGTCCTTGCCCGCCTTGTGGGCGGCAACATATTCGGCTTCGATCTCGTCCAACGACAAGGAACCGGTATCGACGATGCGCGCATCTTTCGGGCACCAGTCGAGCAGTTCCTTGGGCATGATCGAGCCGGCATAAAGGCAGACCGGCGCGCGGGCGAGAATATCACGACCGCGCACGGTGATCAGGTCTGCTGCACCCGGACCTGCACCGATGAAATGGACGGTCATGCTTGTTCTTTCATTTCTGCCAGCGCGCAGGTGGCGCCCTGCGATATCAGCCTAGGCACGATGATCTCTGATTTTTCGCCCGCAGCTGCCAGCGCGGCAACCTCCGAAAGGCTGGAGGACAGCGTTTTCGCAAGGCTGTGCCGTGACACGGTTTTCGTTCGCGGTTCTGCGTCCATCAGTGCATCGTCCGCCACGATATGGAGCGGCAGGCCCAGCATCTCGGCCAATTGCAGAATGCCGGCTTCCTCCCGCTTGATCTCGCCGGTTGCGAGCGCCGAGATGGATTCACGTGAAATTTTCGCTTCCATGCAGGCGGCATCGAGCGCCGATAGAAGCTCATCGCGCGTGCTGCCCTTGCGGCAGCCGAGACCGGCAACGATCATAATTGCATTCCTTTTGTCCATGTCCATTGGGTCACCGGCATTGCCGGCTTCCAGCCCTGCATCGCGCCGACCGGTGCTGCGCGTGAAACTTCCATTCGGATCAGGTTGCCGCCGAGTCTCGCTTGTGCCGCCAGCAGTACGGTTTCCATTTCCAGCGTCACGGCATTGGCAACCAACCTGCCGCCGGGCTTCAGTGCCTCTAAGGCTGCGTCGAAGACGCCTGGTTCGCTGCCTCCGCCGCCGATGAAGATCGTATCGGGTTGCGGGAGATCGTTCAGCGCGGACGGCGCCTCTCCTTCGACCAGAACCAATCCCGGAACGCCGAAACGGTATGCATTGCGCCTGATCCGCGCGGCGCGTTCCGGATGAGCTTCGATGGCAATCGCTCGCATCGACGGGTCAGCCAGCATCCATTCTATGCCGATCGAACCGGAACCGGCGCCGATGTCCCAGAGCAGTTCACCAGGCCGCGGGCTGAGCGCCGACAGCGTCAGCGCCCGGATTTCCCGCTTGGTGATCTGTCCATCGTGTTCGAACAGCGCGTCGTCCAGTCCGAAACCACGCGGCAGGATGCGCGCATCGGCACTTGCAACCACCTCGATGGCCACGACATTGAGGACATTGATATCCTGCAGTGCGAATTCTGCGGCCTTGCCGGCGCGCATCGTCTCGGCCTCACCGCCCATCGCTTCAAGCACTGTCATTCCGGATCGACCAAACCCGCTTTCCGTCAGCAGTTCCGCCAGCTCCCGAGGGCCTTTTTCGTCGGAGGTCAACGCGATGATCCGCCGGCCGGGATGTAATAGCGGGCGGATCAGATCGATCGGGCGGCCGTGCAGGGAAACGGTTTCGATATCCTGTAGTGGCCAGCCAAGTCGTGAAGCCGCCAGCGAGAATGCCGAAGGCGATGGGTAGGTGGTAAACTCATCGGAGCCGATGTGACGCGACAGGGTGACGCCGGCGCCGTAAAAGAACGGATCGCCGGAGGCGAGCACGCAAACCTTTTGCCCTCTCAGTGCCACGACATCGCGCATCGCTGCATCGAACGGCACCGGCCATGGCCGCGCCTCGCCGGTTACCAGCGGCGTTGCAAGCTCCAGATGCCGTCTGCCGCCGAAGACGACCGAAGCGCAGGCGATCGCATCCCTGGCGTTTTCGCCCAGCCCTTTCACGCCATCCTCGCCGATCCCGACAATGGACAGCCAGCGGCTTTGGTTTAAAGCTTGTTTCTCTGATTCAGGAGGCAATTTGACCTACTCCATCCTCATTCTGGGAGGTACGGCGGAAGCCAAGGCGCTCGCCGCCCAGCTTTCGACGAGCCCCGATTACGATATTCTGCTCTCGCTTGCCGGCCGCACCAAGGCCCCGGCCGAACAGCCCGTGCCGGTTCGCATCGGCGGCTTCGGCGGTGCCGGAGGGCTTGCCGCATTTCTTCGCGAAAAGAACGTGGACCTGCTGATCGACGCGACGCATCCGTTTGCGGCAAACATTTCCCGCAACGCTGCCGAGGCGGCGGCGCTGGCGGGTGTCGATATTCTCGCTTTGCGCCGTCCGGTATGGTCGCGACAGAAGGGCGATCACTGGCAGGAGGTCACCGATATTGCGGCCGCCGTCCAAGCCCTCGACATTGCTCCGCGCCGGGTTTTCCTGACGCTCGGCCGGCAGGAACTGCTGCCTTTCGAAGTGATGCCGCAGCATTCCTATCTGGTGCGCAGCGTCGATCCGGTCGATCCGCCGCTGAAGCTGCCGAACGTGTCTTATATCACCGCGCGCGGTCCGTTCTCCGAATGGGACGAGACCCAGCTGCTTGAACAGCATGCAATCGATCTTATCGTCTCGAAGAATAGTGGCGGTGTCTCCAGCGTCGGCAAGATCAGCGCTGCCCGACGGCTGGGCATCGAGGTCGTGCTGATCGAACGCCCCCGTCTGCCGGATGTGCCATCGGCCAGAAGCGTCGAAGAGCTTGCCGGCATGGTGCGTCACTGGAAGCTCTCCCGCAGAAAACGGGGCGAATAGACAATCGGCCTCTGACCAGTCCGCTCGATAAGCCTCGTCTCGGCCGTGCCGACGATCACGCAGGTCGCCATGTCTGCCATATCGCCTTCAGCTTCTTCGAGCGGCACGATGCGGATCGCCTCGTCGGGGCGGCCTGCTGCACGGCCGAAGATCACCGGCACCGAGCCGGGCAGATGGGCGCGCAAAATGTCGAAAGCCTCGCCCAGCTGGTGCGGACGCGCCTTGCTGATCGGATTGTAGAAGGCCATGACGAAGCCCGCCTTCGCAGCCGCCACGAGACGTTTCTCGATGATCGCCCAGGGTTTCAGGTTATTCGACAGTGATATGGCGCAGAAATCATGGCCCAGCGGTGCACCGGCCTTGGCGGCAACCGCAAGCATCGCAGTAACACCCGGCACGACGAACAGCTCGATATCACGCCATTCGGCCGGGCCGTCGTCGATCGCTTCGCAAACTGCGGCCGCCATGGCAAACACGCCCGGATCACCGCCGGAAACAACGCAGACCTTACCGCCCTTGGCCGCCATTTCCAGCGCTGCTTTGGCGCGCGTCAGTTCTTCGCGGTTGTCCGAGGCGTGGCGGCGTTGGTCTGCTCTGAGGTTCAGCCGGTCTATATACGGGAAATAGCCGAAAAAGTCGGTGGATGCCGTAACTGCCGCGAGAGCCTCCTGGGTCATCTGGTCGGGATTGCCGGGGCCGAGGCCGACAACGGTCAGCGACCCGGTCATTTCTTTTCCCCTTGCGGTCTCGTGGTCCAGCCGGGAACGAGTACGATGGAGAAATAGGGCGCCGGGCTTTCGTCGCGCGTTTCCAGTCGCTCGGCCGCTCCGTTCGCCATCGTGCCGCGCTCGACATAAAGTGCGCCGGAAAGCTTTCCGACCGATGCTAGGGCGCGGCGGATTTTCGGCAAGTTACGGCCAACCTTCATAATCACGGCGCCATCCGTAACTGCGAGCCGTTCCGCGAGCTTTTCTTCCGGCAGCGTGCCGGGCAGCACGCTTAAAATGTCGTCGCCCTGCACCAGCGGCAGGCCGGTCATCGACCAGCAGCCGGACATGGCGGTAACACCTGCGATCACGTCCGCCTGATAAAGATCCTTCAGCCGCAGATGCAGGTGCATGTAGGAACCGTAGAAAAGCGGATCGCCCTCGCTCAGCACGGCAACATTCTTGCCGGCATCGAGATAGGCGGCGATCTCTTCGGCCGAGCGATCGAAGAAATCGTTGATCGGGTTCTTATAGTCGTCTTCGTCCTTGTGGGTCTCGATTGTTACCGGATAGACCAGCGGCAATTCGATCGTGCCGGGGCGGATATGCGCCTCGACGATGGTGCGGCCATTGCCGGTCGAGCCCTTCTTGCAGAAGAAGGCGACGACATCGGCCTCGTTGATGGCGCGAACCGCTTTCAGAGTCATCAGTTCCGGATCGCCCGGACCCGTACCGACGCCGGTGAGTTTGCCCTTGATGATGGCGGCGTTCACAGTCCTGACCTCGCAAGCGCGTTAACTGCGGCGGCGGTCATAGCCGAGCCGCCCATGCGGCCGCGCACCACGGCATAAGGAATGTCGTGGGTGGATTCCACCAGCGCTTCCTTGCTTTCCATCGCGCCGACAAAACCGACCGGCATGCCGATGATCGCGGCCGGGCGCGGTGCACCGGCATCCAGCATTTCCAGCAATCGAAACAGTGCCGTCGGCGCATTGCCGATGGCAACGACCGCGCCTTCCAGCTCGTCCCACAGGTCGAGAGCGGCTGCCGAGCGGGTGTTTCCGATGGTTTTTGCCAGTTCTACGGTGCGACTGTCGCGCAGAGTGCAGATCACCTGGTTTTCCGCCGGCAGTCTTGCGCGGGTCACGCCATGCGCCACCATTTCGGCGTCGCAATAGATCGGCTTTCCAGCTCGAAGGGCAGCGCGTGACGCCTCGACGAAATCGCTCGAGAACCGGAAATGCTCTGCCGCCTCGACCAGCCCGCAGGCATGGATCATGCGCACGGCGATATCGGCCTGTTCCTCGGTGAAGGCGGAAAGATCGGCTTCCGCGCGAATGATCGCGAATGACTTTTCGTAGATCGCATCGCCTTCGCGGATATAGTCGTAACTTGTCATGGTCGTCCTGTGGCTGCCGCTTCCAGCCGGTCTGAACCGATCCGGGCAAGGCACGCGGCTGAGTTTTCGCTTGGCCGTCTTTCCGATCTGACGAGATCGGCAAGGCGGCGAAGCATGGCGTTGGTATCGGCAAAGCTTGTCAAAGCAAAGGGTTCGTCTGCAGCTTTTCCCTGCGCAATCAGAGAAACGTGATCAGCGGTGCCGCAAAGGGTAAGCGCTGCCGGTTGCGGATGGGCGCAGCCTTTCGGGCAACCGGTGACATGCAGCTTGAAAGAACCGTCGAGCAGATCGGCGCATTCGGCGGCCGCTGCTGCGGCAATCTCGTGAGTGGCGATCGTCGCCGAAGTGCAGGCGGGGCTGCCCGAGCAGGCGGCGATATGGCCCCGCGGATCGGTGGCAGAGATGATGAACCCGTTGCTGTCGGCGAAGTCCCGCAATTCCCGGCAGGCGATCTCGGTGCCAAAGAAGAGCAGGGAGTGATCAAGCGCTGGTTTGAGCGATTTTATTCCCAGGCGGGCGGCTTCGTTACAAAGCGCGATCAGATGTTCCGCCTTTGCCTGTCCAAAGGCGGGGCCGACGCCGATGGCGTGGAGATTATCGGAGAGCACAAACAGCTCGAACGGCGATGTCGCTGCATTCCCGGTCGTCATGCTCGGGCTTGTCCCGAGCATCTGCAACGGATCATCATTCTCGACGTCAGCAAATCCTTGGGGCAAGCCCGAGTATGATGATAGGGTGCGGGGCGCCGCTTCGCTCACCAGCAGACCGCCAGCCAGATCCCGTCCGCGCGCCTTGTTTCCCAAGCTTGCGAGACGTTTCAGCAGGTCGATTACCGTGTCGACAACAAGTGTTTCACGTAAAACATTGAAAACGTGAGTGGATTGTTCGGTGCCTCCTAAAAGCAACTTCCAGTCGTATTTTCCGACCGCGATAAGACGGATGTCGGCAAGCAGGTCCGAGAGCCGTAGAAGTCCTCCGCCATCGACCACAACGGCCATTTTAGGTGCCAGTCCGGTAATGCCGCGAGAGGCTTCTCGAATGGCCTCTGCCAGCGGTCGGGGATCGGCAATTTCGCTATCATCCATACCGGCAAGCGGTGGAACTTCGACGGTAAGACCTTCGCGAAGCGGTAGGTTCATCGCGCGCGCATCGGCATCCAGACGCGGCGCGGACATCTCGCTCAAGCCACGGACCTGAAGATTGCCGCGGGCGGAAATGTCGACCGTGCCGTTGCCATGCTTCAGCGCCAGCCGGCAAATATCCGCCAGTTGTTCGGGCGAAATCGCTTCGATCAGCGAGATGCGCGCCAACAGGCCGTCGCCGGTCGTCATCGGGGCCGAAAGGGCAGGGCAGGCACCGCGTTGCAGAGTGAGGGGGAGCGCCGTCATGCGACCTCTCCCGTCAGCATCTCAAGCTCGGCATCGACCGCATTTCGGCGCGGATGCCATAGCCCGCGGTTCAGCGCCGAGCGGAAACGCTCGCCCATATAGCGCGCACCTTCCGGGTTCTGCGTCAGCAGAAATTCTCGCACGATCTCATCACCCAGATAGGCGTCATAAGTGGCGTCGATCAGGGATTGCGGAATGGCGTGGGTCGTTTCGGCAAAGCCGATCAGTCGGTCGACCGTTTCCACCAGTTCTGCCGCGCCGCGTGGGCCGTGGCGCATCTGGCCGGCGATGAAGCGCGGATTGATAGCCCGCGCACGGACAACCCGTGTGACGGCTTCGGAAATCGAGCGTGCTTTCGGTTTTGCGGGATCGGTCGTATCGAGCGCAATCACGTCCGCCTTGCCGCCAAGCGCTGCTACCGCTGCGGAAAAACCGCCGATAAAGGCAACGTCGGCCGAACCGTCCAGAAGATCGCGGCCGGGATCGTCGCCGGTATGGACGAGCAGGTCGGCATTGCCGATCCGTCCAGCAAATTCGCCGGGCACATGACTCGCCATACCGTCGGCACCGCCGAAAGCATGGCTGGTGGCGTCGAGATAGATGCGCCCCAGCTCTTCCCGCTCGCCCCACGATCCATCGGCAAGTTTTTCCTCGATGCCGGAGCCGTAGGTGCCGGGCGCCGAGCCGAAAATGCGCGGCGGAACCGCGCCTGTTTTCTGGGCTTCTTCGGCCAGCGGGTTGTCTCCCGGTGCTTCTTCGCGCGCGGCAATCGCCCGCATGGCGGCATTGAGCAGGGCGATCAACGCCGGGAACATGTCGCGAAACAGGCCGGAAATCCTGAGCGTCACGTCCACACGCGGGCGGCCGAGCTGCGCCGGGGGCAAGACCTCGATACCGGTCACACGACCTGTAGCCATGTCCTGAACCGGCCTTGCGCCCATCAGCGCAAGAACCTGTGCCACTTCTTCGCCGCCGCTTCGAAGCGAGGCGCTGCCCCAGAGATCGAAAACGAGGTTTTTCGGCCAGTCGCCATGGTCCTGAAGATAACGGCGCAGGATTTCGTCGGCGGCACGTTTGCCAAGCTCGAAGGCGGTCGGCGTCGGCAGGGTGCGCGGATCGCTGGCAAAAAGATTGCGCCCGGTCGGCATCACATCCCGGCGGCCGCGGGCCGGCGCACCGGAAGGGCCGGGGCGGATATGCCTGCCATCCAGCGCATCCAGCAGAGCCTGCTTTTCCGTCCCGGCACTGGCAATCCGCAGCGGATCATCGTCGCCCTTGGCCACTTCGCCGAAAATATGCTGGCCGTCCTTGATCGCAAAGTCCTTGAGATCGCAAAGAAACGCATCGATCCGGGCAAGCGCGGTATCCGGGTCGTCGTCGCGGGAAACGCCGGCATCGGTGGCAATCGTCGTGTCGCGGGCCGCATCGACGATCAGTTTTGCCAACCGGTCACGGCGGCGGCGGTCGAGGCCATCGGCCTGGGCATATTCGTCGACCAGCAGTTCAAGCTTCTTCTCATCGTCCGAAAGACCGGCGCCGGTCAGAACCGGGGGCAGGTGGCCGATGGTGACAGCGGAAATCCGCCTTTTGGCAACGGCTGCCTCGCCGGGATTGGAGACGATAAAGGGATAGATCACCGGCAGGCCGCCGGTCACCAGTTCCGGAAAACAATCTTTCGACAGCGCCACCGTCTTGCCCGGGAGCCATTCGAGCGTGCCATGTGCGCCGACATGCACGATCGCATGAGCGCCAAGGGCGTGGCGCATCCATTGGCCGAAGGCGATCAGCGCATGGCGGGGCGGCAGGTCAGGGCTGTGATAATCGGCCCGGCGATCGGCGTTGCGGCCGCGATCCGGCGCCAGCGCCACGGTGACATTGCCAAACTGTGTGGCGCGGAAGCGGTATGCGCCATTTTTCAGATCCGCGTCGTCTTTCGCATCGCCCCATGCTTCGCTGGCACCTGGTGCTGCGACGTAGTCGCGAAGCGGTAAGGAGCCAGTTTTCCGATTAAGACGATCAAGGAGGTCGCGGGGCGTGTCGGGAATATCGGCAACCGAATAGCCGGCGAGCGAGAGTTCGCGCAGCATGGCAAGCACGCTTTGCGGTACATCCAGCCCGACGGCGTAACCGGTGCGGCCCGGCGCGCTCGGATAATCCGGCATCAGGATGACGATTTTTCGCTCATGGCGGCTCGTCATCTTCATCCGCAGGAAGGCTGCGATCCGCTCGGTCACCTGTTCGACGCGGTCAGCTTCAGGGCTGTTGACGAGTTCGGCCGAGCCGCTGCCCTGCTTGAAGGAGATCACACCGGCCAGAATGCGGCCATCGAGTTCCGGCAGGACGACATGCATAGCAAGGTCGGCGGGATTCAAGCCACGCCTGCCCTCGATCCAGCCTTCGCGGCGGGTGGTCGCGACAACGATCTGGAAGACCGGAATGCCTGACTTATCGAAAATCGTCTCGTTGCTGTCGTCGGTGCCGCTGGCAAAAGCGGTGGTCGTCAGGATCGCGGCGGGCTGAAGCTCGGTTATCGCCTGTTCGATAAAGGTTATCGCCTCGGCATCCTTCAGGCCGCTGACAAAGAGCGGCACGGGGGCGAAGCCGCGCGCGGCGAGCGCTTCAAAGAGTGCATCGATCGGTGCAGCGTCATTGGCGAGCAGCATGGACCGGTAGAACAGGATCGGCAGGCGCGGCGCATCCGGTGAAAATCCGGCCATAAGGTCTCGTCGGTCAACGATCCCTTTTCCAGGGCGATAAAAACCGGCCTTCGGCATCGCAATTGCACGCGGAATCTCATCCGCCCCGCCGCTTGCCAATGCTCCCAGTCGCTGCACCAGAACCCGCATATTGTCCGGTCCGCCCTCGCGAAAGCAGGCGAGAATGCCGGCAAGATTTGCCTCGGAAACCGTCGAGGCGGCGGCCAGCCGTTCGTCACGCATGCTGCATTCGCCGGGCAGCATGGCGAGCGCGATCTTTCGGCGTTTCGCCAGCCGCGACAATTCCTCGACGCCATATGCCCAGCGGTCGTAACCGCCGAGAATGCGCACGAGGATGACCTTTGCATGGGCCGCCGTCTTTTCCAGCCACAGATCGGCGGACATCGGGTGGCGCAGGTCGGAGAGGTTGGTGAGGGCGAGCGATGGGCTGTTGGTGTTGCCCGAGGCTTTACCCCCCTCTGGCCTGCCGGGCATCTCCCCCACAGGGGGGGAGATCGACTCGCGGCGAGGTTCCGCTCTATTCAATTGTTGAGGATTTAGCGGTGTTGCTACGTCTTGCTGATCTCCCCCGTTGTGGGGGAGATGGCTGGCAGGCCAGAGGGGGGTATCAAGGCCACGAGCCTCAGCCGTATTCCACGCGCCACGGTCAACCGCCTCCCAAGCCGCCGCAATCCCGTTCAGATCGCTGCCGGAAAAGGACAGCACCACCACATCGGCCGGTGACTGGTTGAGGTCTACCGGTTCGATAAGGTCGTCGAGCGACGACGATGTGGTGGCGAGTATGTGCATCCTTTTCCTCGGCCGGTGGCTCTTATGCCGCCAGCATTTTTTCGATCGCGGCGCGGTCGATGCCTTTTTCGCCGATCACGACGAGGCGGCTCTGGCGGTTTTCGCCAGGTGCCCAGGCGCGGTCGAAATAGTGGTTCACGCGCGATCCTACCGCTTGAACCTGCAGGCGCATCGGCTTGTTCGCGACGTCGACAAAGCCCTTTATGCGCAGCACGTTTTCCGCTTCCGCGGTCGCCGAAATACGGGCAGCCAGCGCTTCGGGGTCGGTTACCGAGGCCAGATCGATAACGAAACTGTCGAAATCGTCGTGGTCGTGGTCGAGTTCGTCGTCATGATGGGTCTTGCGGTTCTCGATATCGTCCTCGACGGCAAGGCCAAGGCCGATCAGAACGCTGGGATCAACCGCTCCATTTGCAGCTGGTACGATTCTCACGGCACGCGGCAGATGCGCCTGAACTCGGCCCTTGGCGGCTGCAAGCGAAGCCTGATCGAGAAGGTCGGTCTTGGTCAGCACGATCATGTCGGCACAGGCGACCTGGTCCTCGAACACTTCTTCGACCGGATCGTCATGATCGATCGAGCTGTCGGTCTGGCGCTGGGCTTCGAGCGCATCGTGGTCATCGGCAACGCGGCCTTCGGCCAGTGCTACACCATCAACGACCGCAATCACGGCATCTACTGTCACACGCGCCTTCACGGCCGGCCACTGAAACGCCTGTACGAGCGGCTTCGGCAGAGCAAGACCGGAAGTCTCGATCAGGATATGGTCAACGCGCGGCTCGCGGGCGAGAATCTGGTCGATCGCCGGCACGAAATCGTCTGCCACCGTGCAGCAGATACAGCCATTGGCCAGTTCGATGATGTTGTCGTCCGGGCAGCTCTCGATGCCGCAGCCTTTCAGCACCTCGCCATCGATGCCGACATCGCCGAATTCGTTGACGATGATCGCCAGCCGCTTGCCGTCCAGCTTTTCGATCAGGTTGCGGATCAGCGTGGTCTTGCCGGCGCCGAGAAAGCCGGTAACGACGGTGCAGGGAACCTTATCGAACTTAGGGGCGAAGTTTTCGCTCATGAAGGCATGTCCTCGTGGTGATGAAAGGGTGGGATACGGGCCGTCATGCCTTTTCCACGAAGGCACATCGGGCGGCCGCGAAGGGGCAGGAAACCGCGCTCGTCTTCGGCCAGCATCATCGCGCCGGTGACGATGTCGTCGGCATCTTCGGTGGAGAGGTGGCCAAAGACATAGGACCAGCCGGAACGGTGGTTGAAGGCCGCACTCGGGCTCTTATCGCAATTGGCAAGGCAGGTGACCGGCTTGACGGTAAGCGGCTTGCCCTTAGCTGCCAGTTTCAGCGCTTCGATCAGGTCGATACCGGGGCGGGCCTCGCTGTCCGTCGCCTCGCGGCAATTGGTGCAGACGAAGATCGTCACGTCGACGTTGCCGGCATTGCCGCCAACGGTCGTTCCGGTTTCGTCTTTTCGCGCATCATCTGTCATCAGGCCGCACTACCGCCGGGTTACTCAAGTCGGGGTGCGGAACAGGAAAGCCAAGCCATCCTGCAGCGATGATTGAAGCCTTTGCCGGAGCACCCCGCCCGGAAAAGCATGATTTTCAAACGGCAGGTCTCCTGGCTCGCGGGTCGTCACCATCCGCCTGCCTTCCCAGAAGGGTCCATGGCCGGACCTCTCCAGTGGCGTCTCTGGCGTGATGGCTCGCCGCACACAGTTGCGGGGGCAGCCGCGGCATTGGACCGTTTTATCGGTCCGCACCGCATTCTCTCTTAGCCCCTGCCGTTGCCGGCAAAGGACCGTCGTGGCGCTCAAGTAAGCGTTCCGCGGTCAAACTGTCAATGTCGCAAAGGCGATTGCCGATAGAACCGAATTGACTATAGTGGATCTGTCTTTGGTGCCCGGAAGGGTTACTCAAGGGAATGCGGTGCGACGATCTTTCGTCAAACCCGCGGCTGCCCCCGCAACTGTAAGCGGAAAGCCTTTGCCCAAAACGGCCATCCGGTCGTCAAGCCACTGGAGCAATCCCTTTACGGATTGAATTGGGAAGGCGGGTGAAGGCGCCCGATCCGCGAGCCAGGAGACCTGCCAGAGACATTCGGCAATGGTAACAGCCCTCGGGTGGAGGGCAGAAAGACGAAGTCCATGGTTACGAATTCTGCTGCAGCCGCAGCCAGCGTTTCCGCATCAAAAATCATTCCTCTTAGCATGTCGGCCCTTCTTGGCCTGTTCATGGTCGGTTTCGTCGGCTTCTCGCATCTGGAAGTCGTGCATAACGCGGCCCATGATACGCGCCATTCGCTGGCCTTTCCCTGCCATTGATATAGCCAGCCACCGAGGGGATTTTCCAAATGTCGCTATTTCGTAACATCGTCTTCACGGCGGTGGTCGCCGGACTTTTGTCCGGGATGCTGATGACCGTGATGCAGAGTTTTTCCACCGTACCGCTGATCCTGCAGGCGGAAACCTATGAAAATGCCGGCGGCGAAGAGGCCGGGCATAGTCATGACGCGGTATCTGCTGCCGGGACGGCTGCACCGACCGCTGATCACCACCATGACGAAGAGGCCTGGGCGCCCGCCGACGGTTTCGAGCGGTTCATCTATACCGCTTCCGCCGATGTGCTTGCCGCGATCGGTTTCGCGCTCGTTGCGATCGCAATCGCCGAAGCTCTCGGCGGTTTCGGCGGATGGCGCGGCGGTCTGCTGTTCGGCATTGCCGGCTTCCTCACCGTCAGCCTGGCGCCCGGTCTGGGGCTGCCGCCGGAATTGCCGGGCATGCCGGCTGCCGATCTCGGGCCGCGTCAGGTCTGGTGGGTCTCGACTGCGATCTGCACCGCGGCGGGTCTCGGGCTTCTCGCCTATACCCGATCGGCTCTGCTGGCGGCTCTGGCAATCGTGCTTCTCGTCGCGCCGCATCTGGTCGGCGCGCCGTTGCCGCCAACCCATGAAACGGCTGTGCCGATCGAGCTCTATGCCCGCTTCGTCAATGCCGTTTATGCCACGAACCTGATCTTCTGGGCGGTGCTCGGAGCGATTGCCGGCCTGCTGCGAGAGAAGTTTCGCAGCGGAGAACAGGTTTCGCTGACCGCCGAAAGGGAGCTTGCAGCGCGTTGAAGACTGTAGACGAAACCGCCGAGGAACGTCATCGCGCCAAGATGGCGAACCGCAAGGCGGTTCAGGATGCCGAAGTCGCCGAGAAGACCCTCGAAAAGGGTCTTCTCATTGTCCATACCGGCCCCGGCAAGGGCAAGTCGACGGCCGCCTTCGGGCTGGCTCTCCGGATGCTCGGCAACAATCGCCGCGTCGGCATCGTCCAGTTCATCAAGGGCGCGTGGTCTACCGGCGAACAGCCGGCGCTTGCCGTGTTCGGCGATCGGGTGGTCTGGCACACGATGGGCGAGGGCTTTACCTGGGAAACCCAGGACCTGAAGCGGGATATCGCTGCAGCGAAAAAGGCCTGGGAGAAGGCGCTCGAGCTGATGGCTGACGAGACGATCGGGCTGGTCATCCTCGATGAACTCAATATCGCACTTCGCTACGACTATCTTGATCTGGAAAAGGTCGTCGCCGCCTTCCAGGCCAGACGCCCTGACCTGCATGTTGTCGTCACCGGCCGCAACGCGAAACCGGCCTTGATAGAGGCGGCTGATCTGGTGACGGAGATGTCTCTGGTCAAACATCACTTCAAGGCGGGTGTCAAAGCCCAGGCCGGCATCGAGTTCTAGATCATGGTCGCTCGCTCGCTGATGTTCCAGGGAACGGGCTCCGACGTGGGCAAGTCGCTGGTCGTGGCCGGCCTTGCCCGCGCCTTCACTTCGCGTGGCCTGAGCGTCGCGCCGTTCAAGCCCCAGAACATGTCGAACAATGCGGCCGTCACCGCCGATGGCGGCGAGATCGGCCGGGCGCAGGCGCTGCAGGCGCGCGCGGCCGGCATGCCGCTCAGCGTGCATATGAACCCGGTGCTTCTGAAACCGCAGAGCGAGATCGGCTCCCAGGTCGTGGTGCAGGGGCGCGTCGAAGGCAATGCCAAGGCATCCGAATACCAGCATCTCAAGACCCGGCTGCTCTCCCGCGTGCTCGAAAGCTTCGAGATACTGCGCGCCAAGGCTGATCTGGTTCTGGTCGAGGGTGCGGGCAGCGCGTCTGAAATCAACCTGCGCCAGAACGATATTGCCAATATGGGTTTTGCCCGTGCCGCCGATGTTCCGGTTGTCCTGATCGGTGATATCGATCGCGGCGGCGTCATCGCCAGTCTTGCCGGCACGAAACTGGTCATCGATGCCGATGATGCGGCAATGATCCGCGGTTTCATCGTCAACCGGTTTCGTGGCGATCCGGCGCTGTTTGCCGAAGGCATGGATCTGATTGCCCGATTCACGGGCTGGCAATCGATCGGGCTCCTGCCGCATTTTGCCGATGCGGCACTTTTGCCGGCCGAAGATGCGCTGGGCCTTTCCCAGTCTTTTGCTCGCAAGCCGGGAGCAAAAATTCGAATCGCGGTGCCGATCCTACCGCATATTTCCAATTTCGACGATCTCGACCCGCTGGAAGCCGAGCAGGATGTGGAACTGATCCGCGTCCGTCGCGGCGAAGCCATTCCCGGTGATTGCGATCTCGTGCTGCTGGTCGGCTCCAAGGCTACGATCTCGGATCTTGCGGCGCTGCGCCAAGCCGGGTTCGATGTAGATATCGCCGCCCATCATCGCCGCGGCGGGCGGGTGCTCGGTTTGTGCGGCGGTTATCAGATGCTCGGCAAACGGCTTTCCGATCCGGAAGGGACTGAAGGCCCACCCGGTTCAGTCGATGGACTCGGCCTGCTCAATGTCGAAACCGTTCTTTCCGGCGCCAAGCGGCTTGAAGCAGTTTCGGGTTCTAGTTTCGATGGTATTTCCTTCGCCGGCTACGAAATGCATATCGGCCGCACAGCCGGCGCGGATTGCGCCCGGCCGTTCTCGACGATCGGTGGTCAAGCGGAAGGGGCATCCTCCGCTGATGGCCGGGTCGTCGGCACTTACGTCCACGGGTTGTTTTCCGACGACAGGCAGCGGTCAGCTTGGCTCACCCGTCTTGGCGGTTCGTCTTCAGGCCTCGATTACGAGGCGAATGTCGATGCCATTCTCGATCGTCTCGCCGCCCATATGGAACGGTATCTCGATCTCAGCGGGTTGCTCAGACTTGCCACATGAGGACCGCCAGGACGCCGAAAAGGCCGATCAGCAGCATGTCGGCAATGCGGGCGATCTTCAGCGCGTCGTAGATATCCTCATAGACCAGTTCGCTGCGGCCGCCTTCGCCCATATAGCTCGCCTCGATCATCTCGCCGCCATAACTGCGCGGGCCGGCAAGCGCTATTCCCAAGGCACCTGCCATCGCAGCTTCAGGCCAGCCGGCATTCGGCGATCGATGGTTCTTAGCATCGCGGCGGATCGCCCTGATGGCATTGCTTGGCGAGGCATCGCGAACAAAAAGCGCGGCAACCACGAAAAGCGCTGCCGTGAGGCGCGAGGCAGGCAGGTTGACGAGGTCGTCGAAACGGGCGGCCGCCCAGCCGAAAGCTTCGTGGCGCGGCGAGCGGTGGCCGATCATGCTGTCGGCGGTATTGGCTGCCTTGTATGCCGCACCGGCAGGCAGGCCGCCGATCCCCATCCAGAAGGCCGGCGCGACCACGCCATCGGAAAAATTCTCGGCGAGGCTTTCGATCGCCGCCCGGCAAACTGCCGCTTCGTCCAATTGTTCGACATCGCGGCCGACAATTCTGGAGACGGCCGCCCGTCCCGCCGGCAAGCCATGGTGCTTGAGCGAGGAAGCGACATCGCGCACATGTCGCTCGAGGCTCTTCTGGGCCGGGAGGCTCGCAGCGACAAGAATGAGCAGGATCGGACCCAGCGGGATAACAAGCAGCACATCCTGCAGGACCGCAGAGACAAGAATGACAATCGCCATCAGAACGGCGAGTGCCTGGATCCCCATGCGTTTTCGCGTGGCGAAGTCATCCGCCTCGCGGTTCCATCGGGCGTCGAGTTGCGATATCAGCCGGCCGATCCACGTGACGGGATGGCCGATCAGTCTGAACAGCCAATCCGGGTAGCCGGTAAAGCGCTCCAAGATCAGCGCGAGGAATGCAAGAAGGAACATTGCTGTGGCAAACCCAAAGGATAAAGATGTCGTTGGCGATCCGATCCAGCACGGCGGCAATCTGGCCAGGGCGCGTGCGCTGTTTCCTCAGGCGCCGGAACCATGGATCGATCTTTCGACTGGTATCAATCCGCATTCCTATCCGCATTCAGCAATTCCTAGCAATGTTTTTGCACGGCTGCCGGAACCGGCATCGCTTGATGAGTTGAAAGCGATCGCAGCTAAAACCTATGGCGCGCTGTCCGCGGCCCATGTCGCGGCAGGGCCAGGCACGCAGATCCTGCTGCCGATCGTCGCCTCGCTGATCGATGGGCGCAAGGCAGCAATTCTGTCTCCCACCTATGCCGAACATGCCCGCGCAGCAAAACTGGCCGGATTCGAGGTCACCGAAACCGATGACATCAATCAGCTCGCAGCGGCCGATCTTGCGGTCATCGTCAACCCCAACAATCCGACCGGTCGCGTCGTGCCGAGGGCGGATCTCCTGTCGCTTGCCGACGCCATGCGGGACAAAGGTGGACTGCTTGTCGTTGATGAAGCCTTTTCGGACGTGTCCGAGGCCAAAAGCGTTGCGGAAATGGTCGAAAGCGGTGGCCTTCTGGTCTTGCGTTCATTCGGAAAATTTTACGGCATGGCCGGCCTCAGGCTCGGTTTTGCGATCTCTCATCCCGATGTGGTGCGACGGATTGAAGACAGGCTCGGTCCCTGGGCGATATCCGGTCCAGCGCTCCATGTGGCAAGCGAGGCGCTGGCCGATGGCTGGTGGCAGGTGATGATGCGCCGACGGCTGGAAGACGAAATGGCTCGTCTGGAGACGCTGCTCACGACTGCCGGCATTTCCATGCATGGAGGCACATCCCTGTTCCGGTTGATCCGGGATCCACGCGCCCAGGCACTTTACCGGCATCTCGCCAGCCACGGCATCCTCACCCGTCGCTTCGATGAGCGCCCGGACGATCTCAGGATCGGCCTGCCGGGGGAAGAAGGCTGGCATCGACTGGAAGAAGCGCTGGCATCCTTCGTTTAGTCGGATCCTATGCCGGCCATGTCTGTCGCTCGAGGTTAAAGGCACGACGGACGAAGTTGGCGGGTTCCATCCATGTGCCCTTCTGATCCGGAAATGGTGGTTCGGCGCCCGAAGGCGGTAGGTACTCGCCGTGCTCGTAGTCCAGCCTATTGTCGATCTGCCAGGGTTTTACGGTATTGCCGATCGCCCTTGGCGGCCCACTGAAACCGAGCGCAGCGGAGAGCGGATTGCTGGTCGGGTCGAGAACATGCCCAAAGAAGTTGCCGAATGGAAAAGCCAAGCGAAGGACAAGATCCTTCTCCGACGCCAGAACATAGATATGCCCGCTCTTCTCGAAGGCATCGACATATTCCTTCTCCAGGCAGGTCCGCTCTATGGCTGCTGCCATCAGGCAGGCGGATCGCGTTTTGCGGTTCAGCCGCCTGATCGTCTCCAGAACGACCCGAGCACCAAGGCTGTGGCTGGCGAAGGAAAAGCTTGCCGCCTGCCGCAGTTCAAGGTTGGAGAAGGCCGCCAGTTTCTGGCCGGTAAGGTTCGCCGTCGGCTTCTCCACCGGGTAGCTGATGAAGCCCGCATGAGAATCGCCCGGCCATAAGATGCCGATGAAAACCGCAGAGGGTGGCAGGTTGAGAAGTGTCTCTAGCCGGGAGAGCGCATGCACTCCGTCGCTCTGCCTGTTATTGTAGCCGTGGACGACAAAGAGGATATCGCGGCCGGTTGTCTGTTGCCTGAATATGTCCGGTCTTACCGGAGACAGCGCAAAGTCGGTATCAATCTTCTGCATCGCCGGCGTCATTGCTATGGCGCCGCCAATTGGTGAAACCCTGAAATTGAGGAATAGCGTCACAATGGCCCCCTTATCGTCTTACCGCCTTGAAAGCCCATGCGGCTTTGGAAATGGCCGAGGATAGATCCTTGGCTATCGGAGCGACGGGAACGGCGACGAGCCCGATCAGGAAGGCCAGAATGAAATGCGAAGACCCGAAATCCTCAGTGACTACGGCCGTGCCTACCTCGGCCAGCACGATCGCGATTGCCGCGGCGACGAAGCGTGACGTATTGCGGAACTGCTGTTCGGCGCGCTCGAATGCGGCGTCCAGTCTTGCGTCTATGATCGCGTCGAAGCGGGCCAGAATGGCCAGTTCCGCTTCGTTCGGCGTTTCGCCGATCTCTATCTTCCGGGCGATCGCGGCAAGAAGATCGCCGTCACCCGGCAACACATAGCCGGCAATCGGTGCGGCGGTCTGTGAATTGAAGCCCAGCCTTATCAGATTTCTGGCGGCGGCCTTTTGCTCGGCCTTGTCCATTCCGTTTAACCAGTTTGCCTTTACGACCGCATAAGGCTCTTCCGCATTAATCGTCTTGAGAGCGGCTTCAAACGGCTGAAATGCCGATTCGATAAAATGATAGCCGACATTGGAAATGCCGCCGTTAAACGGCTTGGTTACATCCACAAGTCCGAATGCTGCCGTTCCCAGAGCGGCAACCGCCGAGAGGGCGGTGCCGAATTGACCGAGGTCGATGCTCCCGATTTCCGCGATATCCATAACTCCCCCATCTGGCAGATCGGGCGCATCGTGACAGCGTCTCCCGGCGATATCTCCAGTGAGAGGAGAGTGAAGTAATTTTCACTTGGTTGCAATTAAAATAAACTACAACCTTTGGTTATTTGTATGTATCCCGCCATGCGGCCTGCGCATTTGGTACTGGTAAAGAAGTCGCCTCGTAGACACCGCGTGCCACCGCGCGTGCCGTCACCACCGTCGCCAGATGGCAGAGTTCTGCGAAGTCAGACATATCGCCCAAAGGTTTTCTGCCGGTTGCGGCGGAAAAGATCGTGTCGCCATCGCCGGGCAGATGTGCTGGCAGAACGGCGCGCGCCAGCCCGTCATGAGCCATGATCGACAGGCGGTGCGCCTGCGCTTTTGTCAGCGTCGCATCGGTGACGACCACACCGATCGTCGTCGCCTTCAGTTTTACGCCCTTAATACGCATAGCCGTATCGTCATCGGTAAACTGCTGCGGAAAGCCGAGGCCGCCGAATTCGCCATTCTTCTCGAAGGCAGATGCCCAGAAATGCGGGCCGTCGCCGACCGTGGCCGATCCCATGGCGTTGACAGCCAGCAGGGCCGCAATCCGGTGGCCGGAAGAGGTGACGGCGCTTGCCGAGCCGATACCGCCCTTAAACGTTGCGGTCGTGGCGCCAGTTCCGGCACCCACGGTGCCAAGCGCAAAGGCGCCCTTTTGTGCCGCCTGAAAGGCATCATGGCCCATGTCGCGATAGGGTGAATGCAGGCCCCAGTCCTTGTTGCCGCCGTTGAGCAGGTCCATCAGGATCGCCTGTGGCACGATCGGCACTCTTGTGGTGCCGACTTCCAGTCCGCGGCCGATCTGGCGTAATCCTGCCTGCACGCCGCCGGCTGCATCGAGGCCGAAGGCCGAGCCGCCGGACAGCACGAAGGCATCGACAGATTGTACCGTCATCGATGGGTCGAGAAGGGCCGTATCGCGCCCGCCCGGTGCGCCACCCAGAACCGAGCCGGAGGCAATCGCCGGCTCGTCGAAAATGATGGCCGTGACGCCCGAGCCGAGCACGAGATCGGTGGCATGGCCAACGGCCACGCCTTCTATATCCGTCAGAAGGTTCAGCATCGTCACAGTAATCTCGTTATTCGATGTCGAACTTGACGCCCTGTGCCAGCGGCAGGGTGCGTCCGTAGTTCAGCGTATTGGTGGCGCGGCGCATATAGGCCCTCCAAGCGTCCGAGCCGGATTCACGGCCGCCGCCGGTTTCCTTTTCGCCGCCAAACGCGCCGCCGATCTCGGCACCGGAGGGGCCGATATTGACATTGGCGATGCCGCAATCGGAACCGCGCGCAGATACGAAGGTTTCTGCCTCGCGCATGTCGTTGGTGAAGATCGATGACGACAGGCCCTGCGGCACGTCGTTATGCAGCGCCAGCGCTTCGTCGAAGGTTGAATATTTCATCACGTAAAGGATCGGCGCGAAGGTCTCTTCCTTCACCGTATCGGTCTGGTTCGGCATCTCGACGATTGCCGGGCGGACGTAATAAGCATCGGTCGCCTCCGCATCCAGCACACGCTCGCCGCCGACCACCTTGCCGCCGGCTGCCTTCGAGGCCTGAAGCGCTGCCTGCATCTTGTCGAAAGCCTGCTTGTCGATCAGCGGTCCGACAAGATTGCCCTCTGTGAGGGGCGAGCCGATGGTGACCGACTGATAAGCCTTGGCGAGACGCGGAACGAGCGCATCATAGACGCTGTCATGCACGAAGAGGCGGCGCAGCGTCGTGCAGCGTTGGCCAGCGGTGCCCATGGCGGCGAAAGCGACACCGCGCAGGGTCAGGTCGAGATCGGCCGTCGGGGTGACGATCGCGGCATTGTTGCCGCCGAGTTCGAGGATCGAGCGAGCGAAACGCTGAGCGAGCTTCGGTCCGACTTCGCGGCCCATGCGGGTCGAGCCGGTGGCGGAAACCAGCGGCACCTTTTCATGATCGACTAGGGCTTCGCCGATTTCGCGGCCGCCGATCAGCAGCGTCGAAAGGTTTTTAGGCGCAGTGCCGCCATTGGCGATATAGCGAGCCAGCGCCTTGTCGAAGATCGCCTGGGTGGCGAGCGCCGTCAGCGGCGTTTTTTCCGAGGGCTTCCAGACGGTGGAATTGCCGCAGACGATGGCGAGCGCCGAGTTCCATGACCAGACGGCGACTGGGAAGTTGAAGGCGGAAATGATGCCGATGACACCGAGCGGATGCCAGGTTTCCATCATCCGGTGCTCGGACCGTTCGGTTGCGATCGTCAGGCCGTAGAGCTGGCGGGAGAGGCCGACGGCGAAATCGCAGATGTCGATCATTTCCTGCACTTCGCCGAGGCCTTCGGAGGTGACCTTGCCGACTTCGATCGAGACGAGGCGGCCGAGCGCTGCCTTGCCCGCGCGCAGTTCCTCGCCGAGAAGGCGGATCAGTTCGCCGCGCTTGGGTGCGGGTACGAGGCGCCATTCGAGGAAGGCGTTATGGGCCGCATCGATGGCCTTCTTGGCATCTGCGGCCGTGACTTCCGGCAGTCGGCCGATCTCGGTGCCTGAAATCGGCGAGCGAACAGCAAGCGTGCCACCCTTGTACTTGTCGGCAGTAACGCCGAGATCGGCAAAGATCTTGTCCACTTCGGCGGCGAGGTCGAGTTTGGCGAGCGTCATGTCGGTCTCCGGATGTCTGTTTGGAGGGCAATCTACAAGTCGGCGGCGTTTTCGCAATATCCGTCGACCAAGGGGTGTTCAGAACCGTTCTTCAAAACCGCTCAGTGGCGAAATGCGCGATCTGTGCGCCTGCCTCGTAATAGGCTTCCTTCATCGGGCGGAAGCTGGCTTCCTGTACGGCGGTCAGGGGCAGCGGCAGGTCCGCTTCGGCGATATCGCCCAGAATATAGTTGGCCAGAACCTTGCCGAATGTCGAACCCGGCGAAATACCGCGGCCATTGTAACCGGAGAAACCGATGACATTGGTACCGAACCGGTGGAAGCGCGGCAGCGCGTTGTCGGTCATGCCGATCTTGCCGTACCATTCGGCCTCGAATTCGACTTCTCCCAATTGCGGGAACAGGCGTTTCAGCGACCGGCGTGCCCAGGCCTTGTGAACCGCGGTGCCGGTACCGCGCAATGCACCTACCGATCCGAAAACCAGCCTTCCGGCCCGGTCCATGCGGAACGAGGAGAGCACTTCCTTCGTATCCCAGCATCCTTCGCAATTGGGCAGGATCGAGCGGCGCAGGTTGGCGGAAAGCGGCTTGGTCGCAAGGTTGAAATAGGGGAGGTGAACCTGTTCGCGCCGCACTTGCGCCCACGGCCCTGTCGAATAGGCATCTGTCGCAACGATCACCCAGTCGGCGGAAACCTGGCCTTCAGCCGTGCTGACGATCCGTTTACCGTTCGCCTCGCCGGTCGAGATCACCGGGCTGCCGGTATACAGCTTTGCGCCGGCCTTGATAGCGGCATGCGCCAGCCCGCGCGCATAGGCAAGCGGCTGCAGCGTGCCGGCGCGCATATCGAGCAGCGATCCGGCATAGGCCTTGGTGCCGATCCGGCGTTCGGTCTCTGCGGCGTCAAGAACGGTCAGCGGCGCGCCGCGTTTCTGCCATTGGCGAGCACGCTCTTCCAGTTCCTTCATGCCTTCCGCGCCGACTGCGCAATGCAGCGTGCCGTTCGTCTCGAGTTCGCAGGCGATATCGTGCTTTTCGATCAGCTCTCGAACAAGGTAAGGGCCATTACCGAGAAGCTCGAGTGCGCGCTCGCCATAATGCTCGCCGAGTTCCTTCGGAAAATCGTCAGGCATCACCCACATGCCGGCATTGATCAGGCCGACATTGCGACCGGCACCGCCAAAGCCGATTTCGGCAGCCTCCAGAAGCACGACATTGGTGCCGCGCTCGGCCAGATGCAGGGCTGCCGACAGGCCGGTATATCCACCACCGACGATCACGACGTCGGCAGTGATATTCGCCTTCAAGGGCGTCGTCACAGGTGCAGGCGGCGCGGTCCTCTCCCAGAGGCCGTGCGAACGCGGATCATTCAACATCAAGAAGTTCCCGGATTTTATTTGTTTTGCACGACTTTACAGAGGCGATTTCGCGGTGAATATCGACATAAATTCATCAGGTCATTCACTGGAGGAATGACATGCTGCCGCCCAGACGCTTCCTTCCGTCCTTTTCGCTTCTTTCCGCCTTCGAAGCCGCCGCCCGTACCGGCAGCGTCACCGCCGCCGCCAACGAACTCGGCCTCACGCAAAGCGCCGTCAGCCGGCAGATCTCGGCGCTCGAAAAGCAGCTCGGCGTCGCGCTTTTCCTGCGTGAAAGGCAGACGATCCGGCTGACGCTTGCCGGAGATGCCTATGCGCGCGAAGTTCGCGAAGCACTCAGGCGTATCTCTAACGCCTCGCTCAATCTGAGGGCCAATCCGGCAGGCGGCACGCTCAACCTTGCCATCCTGCCGTTTTTCGGCACGCGATGGCTGACCCCGCGGATCGGAAAATTCCTCGACCAGCATCCCGGGATGGTGGTCAACCTGATCACTCGGCTGGAACCGTTCGATTTCCGCTTCGACACGCTCGATGCCGCGATCCATTTCGGGCAGGCGCGCTGGCCCGGTGCAGCACTGAGTTTCCTGATGGACGAACAGACGGTGCCGGCCTGCAGTCCCGAGTTCAAAAACCGATATCTGTTGGCAGAGCCTGCAGACCTGCTTCATGCACCGCTTTTGCATCTAAACACGCGGCCGGATGCCTGGGAGCTGTGGCTGGGTCGAAACAATGTCCCGTTCGATACGGTGCATGGCATGCTGTTCGACCAGTTCACCACCATGGTCGAGGCAGCACGATCGGGGCTGGGGGCGGCGCTTTTGCCGCGTTTCCTGATCGAGCGGGAGCTGCAGGAAGGGCAGCTGGTTCTTGCCGCCGATGGGGAGCCGATGCCGACGGGACAATATTATCTCGCCTATATGCCGGATCGGGCGAGCTATCCGCCGCTCGCCGCTTTTCTTGACTGGATCGCTCGGGAGATCCGCTCTGATATGCTTGCACCGGCGGCAAGCATCGGCCAATAGTCGGTCAGCATTTTCGCGGCGTCGATAGCCGCTTCATCAGTCAGTCCATAAAGGCTAAGCGATCCCATGAAACCAATCTTCGTGCAGCTCCGTTGCAAGCCCGGCAAGACCTATGAGGTTGCCGACGCCATTTACAAGACGGAACTCGTCTCCGAGCTTTATTCCACCAGCGGCGAGTGGGATCTGCTCTTGAAAGTCTATATCAGCGACGAAGCCGAGATCGGCCGTTTCGTCAACGAAAAGATCGCCTGCATACCGGGCATCGAGCGGTCGCTGACGACAATCACCTTTACGGCTTTCTGAGCCGGAATTCATCGATAGATCGCCAAAACAAAAGCCGCCTCGAGGGCGGCTTTTCTGCATCTGAGGACCGGGCACGGTTTATACGTGTGCGACCGGCGCCGAATTTCTCGATGCGACCAGTTTGCTGATCGCTAGGCGCACGTCGTCGGCCGAATCGAAACGCTGTTCGTCGAGGTCGATGACGTGAAACTTCACCGCGATGAATTTCAAACGGTCTTCATCCGGGATCACGATGCCGACGGGCTCGCCGGCGAATTTGATGACTTGCTTCTGCATGGGTAGACTCCCGTATTGGCTGCAGAGCATGCAGCGCAAAACGAATGATAATTTCAGGAACGAATTGAACCGGAAGCGTTACATTCGACAGCACGGAAGGGAGCAGCGATCCGTGCTATTCACATCGAGCGCGAGCCGATCGAAGGCGATGACGCGTGTAGTCTCAGACATGTCACTCTCCTTCTCAACGGTTGCGCGATAACGTCAGAATCGATTTTCTGACCACCAATCACCCTAGCTGAAACGCGCCGGATGATCAACGAAATCCAATTTAAACAGAATATTTTTCTGCATGATGACAGGAGAAAGGCGATATTGTGAAATTACGTTCGCAATGCCGCCGGGTGCTCCAGCGAGCATAAGGTAGGTATCGATGACGTCCAGACAAGGGCAGGCCCAAGTTAAATTCTATTTCGGCGGAAGGCGCAGGACATTGCGAAGATGATCGAGGCACAGGTTGATGCTGGCCTCGCTGACGCACAGCGGAGGTGCGAGGATCAGCCTGCCGGAATGGTCGAGCTCGTGCAAGATATGTCCGTCGAGAGCATCCCAGATTTCGATGTCTTCGCTCACGGGTTGTATCGCCCACCATAATCCGCGGCCCTCGACCGCTTCGATGCGATCACTTTCTTCGGCAAGTTGCCGCAGGCTCTTTTCCAGAAGCTCGCCCATGGCCGACGCATTTGCCGCCAGGTTCTCCTCACGCAACACTGTCAGCGCCGCCAATGCGGTGGCGGCATCGACCGGAGAGACCGGATCTGCGAATGGCGCAAGCGCTTCGGAAAATTCCTCATTGCAGAAAACCACGGACAGCCTGCCCCCATCGCAGCTGTCGGCCAGCAGAAGGTCAGGTCTGATGTCGTCGCTCTCGGTGTTCCAGAGGTTTTCGCCCAGGCGGCCGTAGCCGGTGCGCGTTTCATCGACAAGGATCAGCCGGCCGTTTTCCCGCGCTGATGTTATCTGCTCTGCTGCATGGATAAGGCCAGGGAGCGGTTCGATGATCAGAGGCGTGGCATACTCTTCCCGTTCTGCTTGCTCGCTTGCCACGGCATACGAAACCTCCGCCTCGTCTTCCGATGATCCGTCGATTTCGTCCTCTGCGCTGTTCTCCTGATAGGCCGCGACCGCGGCCCTTTCCTCCGTCGTCTCCCTTGTTCGGGTAAGCTCAGTGATCGCTTCCATCGCTGCATGCCGGTCCTGAAACAGCACGACATCCGTAAAGCCTGGCGGCGCAATATCCACCAGCGCCTGCCTCAGCGCTTCCGCCTCGGCGCTTCCGTCGAAGGATGCGGTAAGGCGCAGATGCTGCTGATAGCTGGCAGCGGCGATCGATGGATGCCCGTGGCCGATCAGAGGTGCCTTGCCGCTGAAATCGAGAACGGTGTGGCCGGTCTCGTCGTAGACGAACTCATGCCATGCCCGCACCTCCCGCCCGGATATTGCAGCCGGTGCATCGCAATCGATCCCGAGAAGCGCCGAAGGCGATGGGGCGAGGCGCCGCCACACGGCAGCCTCGGATGGCCGACAGAACAGGGGTGGATGGTTTTCGTGATCCCGCGAAAGCCTCAGGCGCAGCCCGCCGACTGCCCCGGAAGCACCCGCCACCGTGCCGAGCTGATCTCCCGGGCCAATTTCGGTTCCTTCGGTCAAGGCAGTTTCCATGCCTTCGACAAGCAGCGTCACGCTTTCGCCGCGCAGCGACAGTTGCGGAGACACCTGCACCACAATGCCCTTGAACGGGGCGATGAGTGCCGTTCCCGTCGGCAGGCAGATGTCGACATGCAGGGCAACATTCCGCGGTTCGGTCGCGGCCGCGTCAGGCTTGCTTCTCGACAGTCGATATTCGCCGTAACGGGTACTGCCCATGCCCGTCTCCCAGGCAGTGCGGGCCAGAAGCCGCCAGTCGCAATCGGGATCAGTCCAGTTACCACCCTGAAACAGCGGGCTTTTCGAGCTCAGGTCAACGAGCCTTATCTTCTCCGCTTCCAGTTCCGGCATAAGCAGGTTCAGATCGAGAGGTTCCGGTTCGATCCTGCATGCCTCCAGGATGCAGGCATGCATATATTCGGCGGGAACCGTCGAAGCATTGGCGAGGATCTGGCGACGTCCCCTGGCTTCCTCGGCGGCCGACTCGTCATCCGGGGCCTCGGCGTGGGTGTTTTCAGCAAGTGCTGCCGAAAACGCGATATCGGCGATAACGAGTGGCCAGAGCGCTTCCAGTTCGGCTGCATTCAGCGGATCGATCGCATGATAACCGGTCACGGCCGGCAGGATCGATGCCGGTTCTCCCCCTTGGCTGGCGAGGATGCGGGCACAGGTCTTGGCCAGAGCAGAGACGTACCAGCTTCGTGAGAGGCCACCAAGATTGGTAATTCCTGTTGGATGCCAGTCGACGTCATCCGTCTCGCCGGTGAGATCGCCGGGGCCAAGATCCGGGATCACCAGACCGATGCGAAATTCCGCCGCCAGCGGATGAATGCGGCGCAGCGCGGACACCATGGCGCGGGCAATCATGTCGCGCGCCTCCTGGTCGGCTACCTTGGAAAGAAGCGAGACAGTGCGCGGGCCTGCCTTGCGCAAGTCGTCCTCATGCTCGCCGTTCCAGATCAGCGGATCGAAATCCTCGAGGCTTTTCACCAGGCTTGCCAGGAATGCGCCGAGCTCGGCTGCGGTTTCCTCGGTCACATCGCGATCTTCTGGCGGCGGATCGCCATCAAGAGCCGTCAGCAAGCGTAAGACACGGGTCATGCCGCCGATCTCGGCCGTCAGCACTTCCGCCCCGGCCTTGGTGGCGACCGGTTCAGGCACCTGCGGCCCATCCGAACTGCGAGTGATATGGCGCATCACCTCGTGTTCGACGCGCAAAGCCTGCTCGTCCGCCAAATCCCTTATCTCGAGGAAATAACGCAGGTTGCCGTTATCGACGAGATATCCGAGCCCGTATTTTTCCTCTACCGGAAAGACCTGACCGGAGAGACCCCAATGGTCGCGCAACAGCGCCTCGATCGTATCCAGGGACACGTTATCGGCACGGTCGTCGTCAATGGCGGGGGTATCGAGTACTTCGGACGCTTCGTCGCCTGGCATTCTCACTCTCCGGTAAAACCTTGACGTGAGGATAGCGCAGGTAAACGCTGCGTCCATAGGGACTTTCAGCCTTTGCTTGTGCGATTTATCCCATGCGTTCGGATGCGTAGGAACCCGGGCTTGGCGGGAAGACGACGGTGCGGTTTCCGTTGATGAAAGTCCGGTGGTGGATATGCGCGTGGATGGCACGCGCCAACACCTGGCTCTCGACGTCGCGGCCAAGCGAAACATAGTCGTCCGGCGACTGTGCGTGGGTAACGCGCACCGTGTCCTGCTCGATGATCGGGCCTTCGTCGAGATCGGCGGTGACGTAATGCGCCGTTGCGCCGATCAGTTTGACGCCACGCTGATAGGCCTGCTTGTAGGGGTTGGCGCCCTTGAAGCTCGGCAGGAAGGAATGGTGGATGTTGATGATCCTGCCGGACATTTTGCTGCAGAGCTGGTCGGAAAGAACCTGCATGTAACGCGCCAGCACGACAAGTTCGGTGCCGCTCGTCTCGACGACTTCCATCAGCTGCGCTTCGGCCTGCGGCTTGTTGTCCTTCGTCACCTTGATGTGGTGGAAGGGAATGTCGTTGTTCACCACCAGTTTCTGGTAGTCGAAATGGTTGGAAACGACGCCGACGATATCGATCGGCAGCGCGCCGATCTTCCAGCGATAAAGAAGGTCGTTGAGGCAATGGCCGAAGCGGGAGACCATCAGCAGAACCTTCATCCGGTCTGCCTGGTCGAAGACATCCCAGTCCATGCCGAATTTCTCGGCGACAGGGGCGAAGCTGGAAAGCAGCGCGTCGCGCTCGGCGCCCTGTTCGGAAATGAAGCTCACGCGCATGAAGAATTTGCCGGTATCGAGATCGTCGAACTGCGAACTATCGATGATGTTGCAGCCCTTTTCAGCAAGGAAGCCGGATATCGCGGCAACGATGCCGCGTGTGGATCGGCACGATACCGTCAGGACATAGTTTTTCATTCTCTGTCGTCTCCCCTGCACTGCGCTTTCAGCAAATGCCCTATACGTGATGACCGCCGATGGAAACTGCGCGGGTTGTCCGGGTGCTGTTTTTCTTGCGCCGGTGACGCTTGCCATCGTCCTTCATCGCGTCACATTAGGCGCGGCGGTGCAAAATTCCGTTCCCGTTGCGTCTTTCGCGGGCGCAGGACCGCCGTCAAACCATGTGAATGCTCTCGCCCGCCTATTAGCGATTTCATAATGTGCAGGTGCGAGGGTACCGCGCCATACCGGAGATGAAGTGTGAACAGACGCGTAGGATACAGAGCTTTTGCGCGGCGGCTTGCGGTTGCCCTTTCCTGTGTTGCAGTCGCGGCCGGCTCGGCACAATCGGCTGAGTGCATGAGAGGCATCAATCTCGCAGGCGCCGAATTCGGCAGTCTCGGTCAGGAATACGGCACGGGCTACATCTATCCTTCCGACAAGACGATCGCCTATTTCAAGGACAAGGGGTTCACCGGCGTTCGCCTGCCCTTTCTGTGGGAGCGTCTGCAGCCCAAGCTTTACGACAGGTTCAACGCTGCCGAATTGAAACGGCTGCGCGCCACGGTGAAGGCCATCCGCTCCGCCGGCATGCAGGTCGTTCTCGATCCGCATAATTATGCCCGCTACCAAGACCAGCTGATCGGCTCCGATGCAGTGCCGCAAAGCGCCTTTGCAGATTTCTGGCGACGGCTGGCTGCGAGTTTTGCAAGCCAGGACGGCATCCTGTTCGGCTTGATGAACGAGCCTTACGGCATATCCGCAGAGGATTGGCTTTCGGCCGCCAACAGCGCGATATCCGCTATCCGGCAGACCGGTGCCGATAACCTGATTCTCGTGCCTGGCACCGCATGGACCGGTGCTCATAGCTGGTCAGGTGGCGATTACGGCACGCCGAATGCAGGCGTGATGACGGGCGTGACCGATCCTGCTAATAACTATGCCTTCGAAGTTCACCAATATCTGGATGTCGACTTCTCCGGCAAGAACGATGAATGCAGCCGTGCGGCCGATGCCTTGAAGGCCATCACCGATATGGGCGACTGGCTCGCCGCCCAGGGTCGCCGCGGGTTTCTCGGAGAATTCGCCGTCCCGACCATGCCGGCCTGCCAGCAGTCGCTCAAGGATATGGTGGCAGTGGTCGAAAGCCGGCCGGATGTCTGGCTCGGCTGGTCCTATTGGGCCGCCGGCGACTGGTGGAAACCATCCGAACCGCTCAACATCCAGCCGACCGACACCGGCGACCGCCCGCAGGTGCAGACGCTGCAAGGCTATTTTGTTGATCGAAAGATTTGTGGCGGGTGAGCGCAGCGAAAGGTTGGGTGCGGGTTTCGCCTCATCCGGGGGACGTTTCAGCCCTCCTCCTCAACAAAACCAATCCCTTGCACAAAACTTCATCCCCACCCTCCCAACCTGTGCCTACAATCACCGCGTTCCGTCACGGATACACCGGCAGTCGTGCCGGCGAGACGGGACCGGCACTGGTGGTGGAGAGAGGACGTAAATCTCCACCACCGGGGTCCGCGGAAAATGGTCTCCCTCCGGCGACACGGGGGAAGCGTTAAGGTCTCGGACAGACCTGCCGCTTCTGATGCCCGAATGGCGCGTCGGATGTGCCTGTGCGGCACACATGGTGGCTTGAGGAATGGTCTAGCCGGGCGCTCAAGTCCGTCCGCGAAAGCGGAAAACCCGGCGCAAAAGGATCATCCAGAAAAGTGACGGCAGAGAGACCGGAGTCGCGGATAAAAACTGCCGAACGGGGCGCTGAGAGGTGTCACCTATAAACTAAACTTACGAGGCAGCTTTCAGCGCCCCGTCCGAATTTGCGAATTCTTGAAATCGCCAAGGGCTTACTGCGTCCTGATCCTATTGCGGCGGATACCGATGTTCTGCGCCGCGGAAATCGCTCACCGAATAACAGCCGCCCTCGCCACGCACGGCATTTTCGCCAATCATCGCCTTGCCGTGACCGCCTGGGATGTCCAGCACATAGGTGGGCTGGCAGAGGCCGGAAAGGTTGCCGCGCAGTGCCGAGACGATCTTCTGGCCTTCAGCGATATCCATACGGAAATGACCTGTGCCGGGGGCAAGGTCGGGGTGATGCAGGTAATAGGGCTTGATCCGCGTCTCGACAAAGGCCTTCATCAGGTCTCCCAGCACGGCCGGATCGTCGTTAATACCCTTCAGAAGCACGGTCTGGCTCACCATCGCAAAACCGGCATCGACAAGCCTTGCGGAGGCGGCACGCGCTTCGACCGTCATCTCGCGCGGATGGTTGGCGTGAAGCGCCACATAAACGGTCTTGCCGCTCTCCTTCAGCGCCGCAATCAGCGCCTCGTTGATGCGGTCAGGCTCGACGACGGGCACGCGCGTATGAAATCGGACGATCTTCACATGCTCGATGGCGGCAAGCCCACGCATGATTTCGGCCAGCCGGCGCGGAGACAGGACCAGCGGATCGCCGCCAGTCAGGATGACTTCCCATATTTCCGGATGATCGCCGATATAGGCGAGGGCTGCCGCCAGTTCGTCGGGCGCCAGCGTGCCGTCTCCCTGCGGCCCCACCATCTCGCGGCGAAAACAGAAACGGCAATAGACCGGGCAGATATGCACGGCCTTCAACAGAACGCGGTCGGGATAACGATGCACGATGCCCTTGACCGGGCTGTGCGCGGCATCGCCGATCGGATCTTCGCGCTCTTCCGGTGTCGTCACCAGTTCGGCCGCATCAGGCACGAATTGCCGCGCGATCGGATCGGTAGCGTCCGTGCGGTCGATCAGCGACACCACGGACGGCGTGAGCGCGATCGCATAATGTTCGGCAACAGAGCGGATCGCGTCGAGCCCTTCGGGCGCAACAAGCCCGGCAGCCTGCAGCTCGTCCGGCGTCTTTAATGAACGGGCAGCGCTCAAGAATGCACCTCCGCCACCGGCGCCCACATGACCTGGTCTATCCGCGTCGCACCCGTCGCCAGCATGGCCAGCCGGTCGAAGCCCAAAGCAGCACCGCTCGCTTCGGGCATCACAGCCAAAGCCGCCAGAAAATCCTCGTCGATCGGATAGGCTTCGCCGTAGATGCGGGCTTTCTCAGCCATCTCATGCTCGAAACGACGGCGCTGTTCGCCGGCATCGGTCAATTCCCCGAAGGCATTGGCCAGTTCGACGCCGCAGGCATAAAACTCGAACCGTTCCGCCACGCGCGGATCGCGGGCAGAAGGGCGGGCGAGAGCTGCCTCGCAGATCGGGTATTCGCAGAGGATCGTCGCACGATCCTGGCCCAGGTGCGGCTCGATTCTGTCAACCAGCACCTTGCTGAAAAGGTCGGCCCAGCTGTCGTCTTCGGCAACGCGCATTCCGGCGTTGCGCACGAGCGCGGCAAGCAGATCGCGATCTGTCTCGCCGGATGCGGTAACCGAGGCCAGGAGATCGATGCCGGCAAAGCGGTCGAAAGCTTCGGCAAGCGTCAGTCGCTCCGGCTCGGCAAACGGATCGATTTCCATGCCGCGGAAAGAGAAGCGCTTTGTGCCGGTCGTTTCTGCGGCAAGTTTCAGCATGTCGGCGCAATCCGCCATCAGCTGCTCGTAGGCCTCGTCGACGCGATACCATTCGAGCATGGTGAATTCGGGATGGTGCAGCGGTCCGCGTTCACGGTTGCGATAGACATGCGCGAAGGTGAAGATATGGGTCTCGCCGGCGGAGAGCAGCTTCTTGGCGGCAAATTCCGGCGACGTGTGCAGGTAAAGCGGGGCCGCCTCGCCGTCGATTGTCAGGGCTTCGGTTGCAAAAGCATGGAGATGCGTCTCGTTGCCGGGCGATACCTGCAGCGTCGCCGTATCGACCTCGATGAAATCACGCGAGGAGAAGAAAGCTCTCAGCGCCGTCTGCACCCGGTTGCGGCCAATCAGGAAGGGCCGGCGGTCGGCATGGCTGTTCTTGGTCCACCAGGGGAATGTGGAGACGCCGGGATGGTTCATGGACGAAGCTTTCTCGCCTTGTCGGGCAATGTCAGCCAATGCCGGGGCTGGCTATTTGGCGGATTTTGCGTTAGTTGCGCCGGCAAGGAAACCTGAAAAGCATCTCTACGGCCGTTTCGCCAGTCATCTACGACGTGGCCGGTCGAGTTACAAGGAACTCTTATGGTCAAGGTCATCGCCTCTTCCGTCCGCAAGGGCAACGTCATCGATGTCGACGGCAAGCTCTATGTCGTTCTCACCGCTGAAAACTTCCATCCCGGCAAGGGCACGCCTGTTACCCAGGTCAACATGCGCCGCATCGTCGATGG
Source organism: Agrobacterium sp. Ap1 (assembly GCF_017313375.1). Classification (NCBI taxonomy): domain Bacteria; kingdom Pseudomonadati; phylum Pseudomonadota; class Alphaproteobacteria; order Hyphomicrobiales; family Rhizobiaceae; genus Agrobacterium; species Agrobacterium sp. Ap1. The sequence continues at coordinate 86,030 of NZ_JAFLMY010000017.1, forward strand.
CGTGAAGGTGTCGGAGCGCTGGCGTACGACGGAACAGGTCGAGCGCGCCTTTGTCGAAGACGTCAACCATCAGTTCCTTTATGAAGATGGCGAAGGTTTCCACTTCATGAACCCGGAAAACTACGACCAGATCGTCGTCGACGCCGACACGATGGGCGATCAGAAGGCCTATCTGCAGGAAGGCATGGTCTGCATCCTGTCCATGCACGAAGGTGTCGCGCTTGCCCTGCAGCTGCCGCGTCACGTCATTCTCGAAATCACCGAGACCGAACCGGTCGTCAAGGGCCAGACGGCTTCGTCGTCCTACAAGCCGGCCATGCTGTCCAACGGCATCCGTACCGCCGTTCCGCCGCATATTGACGCCGGTACCCGCGTCGTCATCGCCACGGAAGACAATTCCTACGTCGAGCGCGCCAAGAACTAAGAAATTTGCCGGGGCATCGTCCCCGGCCTTCATAACGGCATTAAAAAACCTCCGAAGCTTGTGCTCCGGAGGTTTTTTGTTGTGTCCGATAAAGAGAAGAAGCAAGGCCGGCGAACCGACCTCGATCCCGGCGTCAGTCCTTGACGACCTTGGCAGAAGCAACTTCCGTCTTGGCCGTGGAGCCGACTGCATAACCGCCACCGATCGCGACGTTAAGCGAGACGTAGTTCTGCGCCATCTGCTGCACGGCCTGTGCGAGATTTGCCTGCGAGTCGGAAACCTGACGCTGCGCATCGAGAACGTCGAGCAGTGAAGAGGCGCCGTCGCGGTAGCTGGCGGTCGCAAGCTCAAGGGCTTCCTGATAGGACTTCACGGTTGCGCGCAGGGCAGCAACGGTGCGGCCATCGCGGGAAACCGCAGCTAGAGCGTTTTCAACTTCCTCAACTGCGCCCAGAACCGTCTGCTTCCAGGAGAGATAGGCTTCGCGTGCAGCCGATTCGTTCGACTTGACGTTTGCCTTCAAAGCACCGCCATCGAAAATCGGCAGCGAAAGCGAAGGACCGAAGGACCAAGACAGAATGCCCGAGTCGTTACCCAACACCTTGGAATAGGAAGGTGTGATCGAACCGCCAAGCGAGATCGAGGGGTAAAGCTGGGCTTCTGCAACGCCGATGCGGGCGGTTGCGGCTGCCAGTTGGCGTTCGGCGGCGCGAACGTCCGGACGGTTGCGGATCAGGTCTGCCGGCACACCCGACTTCGGGCTGAAGCGCGCAACCGGCTGGCGTGCGCCACGCTGCAGGTCTGCGATCAGCGAGGATGCCGGCAGGCCGAGCAGGGTCGCAATGCGATGTGCTGCCTGACGGAACTGGGTCTCGAGACCCGGCAAGGTCGACAGGGTGGAGTTGACCAGACCTTCGGCCTGAACGACATCCAGTCGCGATGCAGCGCCGGCTTCGAGCTGAAGCTTGGTGAGGTTCAACGTCTCGCGGCGCGAATCAAGGTTTGCGCGGGTCAGCGCGATGCGTTCCTGATAATAACGAACGTCGATATAAGCGCCTGCAACAGCAGAAAGCAGCGTCAAACGCGCGACGTCGACGCTTGCATAGCTGGCGTCGAGATCCGCAAGTGCCGCTTCCCGGGAGCGGGCGTAAAGGCCGAAGAGATCGAGGAACCAGGAGGCGGTCGGGCCACCGGAAGCAGAATTCTGCTCGGCGAGCGAAGTGGCGCCTGGGTTGCCGCCGAGCCTGCTGGCACCGCTGCGTCCGGCCTGTGCGCTCAGGTCGAGCGACGGAAGTCCGCCGGCGCCGGCGCTGATGACGGCTGCCTGTGCCTGATTGATACGTTCCAGAGCCTGGAGCACGTCGAGGTTCTGCGAGAGACCCTGGTTGACGTAACCATTCAGGCGTGTGTCGGAGAATGCTGTCCACCAGGCATTCTTGGCAACATCACCATTGCTCGTCGCAGATCCTTCGGCGAACTTTGCCGGAAGCGAAATCTGCGGTGCAGTATGGTCAGGACCAAGTGTGCAGCTGGACAGCAGTAGCAATACGAGGGGGGCGGCTGCGCGAGTGGAAATCATATTTTTGTCCCAAAGCCCTTACTTACAAGCCCGCGTGTGTCGGGGCCGACATCATTGAATTGGCGACCGTAATCCGAATCGGTGACAGAATGCCACCAACTGGTAAACGGATTTACGTAGTTGTCTCCTGTTTTTCACGTTTTGATAACTGCCTGACGACAACAAAAAACGTCGGAACGAAGAAAATTCCGAGGAGTGTTGCAGAAAGCATACCACCCAGCACGCCAATACCGATTGCATTCTGTGCGGCAGAGCCTGCACCGGTCGCAATTGCTAGTGGTACGACACCGAGGATGAAGGCGAGCGACGTCATGATGATCGGACGCAGACGAAGTCTCGCCGCTTCCAGGGTGGCTTCGATCAGGCCCATCCCGGTCGCCTGCCGGTCCTTGGCGAATTCGACGATCAGGATCGCGTTCTTCGCCGCCAGACCTATGGTCGTCAGCAGGCCGACCTTGAAATAGACGTCGTTCGACTGGCTTGCCAGATAGGCTGCGGCGAGAGCACCAAGCACGCCGATCGGTACCGCAAGGATGACCGAGAACGGGATCGACCAGCTTTCATAAAGCGCTGCGAGGCAGAGGAATACGATCAGGACCGACAATGCGTAGAGCATCGGTGCCTGTGAACCAGACAGACGTTCCTGGTAGGAAATCCCCTGCCATGCGACGGTGTAGCCACCCGGCAACTCGGTTACCAAGCGTTCCAGCTCATTCATAGCCTCGCCGGTGCTCACGCCGGGTTTGGTCGAACCTTCCAGCGACATCGCGCTGGTGCCGTTGTAACGAGCAAGCTGCGGCGTTCCGTTAACCCAGTCCAGCTTGCTGAACGAAGAGAAAGGCACCATTTCGCCATCGGTATTGCGGGCATACCAGTATTTGAGGTCGTCGGGCTGCATGCGGTAAGACGCATCACCTTGAACATAAACCGGCTTCAGCTCGTTATCGAGGGTGAAGTCATTGACGTCACGTCCGGCAAAGATCGTCGCGAGCATCGAGTTGACAGCCGCGAGATCGACGCCCATGGCGCCGAGCTTTTCCTGATCGAGCAGGATCTTCAGCTGGGTCTCGCTGCGCTGGTTGTTGCTGCGGAGCGAACTGATGATCGGGCTTGTCGCACTTTCGCCGATCAATTGCTGCGAGACCTGGGTCAGCGCGTCATTGCCGTTATTGCCGCTGTCTACCAGATAGGCGGAGAAGCCGCTGGAATTGCCCAGCCCCTGGATTGCGGGAGGAAGCAGGGCAAACACCTGTGCATCGCGAAGGGTGAAGAAATGTCCCTGCGCGCGCTGCAGAACTTCCGCCGCAGACTGGCCCACACCTTCACGCGCTGAGAAGTCGCGAAGCTTGGTGAAGACGATGGCGTTGTTCTGGCCCGTGCCGCTGAAGCTGAAGCCGAGTGCGCCGAAGACCGCATCGACATTATCCTTCTCCTTTTCGAGGAAGTAGGATTCCACCTGCTTGACGACTTCTTCCGTGCGCGCCGTCGTGGAGCCGACCGGCGTCTGGATGATCGTCATCAGAACACCCTGGTCTTCCTGGGGAAGGAAGGAGCTCGGCAGTCTGGTGAACAGCAAGGCGCAGCCGCCGACGACCAGCGCAAACAACAGCATGACGCGCAACGGACGCTTCAGAAGATAACCGATCGTACCGACATAACCGTTCGTCGTCTTGTCGAAGCCATTGTTGAACTTCGCGCCGATGCCGCTTTTCTTTTTGGCGTGGTCGATCGGCTTCAGCATCGTGGCGCAAAGTGCCGGCGTCAGCACGATGGCGACGACAGCAGACAGAAGCATGGCCGAAACGATCGTGACCGAGAACTGTCGGTAGATAATGCCCGTCGAGCCACCGAAGAAGGCCATGGGAATAAACACGGCGGTCAGAACCAGTGCGATACCGATGATCGCCCCGGTGATTTCATGCATCGACTTCTCGGTCGCCTCGAGCGGCGAAAGACCTTCCTCGTCCATGATGCGCTCGACATTCTCGACGACAACAATCGCGTCGTCGACCAGAAGCCCGATCGCCAGAACCATGGCGAACATGGTCAGTGTGTTGATCGAATATCCCGTCAGGGCAAGGATGCCGAATGTCCCGAGAAGCACGACGGGTACCGCAATCATCGGGATGAAGGTGGCGCGCAGGTTCTGAAGGAAGACGAGAAGAACGACGAAGACGAGAACGATCGCTTCGATCAGCGTGTGAACGACCTTTTCGATCGACAGTTTGACGAAAGGGGTCGTGTCGTAGGGGTAGGTGATCTCGACGCCATCCGGCAGCGATCCTGCGACACGATCCAGTTCGGCCTTCACGCGGGCTGCCGTATCGAGCGCATTGGCGCCGGTTGCAAGGTTAACGGCAAAACCGGCTGCCGGCTTGGTGTTGGAACGCGAACTGCCGCCATAGGACTCCTGGCCGATCTCGACGCGGGCCACATCGCTTAGACGAACCGTTGCGCCGTCCTGCTCGACTTTCAGAATGATGCGTTCGAATTCGTCGACGGTGGTCAGCTGGCTTTGCGCTGTCATGGTGACCGTCAGCTGCTGGCCTTCCGTCACCGGCTGGGCGCCAAGCGAACCAACAGAAACCTGGGTGTTCTGTGCCTCGATGGCAGACGTCACGTCGGCCGCGGTCAACTGGTATTTCTGCAGCTTGAACGGATCGAGCCAGACGCGCATGGCATAACCGGAGCCGAAGACATTGATGCTGCCGACACCTTCGAGCCGCTGGACCTGATCTTCGATCGAGGTCGCGAAAATATCGCCGAGATCGACAGAGCTGCGCTTGCCGTCTTCTGAAACGAGTGCGCCGACCATGAGAATGCTCGATGTCGAGCGGGTGACCGAGATGCCCTGGCTCTGGACGACGTCCGGCAATTGCGACTGTACCAGCTGAAGCTTGTTCTGTACCTGGACCTGGGCGATGTCTGGCATGATGCTGTTGCCGAAGGTCAGCGTGACACTGGCGCTGCCCGTCGAGGATGACGAGGTCATGTAGGTCAGGTCATCAAGGCCGGTCATGCCGTCCTCGATGATGCTGGTCACCGACTTTTCGACCGTTTCGGCACTGGCGCCATTATATGTTGCGCTGATGCGCACGGTCGTCGGGGCGATATCGGGATATTGCGAGATCGACAGCGTGCTGATGGCAAGTGCGCCACCCAGCATGATGACGATTGCGATGACCCAGGCGAAGACAGGCCGCCGAATGAAGTAATGCGCCATTTCGAAATTCCTTGCCGCGTTTTGGGGCCGCGTTTACGGGCGAGCGTCAGCCGTTCCTACTTCTGGGGCTTTGCTTCATCGACTTTCGGCTCTTCGACCACGAAACCCTGGTCGTTGACCGTTGCCTCGACTGCTTGAACCGGTGCGCCATCGGCGATCCACTGGAAGCCGTCGACGATGAGGCGGTCACCATCGGCGATGCCGTCGGTCACAAGCCAGTTGTTGCCAGAGGATTTGCTGGTGGTGAAGGTGCGGGTCTCGACCTTGTTGTCAGCCGTGACGAACTTTGCCGAAAGTTCGCCACGGGCATTACGCGTCGCGGCTCTCTGTGGAATGAGATACCCGTTCTCGGTGCCGACGGTAACGGTCGCACGAACATACATGCCCGGCAGGATAATGTGATCGGGATTGTCGAATATGGCACGGATCTGGTAGGTTCCTGTGGTCTCGCTGACGGCAAGTTCCGCCATGTTCAGCTTGCCGTTATGGTCGTATTTCGTCCCATCTTCGAGCATCAGGCTGATATCTGCCGTGCGAGGATCGCCGTGAAGACGGCCCGAAGCAACAGCCGCGCGCAGTTCCAGGAGATTGGTGCTGGAATCGATGAGGTCTATATAGATCGGGTCGATATTGCGCAAAGTGGTCAGCGCGGTGGTCTGGTTGGCCGTGACGATATTGCCGATGCTGACGGTCGAGATCGTCGTCAGGCCATCGAACGGCGCACGGATCTTGGTGAAGTCGAGATCGATCTGGGCCGAGTTCAAGGCCGCCTTGGCAGATTCAACATCGGCTTCGGCCTGCAGCAGCGTCACCTTGGCATTTTCATACTCGATCTGGGTCGCGCCGCTGTTCACCAGGCGTTCGTAACGGGTCATGTTTGCCTGGGCTGCAGGAATGCTGACCTGAGCCTTCTGCAGCGCAGCCTGCGCCTGGGCGACTGCCGCGGCATAGGTGTCGTCGTCGATCTGGTAAAGAACCTCGCCGGCCTTGACCTCGCTTCCTTCCTTGAAGGTGATCTCGCTGATGGCGCCGGTGACGCGCGGACGGATCTCCGTGGTCTGGAATGCGACGGCCCGGCCCGGAAGCACGTTGGTGATCGGACGGTCGGTCTTCTTCATTACGACGACGCTGACGGGTGACGCCGGCTTCTGCGGGCTTTGGCCTGCGGATTGCTGTCCCTGATCACTGCAGGCGGAAAGCGCAGTTGCAAGGAAGAGTGGAAGCACCAGTTTGCGAAGGTTCATGATTCTTTTCCAGACGCTGAGGCGTGAAGGATATCTCGATTGCCGCCTTTGGGGACGAAGGCGGCAATTAGCCGGCAGGATACCGGCAGAACTAGGGCGCAGACATGAAGAGTCACGTCCGTTCGCTCGAAAAGTGACGTAATTTAATTTCCATCACTTTGCAAGCGGGTTTCGAAGGGCTGCATTGGCAAGGTCAACGAGACCATTCAGCCGCTCGTCCAGCTCAGCCTGCGTTTCGTGAATAAGAAATATAGGATGAAGAACACTGGCAAAAGACGCAGCGACGTAGCGGCTCGTTTTGCGGCTATCGGCGCAATGATAAACGCCGGCATTGACGCCATCCTGAATAAGATTGAAGAAAAGATCCTCGATGAGCTGCTTGTAATGAAAGCCGCTCTCCAGCTCGGTCTGCGTCACGAGAAAGATCATTTCAAGGAAGAATGCGTTCTCGCGAATATCTTCCATATGGGCCTGCATCAACCGCCGGACTACGAGCCCGAGCTTTTCAGGCGGCGGAGCAGGTGTGTCGACCGTGTTGAAGCGGCCGATCATGTGAGTGATGTGACGATCACAAATGGCGTCTATCAGCGCCGTCTTCGAACTGAAGTGCTTGAACACGTTGGCCGGCGACATGCCTAGTTCATGGGCAATGTCGGCGATGGACGACTTGGCGATGCCCCGTTCGCGGAAAAGGGCATCGGCAGTCCGCAAAATATCTTCGCGTGTTTCTTCAGCTTTGCGGCGCGGTTTTCGCACGCTTAAGTCCTCGTTGTTTTACATCGATAAACGGGCGGAGCCCTATTTCACGAAATAGGGCGCAAGATTGGTGCGGATACGCTGTAATACCGTTTCGCCATTTCGGTCAGGAACGAAGGGCGTGCCGGTGATCATTTCGAAGGCGTGCCGGTAGACGGACGACGTTTCCTCGATGAGGTCCGAGGGAATGGGTGGGAGTTCATCCTTATAGGGGTCACAGCGCTCCACGACCCAGGCCCGAACAAAGTCCTTGTCGAAGCTTTTCGGACGTCCGCCGGTGCGAAAAGCCTCATCATAACTGTCGGCGATCCAGTAACGGCTGCTATCGGGCGTATGGATTTCGTCAGCCAGAATGATGGTGCCGTTGGCATCGGTGCCGAATTCATATTTCGTGTCGACGAGGATAAGGCCGCGTTTTGCTGCAATCTCCTGGCCACGCGCGAAAAGAGCGAGCGCATAGGTCGAAAGTGTCTGCCATTGCTCTGCTGTCAGCAGGCCCTGATCGATAATGTCTCGGGGTGAGAGCGGCTCGTCATGGCCGCCATCGAAGGCCTTGCTGGTCGGAGTGATCACCGGTTCGGGAAGCACCTGATTATCCTTGAGGCCATCGGGCAGGCTCAGTCCATAGATGTTGCGCTCACCTTTCTTATAAAGGGTGAGAAGCGAGGTGCCTGTCGTGCCGGCCAGATAACCACGCACGACGATCTCGACCGGCAGAATATCGAGACGCTTGCCGACTACGACATTGGGATCCGGGTAGGCGATAACATGATTGGGGCAGATGTCCTTGGTCACCTCGAACCAGTAGCGGGCAGTCTGGGTCAGGACATGGCCCTTATCAGGAATGCAGGTAATGATGCGATCGAAGGCGCTCAGGCGATCCGTGGCAATGATGATACGTTCCCCGCTCGGCAGGTCGTAATTTTCCCGCACCTTGCCGCGATAATATTTGGGCAATTCGGCAATAAAAGCTTCTTCCAAGACGCGCACGATGATCGCTCCGAAAATGGCCAGAGGGCCAGGGTTTATATAAAGGGTGCCTTCGCTATCGCATGTTTCTTCTTTTCGGCACAAGGATATTGCGGCCTTGCGGTTCAGCTGTCGCCCCGAGGAGATCCATCGTCGAATTCCGCCTGGTTAACGGATGGTGAATCGCGGAACATCTCCGGAAAATCCGTAAATCTATTTAAAATCAATTGTTTGCTCTTTTTTTGAAGTTTTTGCGACTGGGCGTGTTGACTTGAAAAAGGTGTTCCGACTATAACCCGCTCACTGACGAGGGCGGCGGCGCTGCTAGCGACGAAGCTTCTCGTTCTAAAGAAAACCACTAAAG
>NZ_JAFLMY010000018.1:0-87802 GCF_017313375.1 Agrobacterium sp. Ap1
TGACATGCTCGTCACTGAAGAAAGCGTATCGCGACAGATTGCGTGCGGCGGCGGGCGGAAAGCTGGCCTTCGTGTTTTTGGATGGCAGCAAGGCGCTGCTGACCCAGCGCATGGGCAGCCGCGAAGGCCACTTCATGCCGACCAGTCTTCTGGAAAGCCAGCTCGCGACACTGGAGCGACCTGATAGCGAAGCCGGCGTTGTTGTCGTCAATATCGACAACACGCCGGAGATGATTGCCGAGCTGGCAATCGAGGGGCTGAAGGGGCTTGTCTAGCCTAAGACAACAAAGCTGGCTCACCGGTACGGCTGAGCCGTCATTTTAGGCCGACGGCGCCACGCGAGCATAAGCGCCTAGAATAAAGCGCTCGGCACGCAGCAGATAAGCTTCCAGCTTTTCAGCTGCGGCCCCCGAGCGGCCAGCTTCAAGTTCCAGCAGTATTTCGCCATTCTGGTCGATGAACGGGCCGTGCAGAAACTCGGGATCCTGAAGCAGGCCGAAGACGAGGCGCAGTTCCAGCGAAATATGTGCATAAAAACTTGATAGGCGCGGGCTGTCTGCAAGTTCGACGATCGCCGAGTGGAACGAGATGTCGGCGCTCCCGACGCCGAGCCAGTTTCCTGCCTCGCGGCAACGATGCGCATCATCCACCGCCAGCCGCATGCGCTGCGTACCCGGATGGCGCGGATGCGCCTGCGCCAGTGCAGAACATTCGATGAAGCGCCGCACACGATAGATGTCTATGATGGTCGACATGCTCGGCGTGGAAACGAACACGCCTCGGTTTGCTTCGTAGCGCAGCAATCCTTCCTTCGTCAGGATACGGAAAACTTCACGCAGCGTGTTTCGCGAAACCTGCAGCTCTTCACACAGCACCATTTCAGAAAGGTGACTTCCAGGCGTGAGCGTGCCCGATATGACCTTTTCGCGAACGCGCTCGGCGACCGTTTCGGCCAGCGTCTGTACAGGCTCCGCCGCTCGCGATCCTGTCGCGTTGCTGCCGCCAAGGTTTGAGTATCCTGTTTCATCACCTTGCGGTTTACGTGCAGCCAAGCCTTACCCTTTCGCTTCGGACGAGCTTTTCATTTTCGGTAATGCGCTTCCAAGCCGCTCACAAGCAAAATGAACTGAAGGCAGAGGCAGAAAGCGAACTTATCCGTGCAGAATTCATCTTTTGCGCAAATATTGAGCAATTGATCATTTGTAGGGCAATACACAAAAATTGTTCAACACTCTGGACAGTATTGTTCGCCTTTGTTAGCGTTTAGTCAACTTATCAAGACGGATGGAATTTCATGCCGACCATCGACATCAACAGTGACTTGGGCGAGAGCTTCGGAGCCTGGACGATGGGCGATGATTCCGCCATGCTCGATATCGTCAGCAGCGCCAATGTGGCCTGTGGCTTTCATGCGGGCGACCCGGCCGGTATCCTCAAGACCTTGAAGGCAGCTGCCGAGCGCGGCGTCGCCATCGGTGCGCATGTAGGCTACCGCGACCTCGCCGGTTTCGGCCGCCGCAACATGGACCCATCCAGCGAGGAACTGATCGGCGACGTGATCTACCAGATCGGCGCGCTGCAGGGTCTCGCAAAGGCCGCGGGCACGCGCGTCACCTATGTCAAGCCGCATGGCGCGCTCTACAACACGATCGCCATTGATGCCCGCCAGGGCAAAGACGTCATCGACGCGATCCTCGCTGTCGATCCCTCATTGGTGCTGATGGCGCTCGCCGGCTCTCCGCTTGTCGCTCAGGCTCGCACAGCCGGCCTGACTGTCGTTGCCGAAGCCTTTGCCGACCGCGCCTATACACCGGAAGGCAATCTCGTCTCGCGCCGCGAAAAAGGTTCTGTTCTGCACGATCCAGACCTCATTGCCACGCGCATGGTGCGCATGGTCAGGGAAGGCGTGATCGAGGCGATCGACGGGACGTTCACCAAGGTCGATGCCCAGTCGATCTGCGTGCATGGCGACAGCCCGGGTGCCGTTGCCATGGCCAAGCGCTTGCGCGAGGTTTTCGAGCAGGCGGGCCTCAGCATCCGAGCCTTCAGCGGAATTGCCTGAACGATCATGCAGCCCGTCATGCCGAACACGACCCGAGACACGTCGATGCGCATCCTGCCGGTGCGCGGCGATTGCATTCTCGTAGAACTCGCCGACCTCGGTGAGGCGCTGGCGCTGTTCGATGCGCTGAAGACCAGACCAATCAAGGGCATCACCGAAATCATTCCGGCTGCACGCACGCTGCTCGTCTCGTTCGATCCCTACACGGTTTCCGATGAAGCACTGGTTGATGCCATCACGGCCCTAGCCGGTGGTGAGCGCAGGGCGGCAACCGGTGCGCTGGTCGAAATTCCAGTGCGTTATAACGGCGAGGATCTGGCCGAGGTTGCCGGCATTCTCGGCATGAGCGCTGCAGATGTCATCCGGCTGCATGGCGAAAGCGATTATGTCGCCGCCTTTACCGGCTTTGCGCCCGGCTTTGCCTATCTGTCCGGCGGCGATCCGCGCCTTGCCGTGCCGCGTCGCAAGTCGCCGCGCACGCAGGTTCCGGCTGGAGCTGTTGGTTTGGCCGGCGAATTCAGCGGCATCTACCCGAAAACCAGCCCCGGCGGCTGGCAGCTGATCGGCACCACGCCGCTCGCGATGTTCGATATCGACCGCACGCCCGCCTCGCTGCTGCAGCCGGGCAGTCGCATCAAGTTTCGCGACATGGCGAAGGATGCGGCCTACGAGATCCAGACATCGGCCAGATCTGCCGCAGCCAAGGCGATTGTATCGCCAGAAGCCGATACGGCATCGATCGAAATTCTCTCCATCGGCCTGCCGATCCTGTTTCAGGATCTTGGCCGTGCGGGTCAGGCCGGGCAGGGCATCAGCGTTTCGGGCGCCGCCGACCGGGCAAGCTTCAAGGCCGCCAATCGCCTCGTCGGCAATCCGGCAAACACAACCGCACTGGAAATTACCCTCGGTGGCCTCAGCTTCCGCATGCGTGGCCAGAGCGTCATGGCACTGACCGGCGCTACGATGCCGATCTCGATCACCGGCGCTGACGGCAGCAAAATCTCGGGCCTGCACCACACAGCCATCGCGCTCGATGACGGCGACGTCGTTTCGCTTGGCACGCCGGAAAGCGGCATGCGCTCCTATCTGGCGTTGTGCGACGGATTTGATGTTGCGCCGGTGCTTTCCAGCACGGCGACAGACACGCTGGCGCAGATCGGCCCTGCCGCCCCGGCTGTCGGTGATATCGTCAACATTCGGACCGCACCGGCAAACACATTCGTTTCATTGGAAGAGCCTGCCTTTGCCCTGCCGTCCGCCACCGAAACCATTGTGCTCGACGTCGTGATGGGCCCACGCACCGACTGGTTTAGCGACTCCGCCGTCGAAAGCTTCCTCACCCAGGAATGGTCGGTCACGCCGCAGTCCAGCCGCGTCGGTATCCGGCTGTCGGGCGATGCTCTCGAACGGTCCAACCACAGCGAGCTACCGAGCGAGGCCACCGTACGCGGCGCGCTTCAGGTTCCGGCCAGCGGCCAGCCCGTGCTGTTCCTTGCCGATCATCCGCTGACCGGCGGTTATCCGGTCATCGCCAATGTCGCCGGCCATCATCTCGATCTCGCCGGCCAGATACCTGTCGGCGCAAAGATCCGCTTCAACGCGGTGAGCCGCTTCGCGCCCCGTTTCATTCCAGGAAAATGCCCATGAAAAAGGTTCTGATAGCAAACCGCGGCGAGATCGCGGTGCGGATCATCCGGGCCTGCAAGGATTACGGCCTGACCTCGGTCGCCGTTTACGCCGATGCCGATGCGGACGCGCTGTTCACAGACTTGGCCGATGAGGCCTATGCGCTGAACGGCGTGACCGCCAAGGACAGCTATCTCGATATCGACAAGCTGATCGCCATTGCGAAGCGCTCGGGCGCCGATGCCGTGCATCCCGGTTACGGTTTTCTCTCGGAACGCAGCGAGTTTGCGCAAGCTGTCATCGATGCCGGCCTCATCTGGATCGGCCCCGATCCGAAGGTGATCGAGGCACTCGGCGACAAGCTGAAGGCGCGTGCGATTGCCCAGAAGGTCGGCGCGCCTCTGGTTGCCGGTTCCGATGGCGCGATTTCCTCGCCCGCCGAGGCTCTGGCCTTCGCAAAGAAATTCGGCCTGCCGATCGCCATCAAGGCAGCCCATGGCGGTGGTGGTCGCGGCTTGAAGATCGCCCGCGAACTCGGCGAGGTCGAGGAGCTGTTTTCATCGGCCACGCGTGAAGCGGTGGCCGCCTTCGGTCGCGGTGAATGTTATGTCGAGCAGTTTCTCGACCGCCCGCGGCATATCGAGGCGCAGGTTCTGGCGGACCGTCTCGGCAATGTTCTGGTGGTGGGGACCCGCGATTGCTCGTTGCAGCGGCGCAACCAGAAACTTGTCGAGGAAGCACCTGCGCCTTTCCTCTCCGATGAACAGCGCCAAAAAATCCATTCGGCTGCGCGCGATATCTGCGCTGAAGCCGGTTACACCGGCGCCGGAACGGTGGAATTCCTGCTCAGCGCCGATGGCGTGATTTCCTTCCTCGAGGTCAACACCCGCCTGCAGGTGGAACATCCGGTGACGGAAGAAACGACCGGCCTCGACCTCGTCATCGAGCAGTTCCGCATCGCAGAAGGTCTGCCGCTCAGCGTAACGACGATGCCGGAACCCCGCGGCCATGCCATCGAGTTCCGTATCAACATGGAAGATCCCGGCCGTGGCTTTTTGCCGTCTGCCGGCGAGATTTCCAGATTTGCCGCACCTTCCGGCCCCGGCGTGCGTCTGGATTCCGGCGTCGTTTCCGGCTCGGCCATTCCGCCGATGTTCGATTCCCTTTCGGCCAAGCTGATCGTATGGGGCGCGACCCGCGAGCAGGCGATCGCCCGCTCGCGCCGTGCCTTAAGCGAATTCACCATTGAGGGCGTGCCGTCCGTGCTGCCCTTCCACCGCGCCGTCATCGCGCATGACGATTTCGCCAAAAATTTCCGCGTTCACACGCGCTGGATCGAAACCGACTTTGCCGAAACGCTAGAGGCCGCCAGCCGCCCTGCCCCGGCATCGAGCGCCAGCCTTCTGCGCGGCCATGTCGAAATCGACGGCAAGCGTGTGGAAATCGGTATTCCGGATGCCTTCCTGCGCTTGCTCGGACCACTTTCGGCAACCTCGAACAGCGACAAGAAGAACCAAGAGAACGATGCGGGTGCGGTGATTGCACCCGTGCCCGGCCTTCTCGTTCACTGGAATGTTTCCGATGGCGCACTTGTAGAAAAAGGTGAAGTTCTGGCAATGATGGACGTGATGAAGATGGAAACGGCGGTCACCGCATCGGTTTCCGGCACCATCACCATCCTTGCTGAAGCAGGTTCATCACAGACGGCAGGCGCCGTCATCGCCCGCATTGATAGCGGCAAACCTTCAACGACCGAACAGGCCAAGCCGGAGACACGGACATGACCACGAGCGAAACCATCAAACCGCTTCTGTCGGTCGAAAATCTGAGCGTCGAATTCGGCTCCAGCCGTGTCGTCGACGATCTGTCGTTTACGGTCGAGGCCGGCCAGACCGTTGCCGTCGTCGGAGAATCCGGTTCGGGCAAGTCGGTCACCTCGCTGTCGACCATGCGACTTGCCGACATGATGGGCGCGAAATACGCGAGCGGCCGCATCATGTTCAACGACAAGGATCTGCTGAAGGCGTCCCAGAAGGAGATGCGGTCGATCCGCGGCAAGGAGATCGCCATGATCTTCCAGGAGCCGATGACCTCGCTCAACCCGGTCTTCACCATCGGCGACCAGATCTGCGAAGTGCTGATGCTGCATGAAAAGCTCGGCAAATCAGCCGCCATGACGGAGGCCCAGCGCCTGCTCGACATGGTGCGCCTGCCGGATTCAGCCCAGCTTCTTCACCGTTTCCCGCACCAGCTTTCGGGCGGCATGCGCCAGCGCGTGATGATCGCCATGGCGCTTGCCTGCCGCCCAAAGCTGCTAATCGCCGACGAGCCGACCACCGCGCTCGACGTGACCATTCAGGCGCAAATCCTCAACATCATGCGCGACCTGCAGAAGACACTCGGCATGGGCATGGTCTTCATCACCCATGACATGGGCGTGGTTGCAGAAATGGCCGACCATGTCGTCGTCATGTGGAAGGGCCAGAAGGTCGAGGAAGGTCCGGTCAACGAGATTTTCGCCAACCCGCAGCATCCCTATACCCGCACGCTTCTCTCCGCCGTGCCTCGCCTCGGCAGCATGTCCGGCGAAGATTTCCCGAAGCGCATGCCGCTCACCGTTCTTCAGGATGGCGAACCGACCGTGGTCGGTGTAGAGCGCGTGCAGGACACCGCGAAATACAACGAAAAGCCGCTTCTGTCGGTCAAGGACCTGTTCGTTCGTTTCGACATCAAGAAGAACCTGTTCGGCAAGGCCACCCATCGCTGCAGCGCCGTGCAGAAGGTTTCCTTCGACATCCATCCGGGCGAAACGCTGGCACTGGTGGGCGAGAGCGGGTCCGGCAAGTCGACGATCGGCCGCACGATCCAGCAGCTGCAGTCGTCCATGGGCGGCGAGATCGCCTTCAATGGCCGCACCTATTCGTCCATGTCCGCCGCCGAGCGTTTTCGCATGCGTCAGGAAGTGCAGTATATCTTCCAGGACCCGTTCGCCTCGCTCGATCCGCGCAAGACGGTCGGCTTCTCGATCGCCGAACCGATCAACACCCATGGCCTGATCAACGATAGCAAGGCAGTCAAACGCCGCGTCGATGAACTGCTGGAGCGGGTCGGCCTACCTTCGAATGTCGCCTCGCGTTACCCGCACGAATTCTCCGGCGGCCAGCGCCAGCGTGTCTGCATCGCCCGTGCGCTTGCGTCCGATCCCAAGCTGATCATCGCCGACGAAGCACTGTCGGCACTCGACGTGTCGATCCAGGCGCAGATCATCAACCTGTTCATGGACCTTCAGGCAGAGCGTGGCCTCGCCTATCTGTTCATCAGTCATGACATGGCCGTTGTCGAAAAGATGAGCCATCGCGTCGCCGTGCTTTATCTCGGCCAGATCATGGAAATGGGTTCGCGCCGTCAGGTGTTCGAAAACCCGAGCCACGATTATACGCGCCGCCTTCTCTCCGCCGTTCCGGTTGCCGATCCGACGGCGTCGCGAAACACGGCGCTGATTGAGGGCGAAATTCCAAATCCCGTCCGTCGCGTCGGAGACGAGCCGGCCATTCTTTCCCACGAGGAAATCAATCCGGGTCATTTCATCGCCAAAAGCGCCTGAAGAAACCCGGATCACAAACCGCGACACAATCGCAAGCATCTGAAGAGGAACAGGTAATGACAACGTTCAAAAGGGGACTGGCGTCGGCGTTCGTAGCTTTCGCTCTCGCCGGCACCGCACTTTCCGCCGCCCCGGCCTTTGCCGCAGGCAAGATGACCATCTCGTCGCCGCAGGATCCGGGCAGTTGGGATCCGATCGACACGTTCCTTGTTCAGTGGGCGGCGGTTGCCACAAATATCTTTGACGGCCTGACCTATCGCGGTCCCGACCTCAAGCTCGTTCCCGGTCTTGCCGAGAGCTGGGAAGAACTGGACGAAGGCAAGCGCATACGCTTCAAGCTGCGCCAGGGCGTGAAATTCCATAACGGCGAAGACTTTAACGCCGCCGCGGTCAAGTTCACCTTCGAGCGCCTTCTCGGCGAACAGGGTGCCAAGGGCCCGCAGCGTTCCAACTATATCGCCATCGAAAGCGTTGACATCATCGACGATTACACGGTCGACCTGAAGCTGAAGGCGCCGGATCCGGTCCTCTTGACCAAGCTCGCCGGTTACGGCGCGATGATCGTTCCGCCGAAATACATCACCGAAAAGGGTGAGGACAATTTCAACCTTAACCCGGTTGGAACAGGCCCATTCAAGTTTGTCTCCTATCAGCCGAAGGTCGACATCAAGCTTCAGGCCAACCCGGATTACTGGGGCGGGGCGCCGAAGCTGTCGGAACTCGAATACCGCTTCATCTCAGAGCCAGCGACCGCGGTTGCCGAACTGCAGGCCGGCCGCGTCGATCTCGTCATCCCGCCGACCATTCCGATCGGCATGCTGCCGGTCATCCAGGGCGACGACAAGCTTGAGATCGTTTCCGTTCCCGGCCCGTCCGTCGATGCGCTGCGTTTCAACACCCGTGACGGCATCACCGCCGATCCGAAGGTGCGCAAAGCGATCATCATGGCCGTCGATCGCGGCACGATCGTTAAGTCGATCCTCGCCGGCCAGGCCTCCGAGATCACCAGCTTCCAGAGCGCGCTTTCCTTCGGTTTCGATCCGGACCTGAAGGCGATCCCGTATGATCCGGCAGGTGCGAAGAAGCTACTGGCGGAAGCCGGCGTAAAGGCTGGTGCGACGCTGCAGATCGACATCCGCGGCAATGACGCGACGATGAACGAAGTTGCGCAGGTTATTTCCAGCTATCTGTCGATGGTTGGCATCACCGCCACGATCAAACCTTACGAAACCAACGTTCTGCTGAACGACATCATCCCGCAGGGCAAGACCGGCGCGATGTTCCAGCAGAAATGGGGCGGCTGGACCTTCGATTACGACAACACGGCGTATTCGATGTACCACTCGGGCGAAAAGTGGAACCCCTACGACAAGGACGAAAAGCTGGACAAGCTGCTGGAATCGCAGCGCCCGCTGACCGACCGTGCCGAGCGCGAAAAGATCCTCAAGGAAGTCGGTGCCTATGCATCCGAACGCGCCCTTGAGCTGCCGCTCTACAACACCAACGCGATCTTCGGCATCAATAAGCGGGTCAAGGGCTTCATCGCGCCTCCGGACAACCGCATGAAGCTGACCGACGTCACCGTCGAATAATCTTCGCGGCGATTTTTCTGTCAAATCGCTTCGCCCGCGTTGCGGGCGAAGCTGAACTTCTCTTTTAGGAACTAGAACTTGGCCGGTTTCCTCATTAAGCGACTGCTACAGGCGATCTTCGTCGTTATCGCCATCACTCTCGTTGTCTCCTTCGCCATTCGCCTGACCGGTGATCCGGCAGTGACGATGTTTCAGGGCGGTGGCAGCATGACGGAGGACGATCTTGCGCGCATTCGTGCAGCGCTCGGCACCGACCAGCCGTTCTTCGTGCAATATCTCAACTTCCTCAACGGTCTGGTCACGCTCGATTTCGGTCGCAGCTTCTCCGGCGGCACCTCTGTCTCACTGCTGATCGGCCACGCCCTGCCCGCCACGCTGCTGCTCGCCTTCATCTCGATGTTCGTGTCGATCGCGCTGTCTATCCCACTCGGCATCAAGGCCGCCACCTCGCGCGGCAAGGCCGCTGACCAGGCGATCCGTATCTTCTCGCTAATTGGCCTGTCCTTCCCGAATTTCTGGCTGGCAACCATGCTGGTCCTACTTTTCGCCATCACGCTCGGCTGGCTACCGCCAAGCGGCATGTCTGGCTGGGCAAGCTATGTCATGCCGGCTGTCACCATGGGCGTCATCCTGACAGCGACCAATGTCCGCCTCGTGCGCACGTCGATGCTGGAAACCCTGCAATCACAATATATCATGGTGGCCCGTGCCAAGGGGCTTTCCGAAAGCAAGGTTCTCTACAAGCACGCGCTGCGCAACTGCGCCATTCCGCTGATCACCTATTTCGGCCTGCAATTCGGGGGCCTGCTTGGCGGCATCGTCGTCATCGAGCGCGTCTTCAACTGGCCGGGCATGGGTACGCTAGCCTTCGATGCCGTTGGCGCACGCGATTTCCCGGTGCTCCAGGCCGTCATCACCGTTCTGTCGCTGATGATCGTCGGCATCAACCTTTTGGTCGACATCGCCTATGGCCTCGTCGACCCGCGCATCCGCACGGAGTAACCGACCATGGCTTCCAAAACCTCCCGCCTGTCGCGCTTCGCGAACCTGGAATTTATTCTCGGTGCAGCACTGACCATCATCATCTGCCTCGCCGTGCTGTTCTCCGACCTGCTGTTTCCCGGTGGCGCAGACAAGATCGACCTGATGGCACGTCTGGCAAAGCCCTTTGCGTCAGCGGCGCATCCGTTCGGCACCGATCCGCTTGGGCGTGACGTGCTGGCCCGTGTCGTTGCCGGCGGCAAGATCTCGCTTCTGGTCGGTTTCACCTCCGTCATCGGCGCCGTCATCCTCGGCGTGGTGGTCGGCCTGATCGCCGGTTACTATCGCGGCTTCTGGGACATGCTGGTCATGCGTTTTGCCGACCTGCAGCTCGCCATGCCGTTCATCCTTCTCGCAATCACCTTCATCGCCATCGTCGGCGGCAGCCTGACGAACACGATCATCCTGCTGATCGTGTCGCAATGGGTGCAATATGCCCGCCTCGTGCGCGGCTCCGTCCTGACGCTGCGCGAGCGTGAATTCATCCTTTCGGCGCGTGCCATCGGCGTGAAGGACTGGCGCATCATCTTCCAGCATCTTCTGCCGAACCTGATCGGCCCGGTAATCGTGCTGATGACGCTCAACGTCGCCAACAACATCCTGCTTGAAAGCAGCCTGACCTTCCTCGGCCTCGGCGTTGATCCGACCATTCCGAGCTGGGGCGGCATGCTGGCCGACGGCCGCACCTATCTGCAGACCGCATGGTGGGTCAGCGTCTTCCCGGGCCTCGCCATCTTGCTCACCGTGCTTGGCCTCAACCTGCTCGGCGACTGGCTGCGCGACAGCCTCGACCCGACCGGTCGCACCTCAAGATAAACACTTCGATACACAGCAAGGCATGACACCATGACCACGATATTCGAGACTTCAATCGAGCGTACTCTTGAAACTCTGGTCACCGGTGCCAAGCCGGGCCTCGCTTTCGAAGCCTGGACATTTGACGATACAAAAAGCCGCCGTGCCACCGAGCAGGCGCTGAAGGACAACGGCATCACCGCCCGCATCCGCAGCGCCTACAAGCCGCTTCTCTTCACCTTTCTGGAAGAGATCGACCTTACCGGCGTGACGGAAATCGAGGTGCGTTATCCGGTACATGCCAATGCCCCGGCAAACCGTTTCCGCCTCGAAGCTTATCCGCTTGCATCGCTCGTTGGTGACGCGAAGATCGAATTCATTGCCCGCGAGGACGGTGAGTTCTTTTACGACGTGACGCTGACCCGCAATGGCCAGAGCGAAACGCTGAAAATTCTCGTGCCGAACCGCGTCCACGAAGATGTCGTAGGCGAAACCAATGTCTCGCCAACCGGCTGGTATCGCGCCGAAGGCGATACGACCGGCGAGCGTCTGGAAACCGATTACGAGCGCCTCTTCCACGGCGCCATCGAAGCGGTTGCCGGTTACGACTGGGGTGCCACCGAACCCTATTTCGAAGAGCTGAACATTCGCGTCGCGCACCCAGCCGAAGACATGGACCTGCCGGTCGGCGACGAAGTCGTCAGCCTGCGCGAAGCCCTTCACGAGGATTTCTACTTCTCGCTGCTGGAATTTTTCCAGAAGAAATCCGGCCGCCCGCTCGGCGACCGTGGCTTGAAGCCCGGTCAGATCGTGCCGGAAATCATTCAGAGTGCTGGCGAGATCGGCATCCGCGTCGAAACCCGGTCTCTGACGACCGGTTTCCTCGACGGCAAGGAACAGGCGATCGATAACGCGATTGAACCGCCGGCAGCGGCTCAGATGGCCAAGCTGCTGGCCGAAATCGGTGGCGAAGAGTTTTCGGCCAATTCCCGTTCCGGCCGCGTTCTTGTCGCCCGTTACATCAAGGGCAGCGAAGCGGCCGTCATGATCAGCGGCGGCCAGCATCCGAACGAAACGACCGGCATCGTCGGCGCCATCCGCGCCGCACGCGTGCTGAAAGAACGCGCCAACGCGCATTTCACCATTTCGCCGCTGGAAAATCCGGATGGCTACGCGCTGCACCAGCGTCTGCGCGTCGATAATCCGCGCCACATGCACCATGCCGCCCGTTACACGGCTCTGGGTGACGATCTGGAATACCGCACCCGCGAAAATTCCGGCGAACACCTGAACGAGAAGGCGATCCGCTTCACGGCACAGGACCTCAGCGGCGCAAAGCTGCACGTGAACCTGCACGGTTACCCGTCACATGAATGGACCCGGCCGCTTTCCGGTTACGTGCCACGCAATTTCGCCATGTGGACGTTGCCGAAAGGCTTTTTCCTCGTGATGCGCCATCACGCCGGCTGGACGGAACAAGCCGAAGCGATGCTCGACCACGTCACCCGCCATCTCGGCGCGATCCCCGGCATTCTCGACTACAACAACCGCCAGATCGCGCTTTATGAGACCCATGCCGGCGAAACCGGGTTCCGCATCATTAACGGTTTCCCCTGCCTGTCATCGATCGACGACCGCCACACCGTGCCGCTGACTTTGATCACCGAATATCCGGACGAGACGATCTACGGCAACGATTTCATCACCGGCCACACGGCACAGATGGAAACCGTCATTTCGGCCTACGAATCCTGGCAAATGCTGCAATCAAAGGCATCGGTCTGACAGCGAGACCAGACGGGACGGATGGAGGCTCGCGGCCTCCTGATCCGCATCGTCTGCCATAATCAGATCGGCTGGATCAGCCGATCTGTACCACATGTCCGGGTGACACTTCCTTGTATTCCCGCTTCGGCGGCTCATAACCCATTGCCCGCACCGGGCTTTTCAGCTCGTCGTTGGAAATGCCGCGACGGATGCCCCGTCGTGCTGGGTCAGGCACAGGAACTGCGGACATCAGCTTTTTCGTGTAGGGATGCTGCGGGTTGTCGAAGACGGCCGCACGCGGCCCGATTTCGACAATCTCGCCCAGATACATTACCGCAACGCGATGGCTGACCCGCTCGACCACGGCCATGTCGTGGCTGATGAAAAGGAAGGCGAGGCTGAGGCTCTGCTGCAGATCGAGAAGCAGGTTACAGACCTGTGCCTTGATCGAAACGTCGAGCGCCGAGACGCTTTCGTCGGCGACGATCACCTTCGGGTCGAGAGCCAGCGCGCGGGCGATCGCGATACGCTGGCGCTGGCCACCGGAGAACTCATGCGGATAACGGCTCGCCATATCGGCGGAGAGACCGACTTTTTCGAGTAGATCCGCCGTCTTTTCCTTCGCCTGTTTTGCCGTGCCCAGACGATGTTTGATGAAGGGTTCGGAGATCGCCGTGCCCACCGTCATGCGCGGATTGAGCGAGGAGAACGGATCCTGGAAGATCATCTGTACCGACTTGCGCATCTGCCGCAGACCCATCGTGTCGAGCCGCATGACGTCATAACCGTCGAGCGCAACATCACCTCCGGTCGGTTCGACGAGACGCATGATAGAACGACCCGTCGTCGACTTGCCGCAGCCGGATTCGCCGACCAGTGACAGGGTTTCGCCCTGGAAGAGATCGAAGGAGACGTTTTCGACCGCATGGACGGCACCCGTCTGACGCGACCAGAGGCCGGAACGGATCGGG
Source organism: Agrobacterium sp. Ap1 (assembly GCF_017313375.1). Taxonomy (NCBI): domain Bacteria; kingdom Pseudomonadati; phylum Pseudomonadota; class Alphaproteobacteria; order Hyphomicrobiales; family Rhizobiaceae; genus Agrobacterium; species Agrobacterium sp. Ap1. The sequence continues at coordinate 13,459 of NZ_JAFLMY010000018.1, forward strand.
AAACGGGTGACGAGGTTCTTCACCTCCAGAACCGGACGCTTCGACAGGACGACGGTATCGGCCACCTCTACCGGTTCGGCCGGTTTACCCGTCTCGGCGTCAAGAACCGGGAACCGTGTCGGCCAGTCGTGCCCCTGCATCGAGCCGAGCTTCGGAACAGCAGAGAGAAGTGCCCGCGTGTACGGGTGCTTGCCGCGGTGGAAAATCTCCTCGGTCGGGCCGGTCTCGACCTCGTCGCCGCGGAACATGACGATGGTGCGGTCGGCGATTTCTGCAACGACACCCATGTCATGGGTTATGAACAAGACGGACATGCCCTCCTCTTCCTGCAGCACCTTAAACAGGTCGAGGATCTGCCCCTGAATGGTCACGTCGAGTGCGGTCGTCGGCTCGTCTGCGATCAGCAGCTTCGGCCGCGAGGCGAGCGCCATGGCGATCATCACACGCTGGCGCATGCCGCCGGAAAACTGGTGCGGATATTCATCGAAACGGCCGGCAGCATTGGGGATGCGAACCTTCTCGAGCAGCCGGATCGTCTCGGCACGGGCTTCGGTCTTCGACATCGCCTTGTGTCTGACCAGCACCTCAGAGATCTGCCTTCCGATGGTAAAGATCGGGTTGAGCGAGGTCATCGGCTCCTGAAAGATCATCGAGACCTCATTGCCGCGCACCGCCCGCATCTCCTTTTCGGACAGTCCAAGCAGGTTGCGGCCATTCAGCATGACCTCACCTTCTATGCGGCTGGTTGCCGGAGCCAGAAGACGCATCAGCGACAGCGAAGTGACGGACTTGCCGGAACCGCTCTCGCCGACGATGGCAACGGTTTCACCCGGCGCAACATCGAAGGACATGTTGCGGACAACGCTCTTCCATTCTCCATCGACGAGGAAAGAGGTCGAGAGGTTTTTGACCGAGAGGACGGGGGTGGTTGTGGTCATGGTGTCAGCGTCCTATCGCATAGGCCTGCATCAGGCGCGGAGTTGCGGCAGCCCGCAGCAGGCCATCGGCATCGCGGCGGGCGGCTGTCAGGCGACCGACCGACCACGCGTCGGCAACCTTGACCTTGTGGCCGCGGCGGCGGAGTTCTTCGAGCGTTGCTTCGCCGATTGTGCTTTCCACCATGATCTCGCCCGGCGAGCTGGTGCGCGGATAGAAAGAGCCCGGGAAATGGGACGTGTGGAAGAGCGGCATGTCGATCGCCGCCTGCAGGTTCTTGCCGTGATGGGCATACCGCAGGAAGAAAGGCAGCTGCCATTGGTCCTGCTGGTCGCCGCCCGGCGTGCCGAAAACCATAGAGGGCTTGCCCTGATGCAGCGCCAGCGACGGGGTCAGCGTCGTGCGCGGACGCTTGCCCGGTGCAAGCGAAGTCGGCAGGCCGTCCTTCAACCAGAACATCTGGGCGCGGGAATTCAGCGCGAAACCGAGCCCCGGCACGATCGGCGAGGACTGCAGCCAGCCGCCCGACGGCGTGGTCGAGACCATGTTGCCCCAGCGGTCGATGACGTCGATATGGACGGTATCGCCACGCTTTTCGGTCAGGTGCGACATGGTCGGCTCGTAAACTGTGCCCGTGCCGCTCATCTCGGCCAGCATCGCCATGGTCGCGTCGACCTGATGCTCGTAACCCGGCACTGTACCCGGGCGAAGGTCGAGCGAAGCCGTCGAGCCGATCAGCTTGCGTCGCTCGGCATTATAGCCTTCCGAGAGAAGATATTCGGTCGGGATCTGACCAAATTCCGGATCGCCGTAATAGACCTCTCGGTCGGCGAAGGCGAGTTTCATCGCCTCGACCACCGTATGGACGAAATCCGGGCCAGACGGGTCCATGGCGGCAAGATCAAAACCCTTCAAGAGCGCGAGCGACTGAAGAAGCACCGGCCCCTGCCCCCAGGCCGGCGTCTTGGCGATCGTCCAGTCCTGGTAATCCAGCGTCTGCGGTGCTTCGACGGTGGCGCTCCAGTTCGCCATGTCTTCAGCCGTCAAGACACCCTTGTGCTTGGAACCGCTCGCATCCATGACTTCGGCGGTCTTGAGGTAGCTATCGATCGCTTTCGCCACGAAGCCGCGATAGAAGGCGTCACGCGCCGCCTCGACCTGATTTTCGCGGCCGGTCCTGGCTTCCGATTCCGCGATGATGCGCTTGTAGGTCTCGGCCAAGACCGGGTTCTTGAAATTGGCATGTGCTTCCGGTGCCGAACCACCCGGTAGCCAGGTTTCGTAGGAGGTCGGCCATTCCTTCTTGAAGAAATCGGCAAGGCCCTTGATCGTATTCGACACGCGCGGCAGCGTCGGGTGGCCGTATTCGGCGTAATAGATCGCCGGCTCCAGCACCTCGCGCACGCTCATCGTGCCGTAGTCGCGCAGCATCAGCATCCAGCCATCGAAGGCGCCGGGGATGACGGTGGCCAGCAGACCATCGCCCGGAATCAGTTTGAGACCTTCCGACGTGTAATGCTCGATCGTAGCGCCGGCCGGAGCCGGGCCCTGTGCGCAGATGACTTCGACCCTGCCGGTCTTCTTGGAATAAAAGACAGCCGGCATATCGCCGCCCGGGCCGCAGAGATGCGGCTCGACGATCTGCAGAACGAAGCCGGTGGCAACAGCGGCGTCAAAGGCATTGCCGCCCTTTTCGAGTATGGCCATGCCGACGGCGGATGCGATCCAATGCGTGGAGGTAACGACGCCGAAGGTGCCGAGGATTTCGGGGCGAGTGGTAAAATCGGACATTCTTGGAATTCCCTATGAGATTTCAGGCTTCGCCCAGTCTTAGGCTTCGCGAGGATCGAGTGCGTCGCGCAGGCCGTCGCCCAGCAGATTGAACCCGATGACGACGAGGAAGATTGCGATACCAGGCCACATGGTCATCCACGGTGCCTGGCTCAGAAAGTTCTTGGCGGTGTTGAGCATCGAACCCCAGCTTGGTGCTGGCGCCTGCTGGCCCAGCCCGAGGAAAGAAAGGCTTGCTTCCGCGATGATCGCGGTCGCCACCGTAAGCGTTGCCTGAACGATGATCGGGGCAAAGACATTGGGCAGGATATAGCGGGTCATGATGTCGAAATGGTTCAGGCCGATCGAACGAGCGCCCTCGACATAGTCCTCCGTCTTGACCGCAAGCACCTGGCCGCGGGTCAGCCGCACGAAGATCGGCATGGCCGAAAGACCGATGGCGATCATCGCATTGGTCAGGCTCGGGCCGAGAAAGGCGGCAAGCGCGATCGCCATGATGAGAAAGGGCATGGCAAGCAGAGCCTCGGTGACACGCGAGATCACCATGTCGACCCAGCCGCCGAAATATCCGGCGATCAGGCCAAAGGGCACACCGATCACTACGGCGATCAAAACCGAGACGACACCAGCCATCAGCGAGGCCTGCGCGCCGTAGATCATCCGCGAGAGAATGTCGCGTCCGAGATCGTCGGTGCCGAGCCAGTGGGCGGCGGATGGTGCCTTGCGGATCGCGCCCCAGCTTGTGGCAATTGGATCGGCGATCGGCAGGATCGGAGCAGCGATGGCAAGAATGGCGAAGAAAAGCACGATGATCAGGCCGGCAAGGGCCGACCTGTTGCGCTTCATCTTCTTCCAGGCGCGGCTCTCTTGTCGCTTGGCAGGGATGGAGATGGTGGAGTTGATGGAGGTCATATCGTCGTCCTCAGATAGTCGCCCTGAGGCGCGGATTGAGCAGGACATAGGCAATGTCGGCGAGAAGGTTCATCAGGATGAAGCCGACGGCGGTGCAGAGCACGATACCCTGGACGACGGCATAATCGCGGGTGAACACGGCATCGACGGTCATCTTGCCAAAGCCCGGAATGGTGAAAATCTGTTCGGTCAGGACGGCACCCGCAAGCAGCTCGCCGAAGAGCAGCGCCAGAAGTGTGATGACCGGCAGAAGTGCATTGCGGAAACTGTGCGACAGGATGATCTCGCGTGGCGACAGCCCTTTGGCGCGGGCGGTGCGGATATAGTCGGAGCTCAAAACCGCGACCATGGCCGAGCGGGTATGGCGCATCAGCGTCGCGGCTAGCGCATTTCCGAGGACGAAGGCCGGCATGATCATCGTCTGGATGGAACGGACCGGATCGACGAAGATCGACTCGTAACCGGAAGCCGGAAGCCATCCGAGCTGCACCGAGACGAGCAGGATCAGCATGATACCGAGCCAGAAATTCGGGATGGAGAGGCCGGAAAGCGCCACGATATTGGCGGTGTAGTCGATCCAGGTATTCTTCTTCACCGCAGCCAGAATACCGATCGGGATGCCGAAGATCATCGCGAAGAACATCGCCATGACGGCAAGCTGAATGGTGACCGGCAGTTTCTGTCCGATCAGTTCCAGCACCGGCTGGTTGGTTCTGAGCGAAATGCCGAAATCGCCTGTCACAACGCCGCCCAGCCAGTTCAGGTACTGAATCGGCATCGGATCGTTGAGACGATATTTCTCGCGCAGGAATTCGATCGTAGCCGGATCGCGCTCTTCACCGGCCATGGCCAGAACCGGGTCACCGGGCAAAAGCTTCTGCAATGAAAAGACGAAGATCGAAATGATCAGCAGCGTCGGGATCGCGACCAGCAGTCGCTTGCCGATGTAAACAGGCATGGCATCGCCCTCGTTCAGGCTAGGTCTCGGTATGGTCAGTGTGGGCGCCGCACGAGGAATGTCCCCGTGCGGCTGCCTTTCTGAAATCGGCGATCAGTCCTTGCTGACGCCGAGCAGACGGATCATGCCGTCCGGCGACGGAGCCCAGCCCTTGACCTTCTTGGAAAGGGCGTAGGCATAAGGCTGGTGGCCGAGGTAGATGATCGGCATGTCCTCATCGAGGATCGTCATGGCCGCATCATACTTTTCCTTGCGGACAGCGTCATCGGTTGAGGCGCGGGCCGCGTTGAGCAGCTCGTCGACCTTCGGGTTGCAATATTTCACGTCGTTAATGCCGCCCTTGCAGGTGACGAACTGGTGAATATTGCCATCCGGATCGATACGGCCGGACCAGTCCGAACGCGACAGCTGATAGTTGCCGGCGGTCTGTTCGGAAAGAAGCGTGGCGAATTCGGTTGCCTTCAGCGTGACATTGAAGCCGGCTTCTGCCACCATCGACTGGATGACCTGCATCATCTGCGTCTGGGTGGTATTGTTGGCGTGCTGCAGTTCGATATCGAGCTTCTCATAGCCCGCTTCCTTCATCAGCTGCTTGGCCTTTTCTATATCGCGGGCCGGAACCGGGATATCCTTGTCGAACCAGGGACTCGACGGCGGGAACGGCTGGTTGCCGGCCTTGGACGTGCCTTCGAAAACGATCTGGCCGATTGCTTCGCGATCGATCGCCAGCGAAAATGCCTGGCGCAGGCGCTTGTCCTTGCCCAGCGGATTGTCCGCACGCGGGCCGTTGCCGATGTTGACATACATCGCCATGTAACCCGGACCGATGACGTCGGCATAGGTGAGGTTCGCGTCGTTCTTCACCGATTCCGCGTCGGAAGCGGAAATACGCTCGGCCATGTCGAGATCGCCCGAACGCAGGTTGGCGAGCTTCACGGTCGTGTCGGGGATCGGCAGGTAGGTCACCTTGTCGACCAGAACCTTATCCTTGTCCCAGTAGTCGGCGAATTTTTCCAGCACAATACGATCCTGCTGGATACGCTCGACGAACTTGAACGGGCCGGCGCAAACCGGCTTGGAGCCGAAATTGGCGCCGAGTTCCTTGGCAGCCTTCGGCGCAACGATCATGCCGGCGCGATCGGAGAGCTGGGCAAGCAGCGTCACGTCAGCGGATTTCAAGGTGAACTTGACTTCCAGCGGACCGGTTGCCTCGACCTTGGCGACCGAGGAAAGCTCGCTCTTGCGGCGCGATTCCGGCAGCGTCATGTTGCGTTCGATGGTGGCGACAACGGCTGCAGCATCGAGCACTTCGCCGTCATGGAACTTGACGCCATCACGGATCTTCATCGTCAAAACCTTGCCCTCTTCGGACCAGGCCCATTCGGTGGCGAGCTGCGGGACGACCTTCATGTCCTGGTCGATATCGACAAGCTTGTCGCACATCGCGGTATAGACGATGCGGCCGACAAAGGTGCGCGACTGGGCAGGATCCAGCACGTCCGCGTCGTCGTTGAGACCGATGCGTAGTTCAGACGACATGGCCGGCATGGCCATCAAGGCACTGGCGAGCAGCGCCGCACTCAAAGCGGTAATTCTCTTCATGTTCTATCCTCTGGTCTGACTATCTTTGACGTTATTTTTCTTGTTGGCCGGCCCGACGGGCCAGGCGGTCTTCAGTCGGCGGATCACGAGGCGGCGCTGATGTCGCCTCCGTCGGTTTCCTCCGTATCGGACGACGACACCGCCGAAGCAGTGTCGTCGAGAAACTCAAGTGAGGTGGCGCGGATCAGGCGCTCCTGGTGCATCAGAAGGTGCTGGCGCATGGCTTCGCCCGCCCGCCCGGGATCCCGGGCGGCAATCGCATCGACGATCGCCATGTGCTGTTCGTAAGAGGTTCGCCCATTGGTTCCGGTGCGCCGGGCGCGTTCGCGGATGGACTGCCATGCCTCGTCCTGACGAACGCGGTTGACCACGTCGAAAATCGACAAGAACAGGCCGTTGCCAGCGCTCTGGGCGATCTGGCGATGCAGCGAACCGTCCCAAAGCTCCTTGGAATCGGCATCCGTGCTCTGGCCGGTCTTTTCAGCGAGAGCGCGCATCCGCTCGATCTCGGAAGGCTTGGCACGCATTGCCGCAAGTTGCGCAAGCTGCGGCTCGATGCGAAGGCGAACCTCCATGATTTCCATGAAGTCGGTACCGGCAACCAGTTCATCGACCTGAGCAGACCAGCCATCCGGCTTTTCACCCAGAAAGGTTCCGGCTCCCTGACGCCGCCAGACCAGCCCCTCCGCCTCCAGGACTTCCAGCGCACGGCGGACTGCCCGACGGCCGACATTCAAGGTCTCCGCAAACGCCCTTTCCGTCGGCAGGCGGCCATCTTTCGCCAGCTCTTCATTGCGGATGAACTCGCGAAGCCTCGCCAGCGCAAAGTTGGAATTGTCGTTAGGGTTTGCAGTCAACTCGCACCATTTGGTCGAACCAATTGTCTATTGGTTCATCTTGGAGGATTTTTCTCACGCCCGTCAAGCCATTTTTTAGGCTTCGCCGACCATCGCTCAAAATGTAAGCAAACAAAGTTAGTTGGTCCGGCAGTCTTCAACCTGCCGCCACATCTGCACAGCAAAACGCCAGCATCTCGGGTGAGGCGCCGGCAAGGTTGCAGACATCGGAACTGGTGCCGGAGACGGTGTTTCAGACCGTTGCGCGCATGATGACGCGTGGGGACTTTGTGAGGCGAATACCGCCCTGCTTGGCGACCACCACGGTTTCACTAAAGCCGAGGCCCTGCGCTGTGGCATAGAGATGGAAGACCATGCCTTCCTCCAGCGGCCAGTCGGATGTCGGCAGGAAGGTGCCGGAAAAGTCACTGGTACGCGGGGTCCGGGTGTAGAGACCGAGCGTATAGGCAGTGACATTGTCGTAGACCGGCCGCAGGCCGGCATCGAGCGCGCCGTTGCGCATGATCGCGTCGACATCGCTGGCGATAGCGCCGGGTTTCATCGCAGCGATCTGCAGATCCTGTAGCTCGATCAGCTTCCCGGCAGCGGCTGTAAGCGCATCCGATGGCTTGCCCACCACGATCGGCCGCATCATCCGCGCGCCGTAATTGCCGACGCGTGGAATGAGCTCGACATGCAGCACGTCGCCCTCCTCGATCGCCTCGGTCTTGAACACGCCGTGAAGAAACTCATGGCTGCCGGAGGCCTTGACCACCGGACCGACCTCACCGGTATCGGCGCCCTCGCGCAGGAACACACCTGATGCAATGGCGGCTGCATCGCGCGTCGTCATGCCGGGCTTTGCCTGTCTTGCGATCTCCGCCATCGCCTTATCGGCAATTTCGGATGCCTGGGCAAGAACGGCAATCTCTTCCTCGGATTTCACCCAGCGCAGGCTGTCGCTCAGGCCGGGCATCGGCACGAAAGTGGCTTCGGGCAGAAGCGCCTGCAGCCGCATGAAAGTGGCGGCACTCATGCTGTAGGAATTTGTATCGAGAGCAATCCGCGCTCTGCCAAAACCGTGGTCGCGGATGCTTGCGGTAACGGCCGAATGCGCTTCATCGGTATCGGCAAAGCCGACGACATCGGTAATCCAGCTCTTCTCCCGGCATGGGGCTTCATCGAGCGCACGCAAACAAAACCAGGCTTCACCTTCGCGCGGCAGGAACGCCGCGCGATACATGGTTTCGGAGACAGTATAGCCCGTCAGCCATGCGAGAAGTTCGCCGCTGTCGACGAGAAGCAGATCGGCGCCAGAAGACGCCATGGCGTCCCGGGCGAGAGCGATACGACGATCATATTCCGCCCGGGAGAACATCTTATGCCACCTCGCAGATATCGAGGATGGTCAGCATGTAGACGCGGATCATGTCGAGGAAGTCGATGATATCGACGCGCTCGTCCGGCATGGTGTTGTACCGGCCACCCGGACCGCAGACGATGCCTTCCATGCCAAGTTCATGATAGAGATGGCCAGCATCGGTGCCGTAGAAACGCGTGGGGGTGATAGCACCGGTTGGCTGCTTTTCGCCGCGCACGGCTTCGTAAGCGGCATTGATCGACTTGACGATGCGGCTATCCGGCGAAACCTCGAAAGGCGGCATCAGCGGGCGGCCTTCGATCATGTCCGGAACGAGCTTGGCCCGAAGCCCGGGGAAACGGCCTTCGAGCAGGCGCAGTTCAGCTTCGACGTCTGCCAGCACGCTCTCCTGCGTCTGGCCCGGCGCATAACGCAGCGAACCGCGCAGGCGGACGAAATCGGCCACCTGCGGCGGACGCCATTCGGCAAAATCGCGGCCGAGCGCGCCATGAACGACGCCGACATGGCCACGATTGATCGAGCGATGTTCATCGCTCTTGGCGCCGCTGAAGGTCATCGCATTGATGCGCGGAATGATATCGCAGGCGGCTGCAATCGCATCGACGGATTCCTCGCGCTTCGACAAATGACGCGTGTCGCCGGTCAGTTCGATCACATAGCTGAGTGCCGCCGCATGCATGGTCACGGCAACGAGATCGCTCGGCTCGCTGTTGATGAAATAGTCGGCCTTCACGCCGCTCCTGATCGCCGCCAGCGTGCCTACGCCGCCCTGCAATTCGCCGACGACGAAGGTCAGGACCACATCGCCCTTCAGCTTGACACCGGCATCGAGCAGGGTCTTTACCGCGCAGAAATAGGCCGCATCACCGGCCTTCATGTTGGACACGCCGATGCCGTAGATGAACTTGTCGTCGACCAGGCCGGCATAAGGATCGACCGTCCAGCCTTCGGTCACCGGGTTGGTGTCGAGATGGCCGTTGAACAGCAGGCTCTTGCCGCCGCCCTCACCTTTCAGGCGACCGATCGTGTTGAAACGGCGGCCTTCGTCAAACGCCTGAAGCTCGGCCTCGACGCCGATCTTTTCGAGTTCCTTGGCCATCCAGCGGGCGAGATCCTTCTCGCCTTCGGTCTCCGAATGGCTCTTGTGCTGGACCATTTTCGACAGGAAATCGAGGCAGGCCTTTTCGTCGATCCGATCCACGAGGGACTTCGGGTCCATTGTCATGCTCCTTGATGCAGTATCACTTGTATTGGTCATTGAAATTGGGCCGCCGCGCGCGGCGCCGCTTCGATCAGCCGGCGGGTATAGTCGGCCCGGTCAGGGCTATCGATCTCGTCGGCCTTCACCACCTCGATCAGATCGCCGCGATACATGACGGCGATCCGGTGGGCGATCTGGCGGATCAGGTTGAGATCATGGGTGATGAACAGATAGGCCGTGCCGCTCGCCTTCTGCAGTTCGAGCAGAAGCTCCACCACGGAAGCCTGAACCGAAACGTCGAGCGCCGAGGTGATCTCGTCGCAGATGACCAGCTTCGGCTTCGAGGCAAAGGCACGGGCAATTGCCACACGCTGTTTCTCGCCACCGGAAAGCTGGTGCGGATAACGGTTGGCATGGGTGCGTGGCAGGCGCACCTGTTCCAGCATGTCGCCGACCTGCTTTTCGAGATCGCTCCCATCACCGAACAGTTTCAGCGGCCGCGAGAGGATCTCAAAGATCTTCTGGCGCGGATTGAGCGAGGCATCCGGATGCTGGAAGATGATCTGCACGTCCTTGCGATAGGCATTGTCCATATCGCCGAGATGCCTGATCTCACGCCCGTCGAACCAGATCTTGCCTTCGAACCGGTTGAGGCCTGTCATGGCCTTGGCAAGCGTCGACTTGCCCGACCCGCTCTCGCCGACGATGCCGAGAATCTCACCCGGATTGACGCTGAGGCTGATCGCGTTATTGCCGGTAACACGATCGGTCTTCTTGCCGATCAGTGCCGCGAGGAACGACTTGCGGCCGAAATGCACGCTGACATTCTCGACCTTCACCAGCGGCTTTTCGGCCACGACCACATCCTCCTTCACCAGACGATGAGCCGGGTCGGGAACGGCGTCGATCAGCTCGCGGGTATAGTCCTGCTGCGGATTGGTGAAGATGTCGCGGACCGTGCCCTGCTCGACGATATCGCCACGCTTGATCACGGCCACGCGGCTTGCCGTGCGGGCAACCAGCGCCAAATCATGCGAGATATAGAGCGAAGCGACACCCGTCTCGGCCTGCAACTCGACGAACAGATCGAGGATCTGCCGTGAGGTGATCACGTCGAGCGCCGTGGTCGGCTCGTCGAAAATGATGCATTCCGGGTTGCAGGCGAAGGCCGACGCGATGACGACACGCTGCTTTTCACCACCGGAAACCTCATGCGGCATGCGGTGCATCATCTGCGCCGGCGTCTTCAGCCCCACATGGGCCAGCCGTTCCTCGCCTTCCTTCCACGCCTGCTGGCGGGTGAGGCCGCGGTGGCGAATGAGAACTTCGGCCAACTGCGTGCCGAGCGACAGCGTCGGGTTGAGTGACGTGCTCGGGTCCTGAAACACCATGCTGATGCGCCGGCCGCGGATGGCCTCCATCTGCCGTTCGGATTTATCCAGCAGGTTGTCGCCGCCGAGCAGGATTTGCCCGCCCGGTTCACGGGCATTTTTCGGCAGGTAGCGCATGATCGACCATGCGAGCGAGGTCTTGCCTGAGCCGCTTTCGCCGACGAGGCCGAGGATTTCGCCGCGGTTGATGGCGAGATCGATGTTTTTCAGCGCGTGAAACGTGCCGTTAGCGGTCTCGTAATCCAGCGAATAGTTCTCGATGGAGAGCACCGGCTTGTTCTCGGTATTTGTCATGGGTGTCACCTCAGGTCCGCGGATTGAGGGCATCGCGGAGACCGTCGCCCAGAAGGTTGAAGCCGACGGCGACGATGGCGATCGCCACGCTCGGCCAGATCAGGATGCCAGCCGACATATGCATGTAGCGGCGGGCTTCCGAGACCATCAGGCCCCATTCAGCAGCCGGCGGCTGTGCGCCGAGACCGAGGAAGGAGAGCGTCGCAAACAACATCACGGCAAAGGACACACGAATGGTCATCTCGACGATGATCGGCGCGATCACGTTCGGCAGCATTTCGCGGCGGATGATGTAGCCGGAGCTTTCGCCGCGGGCGATTGCCGCATTCACATAATCCTGCTTGCGCACCGACAGCGCCACGCTTCGGGTGATCCGGGCCATGCCGGGCGCGAATGCGATAGCAACAGCGACCAGCGCGTTGACCGTGCTGGAGCCGAGCAGGTTGACCACCAGTAGCGCAAACAACAAGCTCGGGATCGACATGACCGCATCGATGGTACGCATGATCAGCTCGTCGGCGCGGCCGCCGAGGAAGGCGGAAGCGGTGCCGATCAACGCGCCGATCAGCGTCCCGGTGATGGTCGCCAGAACCGCCATGACGACGGTGGCGCGGGCGCCGATCAATAGCCGGCTGAAGATATCACGGCCATACTGATCGGTGCCGAGCCAGTAGGCGGCACTGGGCCCCTTGTAGCGGGCGAGCGGCGACAATTTTTCCGGATCATACGGCGCGACCAACGGGCCGAACACAACGATCGCGAGGACCAGCACCACGAGGAAGGTGCCGATCGCGCCTTGCGGCGTCTTCAGCAGGCGTTTCATGAACTCAGTCATACTGGATCCTCTTGTCGAGCCAGGCATAGAGGATGTCGGCAATGAAATTGACGATCGAATAGGTGGCAGCCATGATCAGCACACCGGCCTGGATGGCAGGCAGGTCACGCGCCTGGATGGCGACGATCAGCTGGCGTCCGATACCGGGAATGGCGAAGATTTCCTCGACGACAATAACGCCGCCGAGAAGATAACCGACATCGAGCGCGACGATGGTGATGGTCGGCAGCAGCGCATTGCGCAACGCGTGGTGGCGCAGCACGTGACCGCGCGACAAGCCTTTAAGCCTTGCGGCGCGGATATAGTCCGTATGCAGCACATCGACGAGTTCGGAGCGCACCATGCGGGACACGTGGGCGATCAGGATGATCGAGATGACGCAGACCGGTAGCACCAGATGCGCGATACCGCCGAAGAAATCCTCCGTCAGCGGCACGTAACCGGTCGGCGGCAGCCACTTCATCCAGTCGGCAAAGAGAAGAACGGCGATCGTTGCCGTAACGAATTCGGGAAGTGCTACGCCGGCATAGGAAATCAGGCTCACCACCATGTCGGCGATCTTGCCGCGACGGATGGCGGCGATGATGCCGAGCGGAATGGCGAGGATAAGCATCAGGCCGATCGAGAAGAAGGCTAGAATGAGGGATCGACCAAGCGCTTCGAACATGGCGGGGCCAACCGGTTGGCCGGTGCGCAGCGAGGTGCCGAGGTCACCCTGCACGACATGCCAGAGCCAGGTCGCATATTGCTGCCAGATCGGCGCATCGAGACCCATCGTCTGGCGCAGCGCATCGAGCGCTTCCGGGGTGGCGTTTTCGCCCAGCATCATCACCGCCGCGTCGGCGGGCAGGATCTGGGTAATGGCAAAGACGATCAGCGACACGACAAGAAGCGTGTAGACGATCATCACCAGCCGCTTGGCTATATAGTTCGGAGACAGGGGCGTATTCCTTGGTCAAGAGGGCCGGACGCCATCAAGGCGCCCGGCGATATTGGCGGTCGGATGGATCAGCCGCGCTTCGGTGCCTTATCGGAAAGCGAAGCGTAGTCGAGGCGATAGACGGATGCGCGCGGATGGGCTTCGAAACCTTCGACCCAGCTGCGCTTGGCGGCCAGAACGTCGAAGAAGGACGGGATGATCGAGGGAACTTCCTCGTTCATGATTTCCTGTGCCTTGGTGTAAAGCTCGGTGCGCTTTGCCTCGTCGGTCGTGCCGCGGGCTTCGCCGACCAGCTTATCGAATGCCTTGTTGTTCCAGCGCGTCTCGTTCCAGGCCGCATCCGAGGTGTAGAGCAGCTTGAAGATGCCATCCGGGGTCGGCTGCATGTTGTAGAAGCCGACGTAGAACGAACCCTTCTTCCATACCTGCTCCAGATAGGTCGCATGCGGCATGGTCTGGACATTGATGTTGATGCCGGCTTCCTTGGCCATTTCACGCAGTGCGACGGCAAGCTGGGTGCGCACCGCCGGGCGGTCGGAGGCGATCAGGGTTGCTTCGAGACCATTCGGGAAACCGGCCTCAGTGAGAAGCTTCTTGGCTTCGGCGATATTGGCCTCACGCTGTTTGACCTGTTTGAAGAACCGGTAGGACGGGTTGAGCGGCGTGTCGTTTCCGATCGTGCCGAAACCTTCGGTGACGAAACCGACCATGGCTTCGCGGTCGACGGTCAGCGCGATGGCACGGCGGACGCGCGGATCGTTAAACGGTGCCGTGTCGCAACCGAAGTTGATGTTGCAGAACTGGCCAGACGGCGTGCGCAGCGTGGTAATGCCGTCATTGCCATCGACGCGCATGAATTCCGGCGGCTGGATGGTGGAGATGATGTCGATATCGCCGGACAACAATGCAGAGCTTTCAGCCGACGTGTCCGGGAAGACATGCACTTCGACGCGGTCGAGATAAGGGCGTGCCGGGTCGTAATACTTTTCGTTGCGCTCGACGACGATCAGGCGGTCCGGCTCGTAGGAAACGAGCTTGAACGGGCCGGTGCCGATGGCCTTGGTCGACAGGCTTTTCAGGTCGCCGGTGGCAATGGCGGCCGGAATGATACGGGCATTCGTATAAGCCATAGAGACGGGCAAGTCGGCATAGCCGCCGGAAAGCTTGAACAGCACGGTCGCATCGTCGACGGCGACGATATCGGCGATCGGGCCGACATTGTTGCGGCCCGGCGAAGCCGTTGCCGGATCGAGGATCGCCTTGAAGGTCGCGACGACATCCTTGGCGGTGAAGGCGGAACCGTCATGGAAGGTAACGCCTGTGCGCAGCTTGAAGGTCCATTCGGTCAGCGCATCGTTGGCGCTCCAGCTCTCGGCCAGATCCGGCTCGACAGACATGTCGACGCGTAGGCGCGTCAGGTTGCTGTAGAGCAGCTCAGTGACGAGATATTCTGGGTTGACGCGAGTAAGCAGCGGATGAATGACGCTTGCCGCCTGGTCGACAGAGATCTTCAGCGTGCCGCCCTTGGCCGGCGTCGCTTGGGCAAAGCTCATCGAAGGTGCTGCAAGGATGGCGGCGGTGCCCGCGAGGAAGAAGCGGCGTTTCATTTCCAGCATGTTTCAGTTCCCTTGGTTATTTGCTGCGGTTTTCAGGAATGGCGTATTTCTGGGATCGAATCGGCGGCAAAATCCGCCGCGAGATAGGCGAGAATGCTTTTGGCGAGCGCGATAATGTCCTGCCGAGTCGTGTGTTCTTCCGGGCTGTGGATGCAGCTTTCCGGCCGGCCGAGGCCGCCGAGCAGCACTTCGGGGCCGAAGCCAGCCTTCTGCACGTAACCGAAGTCCGAACACGAGGCCGCGCCCCATTTGGCAAAGTCTTCTTCGCCGTAGCCGAAACCTTCCGACAGCGCCTTTTGCCAGCGCGGCCAGTGCGGGCCGTCCGGATCATCGGTCGGGATCAGGTGGCCGACGAGATCGACGGCGAGCTTGAGATCCGTTCCGGCAAGGCAGGTGCGGATCGTGGCCTCGATCTCGGCGCGCGCCGCTTCATAATTTTCTTCCGGCGCATAACGACGCGAAACAAGGATCTTGATTTCTGCCGGCACCTGCCCGCCCGCCGTCCCGCCATTGACCGCCGCAATCGTCAGCGATGGCCGAAGCGGGCCGGTCGCATGCGGCGGCGGCGCGAGCTTCGATTCCCGCTCAGCGACGATGGGCTTCAGCGCTGCAAGCGCGTTCAGCACCGGCAATGCGCCTTCGATGGCGTTGAGGCCTGCGCCAGTCCTGTTGCCCTCGCCTGCATGCACTGCATGGCCGGTGATGGTCACCTGCAGATTGAAGATACCGAAACAGCCGGCCCAGACACGCGGCGCAGCCGAGCCGTTGAAATTCAGGATATGGCCCTTCAACATGCCCTGTTCAGCGAGATAGCGGATGCCCGGATAAAGGCCGCCTTCCTCATCGGTGCAAAGCAGCAGCATCGGATCGTAGGCAAGCGGCACGCCGCATGATTTGGCGGCGTGCAGCGCTAGAAGCGTTGCGGCGATCGTGCCCTTCATGTCGGCAGCGCCCAAACCATAGAGATTGTCGCCCTCGATCGTCAGAGAGAGCGGGTCGCGCGTCCATCCGGGCGCGACCGGAACCGTATCGACATGATAATAAAGACCACAGACCGGCTTGCCGGTCTCGCGTGTCGCAACCAAGTTCGTACGCTCGCCGGATGCCGGACCACCGGCAACATGCCAGAGGTCGCGCGGTACCGTCACACGCTCAAAATCAAAGCCGAGCGGCGTCAGCAATTCGCTCATCAGATCGGCAAATGGCCCATAGCCTTCGCCTGGCGGAAAGGACGTATCGACCGCAACCATGCGTGACAAATCCCGAACCGCGATCTCGACATCGCGCTCAATCGCTGTCATGGCAGACGTAAGAGGGTCATGATGAAGATCGGGCTGCGGCACGGTCATTGTGGTATCCTCGGCCTCCGGCGCTCGCCTCCTCAGCTTGCGCTTTAATATAAACTATATAGTAATACTGCGTAGATCGGGATAGCGAGTCAACTCCAAAGAAGAGGCAAATAATTGCCGGAATTGCCCAATATATCATCAGATGCCGGAAAGCTCGGCGAGCTTTCATTACCGCTTTATGAAGTGGTTAAGCGGCAGATCACGGAAGCGATCATGATCGGCAAACTTGAGCCAGGGTCGGTTCTGCCTAGTGAAGTGGCATTGTCGCAAACCTACGGGGTCGCCGTCGGCACCATCCGTCGTGCCCTCATGGATCTCACCAATGACGGCATCCTCAGCCGCCGCCGCAAGACCGGCACGGTCGTCACCGGCCGCAAGCCGCAGCACAGCCTTCGCTTGTTTTTCCAGTATTTTCGCCTTCACGGTCTCGATGGCTCGCTGAGCAAGTCGGTAACAACGGTGACCTCACTTGATCATGCGACGGCATCCGCAGATGAGGCTGGAAAGCTGCAGATCGAAAAAGACGCGCCAATCGTCCGTTTCCATCGTTTCAGAAGCATCGATGACCGACCGATCATGCACGAGACACTCACCCTCTCACGCGAAAAGGTGCCGAATTTTCCGGAGAGGAAAGAGGATATTCCGTCGCTGTTTTACCTGCATCTTCTGGAACATCACGGCCTTCGCATATCTGCGGTGCGCGAACAGATCGGCGCTGATCTTGCCAACGAGGATGATGCCCGCTGGCTGGATCTGAAACTGCCGGCAGCCGTGCTCACCATCGATGAAATAGCCTATGACCAGATGGCAGTGCCCGTGCTGATTTCGGCGCACCGGGCAACGACCGCCAACCATCGTTATGTCAACGAAGTCCAATGATCTCGACGCCGGACCGATATCTCGGTCCGGCTGATACCACCCTGTTCAATAACCCTCGTCACAAAGCCTTGCGACCTCATCGATCGTCAGCGCATCGATACCGAGCGCCGGCAGAAGATCATTCTGTCCCGGCAGGTCGTGGCCGGTCGCGGCCGACATCATCGCAATTCCCGCATCATGCAGCATCGTCGGCTTGCCGGCGAGACGACCGAGCAACGAGGTCGGCACGAGGCCGAAGGGCACGTCCTCGTAGATGTAGCGACTGTCGACCGTCGTCGGGCCAAAGCCGCCGCGACCTTCCGCATGCATCTGCTGGTTCATCTCCGACACGCTGCCCATCGGCACATGGAAGGACAGCGAGAAGTGCTCGCGCACGGTGCGCACAGACAGGCCGAGCGTCCCGGCAATCGCAAGCCGCTCCTCGTCGAGTGTCTCGATGACGCGACCGACGGTCGAGGTAATGTTGTCGCCCTGTCCCCAGGTCTCGCCCTTTTCCATGCGGGTAAGGTTGAGCAGCGCAATGCCAAGGTGGTTCTGCGGGTTGAGGTTGCTGAGCGAAATCGCCATCACGCCATCGCGCTTGACGAAACGATCGCCGAAAAGCTCGGTGCAAAGCGCATGCCCTGCATCGATGTCGGATTTCGGCAGGGTGGCGATATCCACCTTCTGGCGAACCGTATTGACCTTCACCGTCGTCATATCCGGCTGCACCCGGCCGGTCAGAAGCGTCGTACCCCAGACGCTGATCGGCAGTTTTACGCCACGCGCGGCAAGTCCCTTCGAGAGATAAAGCGCGCCAAAAGAGCAATGCGAGGAGATGATCACCGGCTGACCGGATTTGAGATACGGAATTGCGGCATCGAACGCGGCCTTGTGGCCGTAACCCGGCAACGCGACGACGATGACATCGGCAGAGGTCACCGCCTCTTCGCAATCCTTGGCAATGCGCACCCGGCCGGAGAAGTCGAAGGCACCATTCGCGGTCAGTTCGGCACCGTCGGCCAGCGCCTGCGCGCTCTTTCCGGATGGTGACCACAGCATGGGGTCATGGCCTTCCTTTGCAAGATAGGCGGCCATTCCGAATGCGATCGATCCGGCTCCGAGGATACTGACGCGCATGGTTTCTCCTTGATGATTGAGACGATTTATAAACGTAGGGGTGGGCGCTACATGTATTTGGTCGGCAGCGCCGTTGTAAACTTCATTTCCTCCATGGCGATGGAAGAACTCAGGTCGGAGAATTCCAGCCGGCTGATCAGGTTCTTGTAAACCTGGTCGTAGACATCGATATCTGGCACCACGACGCGCAGCAGATAGTCGGCATCGCCGGTCAGCCGATAGGCCTCGAGAATTTCGGGGATTTCCTTGATCTCCTTGCGGAAATCGTCGAGCCAGGTCGTGGTGTGTCGCGGCACCTTCACCGAGATGAAGATCGTCATCGGCACATTTGCCATGCGTCGGTCGATCAGTGCCACCTTGGAGCGGATCAGCCCAATATCCTCCATCCGCTTGATCCGGCGCCAGCAGGGCGTATGCGACAGGCCCACCTCTTCAGCGATCTCGACAACCGATTTTTCGGCATTCTGTTGAAGGATTTCGATGATCTTCCGGTCGATTTGGTCAAACATGACAGCTCCGGGATAAAATTGCGCTTTGACAAGTTTGCGTGGGAATTTTTTCCATTCGTCGCCGCAGCAATAGGGGATGATTGTTCGCACAGGAGCGTATCGAGCGATATTTTGCGCGCACTCCACCCTCCCGGCGGACGGACATCCGCCCAAAATCCATGCAGCGATGATCAAAATTTAAACGATCCAACAATTCTGTCAAATCATCCTATCAAATTCGTGATTTGCTAGGATGACATTGCAATATCAATCTGATCATTGTCAAAAAAAGCAATCCGTCTCCATGCCTGTTTGTCTACCCTCTTTCCAAACACAACAACCTGATGGGTGGAAAGATGAAAAGGATTGGTCTGATCGGTGGCATGAGCTGGGAAAGCACTGCTGTCTATTACCGTCGCGTCAACGAGCAGGTGCGCGAGCGGCTCGGAGGGTTAAATTCTGCGGACGTGGTAATGCGTTCTGTCAATTTTCAGGATATCGTAACCCTTCAAAAACTGGGGGCCTGGGAACAGGCGGCAGGCGAATTGAGCAAGGTGGCGAGAGATCTGGAACAGGCTGGCGCGGACATGATCCTGATCTGCACCAACACGATGCATCTTCTGGCGGACGACGTGCAGAACTCCGTCGACGTGCCGCTGCTGCATATTGCCGACGTGACCGGCGAGGCCGTGACGGCCGCCGGCTGCAAACGGCCGCTGCTTCTCGCCACACGCTACACGATGGAACAGGATTTCTACCGTCGCCGGGTGGAAGACAAGTTCGGCCTGGACGTTCTGATCCCCGATGCGGAAGACCGGCAGGACGTCCACGACATCATTTTCGGCGAATTGTGCTGCGGCGTCGTCAAGAGCGCCTCGCATCAGCGCTATCTGGATATCGTCGCCAAGGGCAAGGCGGCCGGTGCCGACAGCGTCATCCTGGGCTGCACCGAGATCGGCCTTCTGGTGAGCGCCGACGATTTCGACATTCCGACATTCGATTCGACCCTGCTGCATGCCGATGCCGCGGTCGACATATCTCTTGCGGCGGCCCGAGCGGCCAAGGCGGAAACAGGGCTGGCAGCGCCGATACACTAACTGGGGGTGTGAAGTCTGCAATGCCTAGGGGAACCCGGACAGGAAAGTAAGGAGACTGACATGCGAGACTTCACACAGACACGCCGTTCGACGCTCAAGATGCTGGCCGCTGGGACCGGCATCCTGGCTGCACCGTCGATCATCCGCCCTGCCATGGCGCAGAGCAAGGTGGTCAACATCACCACCTATGACAAATTCGTTCCCCAATCCTTCATCGACCAGTTCCAGAAAGATACCGGCATCGAAGTCCGCATCCGCCTGACCGACGACCAGGGCAAGCAGTACAATCTGCTTGCTGCTGAAGGCAACGCGCCGTCCACCGATATCGTCACCGTCACCGGCCATCGCCTGTCGCAGTTCATCACCTCCAACCTCCTGTCCCCGCTCGACACCGGCCGGATCGGAAACTGGAACAAGCTCGCGCCTGCCTATGCCGGCGCGCCGCAGCTGACCATCGACGGCAAGACCTATGGCGTGCCGCTTCTCGCCGGGTTCGAAGGTCTCGTGCGCAACACCGATTACACCAAGGCTTCCGACAGCTGGGACATCATGTTCGACGAGCAGTACAAGGAACTGACGTCCTACATCGTCTCCGACTTCCTTTCGATCACCATGAAGTATCAGGGCACCGACGGCGATTACGTCACCTATGAGGGCAAGGAAGCCGAAGCGCTTGCAGCCACCAACAAGGCCCGCGACTACCTGATCAAGAACAAGGGGCAGGTCCGCAAATATTACGATGCCGGTTCCGAAGTGCAGCAGATGTTCGTCAACGAGGACATCTATGTCGCGCAGGCATGGTCCGGCCCGGCCGCCAAGCTGATCATGGACGGCCACCCGATCGAACTTTCCATCCCGAAGGAAGGTACCTACGGCTTCCTGTACTCGTTCAACGTCGTCAACAACGCGCCGAATGCGGAAGCGGCCTATCAGTTCCTCAACGCCATGCTGGCCTCGCCGGAAATCGGTGCGGCGATGACCCGCCAGTCCGGTTTCGCGTCGGCCTTTGCCGGTGTCGACACGGTCCTGACCGACAAGGAACGCGCTGCCATGACACTGCCGGACGAACAGATGCAGCGCATCCAGTTCTTCAGCTCGAAGAACCGCAAGATGAAGAACGACATGATCGACAAGGCTTCGGCCGAAGTTAAGGCCGGCTGAGCCGCCCATCCGTGACACCGACGGCCGGTCCCACAACAGGGACCGGCCGCTCGGAACTGCAGTCAAAAGCAAAAAGACGAATGGGAACGTAATGATGGTCGACAGTAGTATGAGCGACACCGCGAAAGTGTCTCCAAGGGCCGGCCCCTCCTATGCCGGATGGATCGGCAAGCTGGCGAATTCGCCGATTTACGCCGCAACGATCGGCCTCATCGCCAACAGTCGCATGGCCCGCCTCGCGCTGCTTCTGGTAATCCCGCTGGTCTGGATCATCACGCTCCATATCGGCCCGATCTACCAGATGGCCCGTATCAGCATAATGGACAACTATCCGCCGGCACCGGGCGGCGCGATCTACACGCTCGACAACTACCGACTGTTCTTCCAGGAACCGCTCTATTTCATGCCGTTCCTGCGCAGCATCGTATTTGCCGTCTGCGTCACCGCCACGACGCTGGTCGTTGTCTATCCCGTCGCCTATTACGTTGCCAAAGTGGTCAAGCCGGAAAACCGCACCCGTGCCCTGCTGCTGCTCCTGACGCCCTTCTGGGCCGGTGAGCTGATCCGCACTTTCTCGGTCATCATGTTTCTGGCAAACCGTGGCGCCGTGAACGTCTTCCTGCGCGAGATCGGCTTCATCGATCGCCCGATCATCCTGCTCTACAACTATTTCTCGTTGAGCTTCGGCGTCATCTACCTGATCTCGCTGTTCATGCTCCTGCCGCTCTATTCCGCGATCGAAAAGATCCCCACCTCGCTGGTCGACGCAGCAGCGGATCTCGGCGCGGGACCATGGCAGCGTTTCCGCCGGGTTATCCTGCCCTTGTCGAGGGACGGCATCATCTCGGGCTGCAGCCTCGTCTATCTCACCTCGATCGGCGTCTTCGCCGCCCCACTCCTTCTCGGCGGGCCGAACTCGACGATCTTCCCGGAAATCATCGCCAGCCTGTTCCATGGCTCCAGCGACAAATGGCCGGAAGGTGCCGCCTTCTCCATCCTGATGCTTGCCGTCTCGCTATCGACCGTCGGTCTGTTCATGCGTGTCGTCGGCGGCCGTACCGTCAAGCTGATGTGAGGATCTGACCGATGCGCACGTATTTTTCCGACTTCCCCAAAACCGCGCTTCAGGCCTCCTACTGGCTGTTCGTCATCTACCTGCTCCTGCCGCTGGCGCTGATGATGGCGATCTCCTTCAAGGATGCCAATTTCGTCGCCTTCCCGATCGATAAGTGGACGCTCAAATGGTATGCGCAGGTGCTGCAGGACAAGCAGTTCCTCGAAGCCTGTGCCTATTCGATCTTCATCGCCCTGATGACGACGCTGTTTGCGACGATCGTCGGTGTGTGGATTGCGCTGCTGATCACCACCGAGGGCATGATCGCCCGCTCCGTGATCTTCGCACTCGCCTGTCTTCCGGCGGTTGTGCCGGGCCTGATCAATGCCATCTCGATGCGTATCTTCATACGCGTTCTGGACATCCCGACCGGCACCGGGGCGATCATTCTCGGGCATACCGTTCACGCCGTGCCCTTCGTCGTCATCATGGTGCTGACCCGGCTGCGTTCGATGCCGAACAATCTCCTCGATGCGGCCCGTGATCTCGGTGCCGACAGTTTTGTTGCCTTCATGCGCGTCACGCTGCCTTATCTGGCACCGGCGCTCGCCGGCGGCATGGTCTTCTGCGTGCTTACCAGTATCGACGATTTCGTTCGTACCTTCTTCCTGGGCGGTTACCAGACCACCCTTCCCATGCTGATCTTCGCCAAGGTGCAGGGCGGCATGTCACCTGAAATCAACGCCATAGCGACCCTCGTGCTGATCGTAACCGCAGCCGTCGGGCTTTATGCCGAACATCTCACCCGCCGTTCGAGGACCCGATAGCCATGCAGCCAGTCGTTCATTTCCGTAACGTCAACAAATCTTACGGCTCCTCGCTCGCGGTCGACAATCTCGATCTCGCCATCGAACCCGGCCAGTTCGTCACCCTGCTCGGCCCCTCCGGCTGCGGCAAGTCGACGACGCTGCGCATGCTCGGCGGCTTCGAGACGCCGACGTCCGGCGAGATCTTTCTCGACGGCCAGGAGATCAGCAAGCTCCCGCCCAACAAGCGCAACGTCAACATCGTCTTCCAGGACTATGCGCTCTTTCCGCATCTCAACGTCCGCCGCAACGTCGCCTTCGGTCTGGAACTGAAGGGCATGGCATCCGACGCCATCCACAAACGCACGATGGAGCTTCTGTCGCTGGTCAAGCTCACCGATTTCGCCGAGCGCATGCCGGGTCAGCTTTCCGGCGGCCAGCGCCAGCGTGTCGCGCTGATGCGCGCACTTGCACCCAACCCGAATGTCCTGCTGCTCGACGAGCCGCTGTCCGCGCTCGATGCAAAACTGCGCCAGCAGATGCAGATCGAACTCAAGTCGATCCAGAAAACCACCGGCAAGACCTTCATCTTCGTCACCCACGACCAGGAAGAAGCGCTCACCATGTCGGATGTCGTCGTCGTCATGAATGCCGGCCGCATCGAGCAGATGGGCGACCCCCATACGCTTTACGCCAAGCCGCGCAGCCGCTTCGTCGCCAACTTCATCGGCGAGACGAACTTCATCGAAGGCAGGCTGAAGGCCATCGATGGCGGTCTGGCCGCCATCGAATGGAACGGCAGCGTTGTCCATGCGAACCTCAACGGTCAAAGCCCGGCGGTCGGCAACACGGTTGCAGCAGCGCTGCGCCCGGAAGCAATTTCCATCCTGTCGCAAAAGCCGGCCAACACGATTGCCGTTTCCGGCCGCATCACGCAGAGCATCTTCAAGGGCGATCATACATCGCTGACCGTCAGCCTGGCGAATGGCCAGTCGGTTGTCGCCCAGCTCGATCCGGTGGCGCTTTCGGCCATAACCGGCGACGATGTCTGGCTGACATGGCGCGAGAACGACGCCGTGGTGCTGGCCGACTGACCATGACAGCCGGCATCCCCGGCATCTTGCCCGGCCGTGTCACGCGGCCGGCAACACCGAATATTTGAACCGAACAGGACCTGACAAATGAGTCCCGAACCGATCCGCAGTTTCAACGATCCAAAGCTTGCCGAACTGAACGCCCGCGTTGCGCAGGACCTCGAATATCTGAACTATCCGCCCGCCAACTGGTCGCCTGCTTCGGCCAAGGTTGATGGCAGACCGGTCAGCGACGTTGTCATCATCGGTGGCGGCATGTGCGGTCTCGTCGGCTGGTTCGCGCTTTCCCGCGTCGGCATCCGCAATATCAGGATCATCGACAAGGCGCCGAAGGGTCGCGAAGGTCCGTGGAAAACCTTCGCCCGCATGGAAACCCTGCGCTCGCCGAAAACGCTGCTCGGCCCGGCAGCCGGCATGGCGTCATTGACTTTCCGCGCCTGGTATACGGCGCTTTTCGGCATCGCCAAGTGGGAAGAACTGTACCGGATCCCCCGCCCAATGTGGATGGATTACCTCGACTGGTACCGCGACGTCCTCTCCATTCCGGTCGAAAACGGCATCAACGTCACCCGCATCGTCCCGCGTGAAGACGGGCTTCTGGAGCTTGAAATCGCCGGCGGCGCTGAGAAGCCGATCCTTACCCGCAAGCTCGTTCTGGCGACCGGACGCGATGGCCTCGGTGCCGCTGAAATCCCCGGCTTCGTCGAAGGCATGCAGCGCGGCAAAAGCTGGGCGCATTCGGCCGACGAGGTTGATTTCACCACCCTCAAGGGCAAGCGCGTCGTCGTCATCGGCGTCGGCGCATCCGCCGTCGATAACGCAGCGGAAGCACTCGAAGCCGGTGCCGGCGAGGTCCGCCTTCTCGCCCGCCGCAAGAAGATGCCGACGGTCAACAAGCTGATGGGCATCGGCTCCTACGGCGTCACCGCCGGGTTCCCGAAGATCGATCCGAAATGGCGATGGCGCCTGATGGATTATTCGACACGGCAGCAGACCCCCGCCCCGCACGGTTCGACGCTGCGCGTCAGCCGTCACGCCAATGCCTTCTTCCATTTCGATTGCGGCATTGCTTCGATGAAGGAGGAAGGCAGCGAAGTGGTCATCACCACGACGAACGGCCGCATCTTCCGCACCGATTTCGTCATCCTCGGCACCGGCTTCACCGTCGATCCGCTGGCCCGCAGCGAACTCGAACCCTACAAGGATCAGATCGCCTGCTGGGAAGACCGCATCACGCCGCCGGCTGACGAGAAACACCCGAGCCTTGGCCGTTTCCCCTGGCTGGAGGACGATTTCTCCTTCACCGAAAAGACGCCGGGCAAGGCGCCCTGGCTGAAAAACATCCACTGCTTCAACTACGGTGCGACGATGAGCCTCGGCAAGGTCAGCGGCGATATCCCGGCAATCAGCGAAGGTGCGCAATGGCTTGCCCGCGGTGTGGCTGCCGGCCTGTTCATCGACGATATCGACTACCACTGGGAAGCCCTGCTGGCTTACGAAAAGCCGGAACTCGACGGTTCCGAATGGGTCGATGCCGACGCCGATCTCCCCGAACAGAAGACAGCTTGAGGATAATCATGCGCAAGACAGTCTATTATTACCACGCCCTCAGTTCTCCGTGGGCCTATCTCGGCTGGCCGCAGTTCAAGGCGCTGATCGAAAAACACGATCTCGACGTTGTGGTGCGCCCGACGCGCATCGTCACGGAAAACGGTGGCGTACCCTTGCGCTCCCGCCCGCAGCCGCGTCAGGATTATCACGCGGTCGAACTCGATCGCTGGCGCAAGCGTCTCAACATGCCACTGGTGCTCAAGCCCAAATATTACCCGACCAATAACGAATTTTCCGCGCGCATGGTAATCGCCGCCGACAGGCTCGGCCTGCCGTCGCTGGAACTCAGCCACGCCCTTCTTCACGCTCTCTGGAGCGAAGAGCTGGACGTGACCCAGCCGGATGTCCGTATCGACGTCGCCAACCGGCTCGGCCTTGACGGCGTCAAGCTGCAGGCGATGGAAGACCAGCCGGAAATCATGCAGGCCTGGCTCGACAGCCACGAAGAAGCCGGCAAGCGCGGTGTCTTCGGCACCCCGACCTGGATCTACAAGGACGTGCTCTATTGGGGGCAGGACCGCCTGGACTTTCTCGACGAAGCCCTTTCGCAAGATTGAGGAATAAAATCATATGACCACCGAAACGACTGTCGATGTGATCGATAAGGTGCTGGGCCTTGCCCCCGCCTCGCCGCTGCTTGCCCTGCGTGAACAGCGCGCCAAGCTGAGGCACCTCACCCAGACGAGCTATGTCGCGGCACTCCACCCCACCGATCCGCGCAATTTCTCCTATGCGGAGCGTGCAGCTTTTGCCGCCCGCATGGCCGCACTCTGGACCTCGCAGGAACTTCAGGCCCATTACCGCGACCTCGCCGCGACGGAAGGCGCGAGCGGCGATGTCCTCTCGATTGCTGATCCCGCATGGAAGCCGGAAGACGAGGCAAGCCGCCTCGCCGTCATCCTGCGCCATGTCGATCTGGTGACGAAGAACCCGAAGGCTGCCACCCGCGAAAACATCGAAAAGCTCTATGCCGCAGGCCTCGACGATCGCGATATCGTCACGCTCGCCGGCATCATCGCTTTCGTCAATTACCAGGTCCTGGTCGTCGCCGGCCTGAAGATGCTGAGGGACAACTGACATGTCTGACGCGGTTCATGAATTCACCCTCGATGCGCTCGAATGGCAGCCTTACGTCAAGCCGGTCGACCTGCAGACGGCGACGCCCGAACAGCTGGATGCGCTGAAGGTCACGCCGTCCAATACCAAGGTGTCCGCCTATGTGCTGGTGCTGGCGCAGGAAACCGAGATGCTGGCCGAGCGCTCGCCGCTTTTCAACGATATCATGTATAGCGATGGCGGCCTGTCGCGCGGCGGCCGCGAACTCGGCGCGCTTGCCGCCTCCTTCGTCAACCACTGCATCTATTGCGCCCAGGTTCACGCCAACCGTTTCATCCAGCTGGAAAAGCGGCCGGAAGTGGTGGAGGAAATCTACCAGAACGGTCTCGAAGCCGATCTCGGCGAATACGATCAGGCGCTGTTCAATTTCGGCGTCGATCTGACCGCCCATCCGGATAATGTCGGGGTCTACCAGTTCTACCACTTGCGCGAGACCGGCCTGAGTGATCTTGAAATCCTCGACCTTATCCATTCCGTGGCGATCTTCGGCTGGGCCAACCGGCTGATGCACACGCTCGGAGAACCGCATCGGAAAGACTAAGTGGCAACCGCGACGAGCGCAGACACCGCACCCTCCTTCGAGGTTACCCATCGCGAAGTGCTGCGCATCGCGATCCCGATGATGATCGCCCATTTCTCGACCCCGCTCGTCAGCCTCGTGGCGACGGGCGTGATCGGGCAATTAGGGCAGGAGGCGCTGATCGGCGGCGTGGCGCTCGCCGCCGTCATTTTCGACGTGCTGTTCGTCACTTTTAACTTCTTACGCGGCGCGACGACCGGCTTTACCGCCCAGGCTTTTGGCGCCGGCGACCGCCGTTATGAGCAGCGCATGCTTCTCGGCGGCCTGACCATTTCCATGGTCGCCGGCCTCGCCATCCTCCTCCTCCACGTCCCGATCGGCAATCTCGGCCTCACCGTGCTCGGCGCCGATGGTGCGGTCGCAGACGCCGCAAAAGTCTATTTCTCCTGGCGCGTCTGGTCGGCCCCTTTCGTGCTGTTCAATTTCGTCGCCTTCGGCTGGATCATCGGCCGGGGTGATGCGCTCACGGCCATGCTGCTGCAGGGCCTGCTTAACGGCCTCAATCTGGGCTTGAGCATCTGGTGGGTACTCGGTCTCGATGGCGGCGTTGCCGGCCTTGCCATCGCCAGCCTCGTCTCGGAAATCGTCACAGCACTTGCCGGTGCAATCATCATCCTCTGTCGCACCGACAGGGCCAGCTGGAACTGGCCGGATCTGAAAAGCCTGCGACGACTCTTCTCGGTCAATGGCGACATGATGATCCGCTCGTTTGCGCTGCTGATCGGGCTTTCCTTCTTCACCCGCCAGAGCGGCGAACTCGGCATCGATATCCTCGCCGCCAATACGATCCTCCTGCGCTTCTACTTTTTCGGCGTCGCCTTCCTCGACGGCATCGCGACTGCGGCCGAACAATTGGCCGGCCGTGCCGTCGGAGCCAGAAACCGAGCCGCCTTCGACCGGATGATAAAACTCACCACTCTCTGGGCGCTGGTTTTCGGTGCGCTTGTTGCGCTGTCCTTCCTCGCCGGCGGCTGGTGGGTCATCGATCTGGCATCCCCCAATGCGACGGTCGAACAGCTGGCCCAAGGTTTTCTGCCCTATGCCGCGATCATGCCCTTGGTCGGCGCCATCGCCTTCCAGATGGACGGGGTTTATATTGGCGCGACATGGTCACGCGAGATGCGCAATCTCATGCTCTTGTCGCTCGCCACCTATTTTGCCGCCTGGGCCGTTCTGCAGCCGCTCTTCGGCAATCACGGCCTGTGGATCGCGCTGCTTCTCTTCCAGAGCGCCCGCAGCATCGCCTTCCGCCTGATGCTGCCGAAACTGACGGCGAGAACGCTCGGATAGGGCCTATCTCATCCTCACCCCAGCGATGATGCGTGCCTGAAGGGAGGCTCCTCCCCCTCGGCGTCGTGCTCCTTCACGCCCTGTATCATCTCGTCGGTCACGCGGATCTCTGCTCCGATCGGCGACATCGCCGTAGCCGGCGCGAAAGGCGCAACCTGCGTGGCATCCGGCCGCGCGCCACGCCGCCAGATGAAGAACACCACCATCAGGATGTTCAGCACCGCCAGCGACCAGAACAAACCCGATGCCCCAAACGCGCTCATCACAGCGGAGATCGAAATCGGGCTGATCGCCGAACCAAGCGAATTGACCAGCAACATGCCCTGTATCATCGGCACCAGCGATGCCGCCGAGGCCCTGTCCGCCGAAAAGCTGATCGATACGGGATAGATCGCAAAGATGCCGCCACCCAACAGGAAAAGGGTAATCATCAGGGTCGTTGGGCTATGCGGCAGAAACAGGATCGCGGCGCAGAGCAGCAGGCAGGCAAAGGCGAGCGTGATCAGCACCACGCGCCGGTCCTGGTTGTCCGACCAGCGCCCGACGGGATATTGCAGCACCATCGCGCCGAGAATGACACAAGCCATCATCATCCCGACCTCATCCACCGGCATGCCATTCGTCTGCAGATAGAGCGGAAAGAGCGTATAGACGGCCGCGATCGCTACACCCGATCCGAAGCAGCCGATCACGCCGCTCGGCGACATCTGAAACAGCTGCAGGGGTTTCAGCGCCTCCACCCGTTCCATCAGCGGCATTTCGCGCGGCAGGATCACGATCGGCAGAACCGACAGCGAGGCCAGCATCGCGGCCGCGATGAAGGGTGCGAACTCGCCCAGCCCGTCGACCGTTCCCAGCAGCGCCTGCCCGACTGCACCCGCGCCGTAGAACGCGATCATGTAGAGGGCCAGAAACCGGCCGCGCACGGTCTGGTCCGCAACCAGCAGCAGCCAGCTTTCGATCACGAGAAAAACGCCGACCGTCGTCCAGCCATAGATCAGCCTGACGAGGATCCACAGCATCCAGTCGGCAGACAGAACCTGCATGAGAATGCTGACGACGCCGAGCGAGGCAAAACTGGCATAGGCGCGAATGTGCCCGATCCGCACGATCAGCCGGTCATGAAACATCGCCCCGAGCGTCAGCCCGACAAAATACGCCGAGGACACCACACCGATCATTGCCGGCGAGGCGCCCGCAGCATCGAGTCGCAGAGTGGTCAGCGACGACAGAAAACTGTTGCCAACGCTCAGGATGAAAAGGCCGAGAAGCGGCGCCATCACCGTCGTCAGGGTTTGCCTCGACATGAAGGTCTCGTTTTTATGATTTTTAAAAATGGCGATGCCTGATCCCGGCATCTCGCCTCGCCGTGGCGGTAACTACGACCGCGAATATTGTGCAGCGTGATCGACACGAGATCGTCAGCGCCTTGGTGCCTGGCTTCTTACACGGAAATCAACCCATGGATGCTTGAGACGGCGAATGGTGGTGCCCGTCCCGAATGTTCAAAATTCGACGTCTGTGTCGTCTGATTGCGACAATACTTCTTGCCTGAAAACGGCATCATCATGTCGCAAATGCATCAATCCGCAATTGCTTGAATTTGAGGTCGGATCAGTCGCCGAGAAGCTGGCGGTCATCGCCATCGCGGTTGCGCACCAGTTCTTCCTTGATCGCGCGCAGCGATTTCAGCGCTCTGGTGCGATCGGCATAGGCGACCATGTTGGCGAGAATGTCGACCGCCGCCAGATAGGCATAACGTGTCGAGGTCGGCCGAAAGATGTTCTTGCCCTCGGGCATCTCAATGGCGATCACCAGATCCGCAGCGCTGGCGACCGGCGAACCGCCCTGCGTCATCACGATAGTCGGGATCGAGCGCTCGCGCAGTAGGTTGAGGCAATGGACAAGCCCCATGTCGCGGCCGGTAAAGGACGAGCCGAAAACGACAGTGCCCGGCTGAGCCGCTGCCGAAATCATCAGGTTCATCCCATGGTCGCTGGATGCATTGACCCGGCAGCTGAGACGAAACAGCCGGTTATGCAGCTCGTTGACGATCATTGCCGAATTGCCGCTGGCACCGAAAGCCTGGATGAACTCGGCAGCCCTGAGCAACTGTGCCGCCTTTTCGATCACTTCCAAATCGAGCTGGCGGTGGACCTCGAACAGCGCGTTCTGCGCCTTCGACACGATATCCTGCGCTACTTCCTCGGCCGTCGCGGTGGGTGCTTCCGGCGTCAGGTAACGCAGGCCGACATAGGCGAGTTTTGCAAGCTGCACCTTGAAATCGGAATATCCCTGGCAACCCAGCCGCCGGCAGAAACGCGTCACCGTCGGCGGCGAAACGCCGGCCTTTTCCGCCACCTCGATGATCGACGCATTGACGACGAAATCGACATTTTCCAGCGCGAACTGGGCAAGCTTCGCCTCCAGCCCGGAAAGCCGGCCATCCTGATCGGAAAGGGCATGAAACAGATCCATTCGGTCTTCCCTTCAGATTGGCAGCACTAGAAAAATGCATGCGCCTGTGAAAATGAATTTCACTGTCTGGTAATTTGATAGCATAATGCCCGCCAGCATCAACGAAACTCGGCTGTTTCAAGAAAATAAAAACAACCTTCCCGCGCCGATGCCGCTTCAGGCACGGTCGCTTCATCCCGATGAGGTCTCTCCATGAACTATCCCTGGCCCGAACCCGGCACGCCGCTCAATGAGGTTGCAACCCCGATGCCGGTCATCGACGAGGCGCGGCTTGCCGCCAACATCGCCCGCGTTCAGGCCTATTGCGAAAGCCATGGCAAGGCGTTCCGCCCGCATATCAAAACCCACAAGATCGCAGCCGTCGCCCGCCAGCAGGTGGAAGCCGGGGCCGTCGGCCTCAACTGCCAGAAGGTAACCGAGGCGGAAGTGTTTGCCGATGCCGGTTTTAACGACATCCTGATCACCTATAACATTCTCGGCGCAGCAAAGCTCGCCCGCCTCAAAGCGCTCAATGCCCGCGTCGCGAAACTCGCCGTCGTTGCCGATAGCGAGACGACGGTCACAGGCCTTACGGCAACGTTCGATGCCGACAAGCCGCTGACCGTGCTGATCGAATGCGACACCGGCGCAAAACGCTGCGGCGTGCAGACACCGGAAGCAGCCGTGGCACTCGCCGAAAATATCGCGGCTGCACCGGGCCTCCGTTTCGGCGGCATCATGACCTACCCGGCCACCGGTGGTGCCGAGCAGGTCGAGGCTTTCATGTCGAAGACCATGGCGCTGCTTGCCGAAAAAGGCATCGATTGCCCTGTCCGCTCCAGCGGCGGTTCGCCGGACCTGTTCTTCGCCCATCTCGTGCCGTCTGCCACCGAACATCGCGCCGGCACCTATGTCTATAACGATCGCAGCATGGTCCGCGCCGGCCATTGCACCGATGACGATCTCGCCATGCACATCCTCGCCACCGTCGTTTCCCGCCCGGCCCCGGACCGCGCGGTTCTCGACAGCGGTTCCAAGGCGCTGACATCCGATCTTCTCGGCTTTTCGGATTACGGTTCGATCGCCGGCTACGAAGGTGCAAAAATCGTTTCGCTTTCGGAAGAACACGCCGTGGTCGATATTTCCGGCTGCACCACGCCCTTCCCGGAGATCGGCGCCCAGGTGAAGGTCGTGCCGAACCATACCTGCGTCGTCACCAATCTCTTCGACCGCATGGTCTTCCACAAGGACGGCTTGGTCACGCGGGTTGAAAATATCGATGCCCGCGGAACGGTCTGGTAAGGCCCGTCTTGAAAATTTTTCTCGCGCCGACCCGATAGGCAGCGACCCCGCTGCCACGGTTCAAGCGACATGATGAAAATCGGGCGCCTGTCGAGGGCGCCCTTTTTCATGGCGGATTTTCTCTCCGCAGCTAGTGCCCCATGTTCACGGCTAGGGAAATCATTGATTCAAAACGGATTGCGGTTGCGACAACGCACGCAGCGGAGTCCGGCATCTCCAGCCGGCATGAAAATTTTCCGCGAAATTCCCGTTCAAGAAAATAAATTACACAAAATAGTGCGAAATCTGAAAATCCATTGACTTGGCTTTGATTTGGCGCATTATGAAGAAAATAAATTACACCGAAACGGTGAGCGGGCGAACTTGAGGAAAACGGGAAATCGAATGATCCGAGAGCATCACGACTGTCGCTAAGCGACATCCAGGCGGTAGCTCCGGCAGACTTCAAATCAGCACAACATGGCAACGGCATTCGGGCACGGCAGCGTCGCCCTGAGGCCGAAGTGTATTCGGATAACAAGACATGCGCATCTTCACCGCCTCGCTGGCGACCGAAACGAACACTTTTTCTCCCGTGCCGACGGATATGAACGCCTTCAAGGCGGCGTTTTATGCCGGACCGGGCGAACATCCCGATACGCCGACCCTGTGCTCCTCCGTCGTCCCGATCTTGCGCCGCCGCGGCAAGGCCGAGGGTTTCACCGTCATCGAGGGCACATCCTGCTGGGCCGAACCCGCCGGCCTCATCCAGCGCCAGACCTACGAGACGCTGCGCGACCTGATTTTGGCAGAGTTGCAAGCCGCCCTGCCCGTCGAGGGCGTCGTTCTCGGCCTGCACGGTGCGATGGCAGCCCAAGGCTATGACGATCCCGAGGGCGATCTTCTTTCACGCGTCCGCGAAATCGTCGGCCCCGATGTGCTGATCGCCGCCGAATTCGATCCGCACAGCCACCTCACCGCCCTGCGCGTTGCCAACCTCGACATCATGGCCGCCTTCCTCGAATTCCCCCATACGGATTTCGAACAGCGTGGCGAGCATGTGGTGGAACTCGCGCTCCAGGCGCTGCGTGGAAAGATCAAGCCGGTCATTTCCACCTTCGACTGCCGGATGATCACCATCTTCCCCACCAGCCGCGAGCCGATGCGCTCTTTCGTCGATCGCATGCAGGCGATGGAAGGCAAGGACGGCATCCTGTCCGCCTCCGTCATCCACGGCTTCATGGCTGGTGACCTGCCCGACATGGGCACCCGCATCGTCGTCGTCACCGACAATGACAAGGAGAAGGGCGACGCACTGGCCGCAAAACTCGGCCGCGAACTCTACAGCCTGCGCAAGACGACCGCGATGCCGATGTTCGATACGGAGGCCGGCCTCGACAAGGCCATCGCCATTCGCGCCGCGCATCCGGAAAAACCGGTCACCATCGCCGATGTCTGGGACAATCCCGGCGGCGGCGTGGCGGGCGACGCCACCTATATCCTGCGCCGGATGATGGAACGCGGTATGGACGATTTCGCCGTGGCCACCATCTGGGACCCGATCGCCGTCACCTTCTGCCATGCGGCGGGTGAAGGCGCGGAACTGGCACTGCGCGTCGGCGGCAAGTCGAGCCCGGAAGGCGGCGATCCGCTGGATCTGCGCGTCACCGTCAGACAAGTTTTCGATGCCGGCTGGCAGAGCTTTCGCAATTCGCGTGTCACGCTCGGAAGCGCCGCCGTCATTCGCCCGGTCGGCACCAATATCGATATCGTGCTGATCACCAGCCGCACCCAGACTTATGAGCCGGATATCTTCGCCAATCAGGGCATCGATTTCGCGCGCAAGTCCTACATGCTGATCAAGTCGACCAACCATTTCTACGCAGGCTTCCAGCCGGTCTCGTCAGAGATCGTCTATATCGCCGCGCCGACCTCCTATCCGACCAACCCGGCGACAACGCCCTATCGCAAGGCGAGCCTGAAGCTCTGGCCGCGCGTGGCCGATCCGCTGGGACTGGATGCCTGAAATCCCGGCCGGACAGGAAAGCCGGCCGCTATATTAAACGCAACAAGGGGATGACCATGAAAAAGAGTGCACTTGTTCTGATGACGCTGGCGGCCTTGGCCGGCACCAGCAGCCTCGCAATGGCGCAGGCGAGCGACGGCGTATTGACCGTTGCCACGATCGGCGAGCCGCCGACGCTCGACGTCATGCAGACGGCGACCGATATCGTGCTGACCATCGACCAGCACATTTTCGAAACGCTCTACACCTATGACGCCGAATGGAAGTCCGTACCGCTGCTCGCAGCCGGCATGCCGAAGATTTCCGAGGACGGCCTCACCTACACGATCCCGCTGCGCGAAGGCGTCACCTTCCATGACGGCAGCACCTTCGATGCCAAGGACGTTACCGCCTCGCTGAAGCGCTGGATGGCGGTCAATTCCAAGGGCAAGCAGGTCGCAGCGATCGTCGAAAGCCTGACGGAAGATGGCGATCATGCGGTCGTCTTCAAGCTGAAGTCGCGTTATGCGCCGCTGCTCGCCACCCTGTCGCAGGCTTCCGTCATCCTGCCGTCGGAAAAGATCGCCGACACGCTGACCGAATTCGTCGGCACCGGCCCTTACGCCCTGAAGGAGCGCAAGCCAGACCAGTACACCCAGCTCGTCCGTTTCGACGGCTACAAGTCGCCTGAAGGTGCGCCGAGCAACTATGCCGGTAAGCGCGAGGCGATCGCCAAGGAAATCCGTTTCGTTCCGGTGCCGGATGCCAACACCCGCGTTGAAGGCCTGATCTCTGGCCAGTTCGATTATGCGGACTCCCTTCCGGTCAGCGCATTCGAGCGCGTCGAAAAGAGCGGCAATGCCAAGCCCGTCATCTTCCGCGATGCCGGCTGGGCGTCGATGAACATGAACATGAAGGAAGGTCTTCTCGTTAAGAAAGAGCTGCGTCAGGCGGTTCAGGTTGCGCTCAACCCGAACGACATGATGATGGCCGCCTTCTCTGACGACCGCTTCTTCAGCGTCGATGCCTCGATTTTCCCGGAAGGTTCATTCTGGCACACCGAAGCCGGTGTCGCCCGTTATGGCGATGGCAATCCGGAAGAAGCCGCCAAGCTCTTGAAGGATGGTGGTTACGACGGAACCCCGATCCGCCTTCTGACCAGCCGCCAGTACGAATTCCACTACAAGATCGGCGAAGTCGCCAAGGCCTATCTCGAAGCCGCGGGCTTCAAGGTCGATCTGCAGGTGGTCGACTGGGCAACGCTGACGACCCGCCGCGCGGATTCGAAGGCATGGGATATCTTCATCACCCATTCCAACTTCCCGGGTGACCCGACGACGATCAACACGATCACCGACACCTATCCGGGCTGGTATGTGTCCGATCAGAAGGCAAAGGCTGTCGCCACCTACATGGACGCCACCACCGACGATGCCAAGAAGGCGGCATGGGACGGCATCCAGACGGTCATCTATGATGATGCACCGCTCTACAAGGTCGGCAACTTCAATGCCGTTTCCGGCGTCGCCAACGGCGTTTCCGGTTACGAGCCAACCTACTGGCCGCATTTCTGGAACGTAGCCCCGAAGAAGTAAGGCTGAAAGCAATTCCAGCAGAAGCGGCAACCGGTTTTGCTGGAATTGCGTAGAAACTGAGGACTGACAATGGCAAGGATCGCACAAGCGCTGCTGAAACGGCTGGGGGGCATGGCAATCGTGCTTGCCCTCGTCGTGACGGTGGTCTTCATCATCGTTCGCGTCACGCCCGGCGATCCTGCCGCCGTCATGCTGGGGTCGGATGCGACCCCGGCCGATATCGCGCAATTGCGCGAGAAGATGGGGCTCGATGCGCCGCTTCTCCTGCAATA
Organism: Agrobacterium sp. Ap1; assembly: GCF_017313375.1. Classification (NCBI taxonomy): domain Bacteria; kingdom Pseudomonadati; phylum Pseudomonadota; class Alphaproteobacteria; order Hyphomicrobiales; family Rhizobiaceae; genus Agrobacterium; species Agrobacterium sp. Ap1. The sequence continues at coordinate 49,406 of NZ_JAFLMY010000018.1, forward strand.
CGGCCAGTTCGTTCTGGGCATATTGCAGGGCGATCTCGGCCAGTCGATCTTCCTCAATCAGCCGGTCACGACAGCACTTGCCGCCCGTGCCGAGCCGACCTTCTTCCTCACCCTCTTCTCGATCCTGATCGCAGTCGGTATTGCGTTGCCGGTCGGCATCCTGTCTGCCGTCAAACGCGGCACGATCTTCGACCAGATCGTCGTGACGCTCACCATGGTCGCCGCCAGTGTCCCGAGCTTCTGGCTCGGCCTGATCCTGATCCAGGTTTTTGCCGTCGGCCAGGGCTGGTTCCCGGCCTCCGGTTACGGCGGGCCCGAAACGCCTTTCTTCGAACGCCTGCACCATCTCGTGCTGCCGGCAGTCGCACTCGGCGTCGTCAATTCGGCTCTCATCACCCGCTTCACCCGCGCCGCCATGCTTGATGTCCTGGGCGATGATTACGTCCGCACTGCCCGCGCCAAGGGTGCCGGCGAGGGCCGCGTCATCCTCAAGCACGCCCTGAAGAACGCGATGATCCCGATCATCACCGTCATCGGCCTGTCGGTCGCCATGTTGGTCGCCGGTGCCGTCGTCACCGAAACCGTCTTCGGTCTTCCGGGCGTCGGCAATCTCGTCGTCTCGGCCGTCCTGCGCCGCGATTATCCGGTCATTCAGGGCGCGCTGCTCGTCGTGGCCGCCATCTATGTCCTCATCAACTTCATCGTCGACATGCTTTATATTCTCGTTGATCCGCGGGTGCGCCTATGAACACGATGGCCTCCCTCTCCATGCCTTTCGCAGCCGGCCTGCGTCGCCTGTTCGGCAACCGTGCCATGCTGTTCGGCGCCATCATCCTGGCGATCGTCATTCTGGCTGCGCTGCTCGCTCCCTGGGTCGCGCCTTACGCGCCGAACAAGCTGTCGATCATCAACAAGCTGAAGCCGCCGTCGATGACGAATTTCTTCGGCACCGATGAATTCGGCCGCGATATCTTCTCCCGCGCCATTTTCGCCGGCCGTATCTCGCTGCTCGTCAGCCTCGGTGTCGTCGTCATCTCGACGGTGCTCGGCGTCATCCTCGGCGTCGCCGCCGGCTTCTTCCGCAGCCTCGATGCGCCGATCTCACGCCTGCTCGATGCGATGATGTCCTTCCCCGACATCCTGCTCGCCATCGCACTGGTTGCGGCCCTCGGCCCATCGCTGACGACGGTCATCCTGGCCCTCGGCATCACCTACGCCCCGCGGCTTGCCCGTATCGTCCGCGGCTCGACGCTGGTCCTGCGCGAACTGCCCTATATCGAGGCGGCCGTCGCCATGGGCTTGCCGACCTGGCAGATCCTTGCCCGCCACGTGCTGCTCAACCTCGCATCTCCCATCCTCGTGCAGGCCACATTCGTCTTCGCCTCGGCGATGCTGGCGGAGGCGAGCCTCTCCTTCCTCGGCGTCGGCGTTTCCACCGATATGCCGACCTGGGGCACGATGCTGGCATCCGGCCGCGAATACATGAACAACGCTCCGTGGCTGATGGTGTTTCCGGGCCTTGCCATCGTCTTCTCGGTTCTCTCCCTGCAATTGCTGGGCGACGGCCTGCGCGATCTCGTCGATCCGCGTCTCGCCAAGGAAAGCTGATCATGACCGATATAACGACCACCAAACGGCCGGTGCTTGCGGTCGAGAACCTGACCACCTCGTTCAAGACTGAAGGTGGCTGGAAAGCCGTCATCCGCAATATCAGCCTGCATGTCGATGCCGGCGAAACGGTTGCGATCGTCGGAGAATCCGGCTCGGGCAAGAGCGTCACCGCTCTGTCGACCATGCGGCTTCTGCCGGCCGGCCGCGCGCGCACCGAAGGCCGGATCCTGCTCGACGGCAAGGACCTGCTTGCCGCCAGCGAAGCCGAGATGCGCAAGGTGCGCGGCGGCTCGATCGGCATGATCTTTCAGGAGCCGATGACCTCGCTCAACCCGGTCTTCACCATCGGCAACCAGATTGCGGAAGCTCTCGTTCTGCATCGCGGCCTGTCATGGAGCGAAGCCGAGACTGAGACTGTGCGCCTGATGGAGCGCGTCCGTATTCCCGCGGCCAAAGCCCGTCTTCACGAATATCCGCACAAATTCTCCGGCGGCATGCGCCAGCGCGTGATGATCGCCATGGCGCTCGCCTGCCGTCCAAAACTGCTGATCGCCGACGAGCCGACCACCGCCCTCGACGTGACGATCCAGGCCGAAATCCTCCACCTGCTGCGCGAGTTGCAGCGGGAGGAAAACATGGGCGTTCTGTTCATCACCCACGACATGGGCGTGGTCGCAGAAATCGCAGACCGCACCGTTGTGATGTTCCGCGGCGACATGATCGAAACCGGTAAGACCGACGAAATTTTCGCCACGCCGAAAGCGATCTACACAAAATCCCTGCTCGCCTCGATCCCGCGTCTCGGCACGATGGGTGCCGCCGCCGCACCAAAACGTTTCCCCGAGGTCGATGCCTCGACCGGTATTGCCGTCGATGGCCGCGAGATGAACCCGGTCGCCTTGAGCGTCGAGCCGATCCTCAAGGTCGATAATCTCGCCGTCCGTTTCGACCTGCCCAATGGGCGCGTCCATGCGGTGGAAGATGTCTCCTTCGACCTGCGTCCAGGCGAAACCCTGTCGCTGGTCGGAGAGAGCGGCTGCGGCAAATCCACGACCGGCCGCGCCATCATCCGCCTGCTCAATCCCTCCGCCGGTTCGATCGTCATCGGCGGTCAGGATGTCACCAAGGCCGGCACGCGGGAATTGCGGACCATGCGCCGCACCTCGCAGATGATCTTTCAGGACCCGTTCGCCTCACTCAACCCGCGCATCACCGTCGGCTCCGCGATCGCCGAACCCATCCTCGCCCACGGCCTGATGGGTCGGAAAGATGCCAAGGCCCGCGTCTCCGAACTGTTGGAACAGGTCGGCCTTTCCGCCGCCATGGCCGATCGCCACCCGCACGAATTCTCCGGCGGCCAGCGCCAGCGAATCTCGATTGCCCGCGCGCTCGCCCTCGACCCGAAATTCATCGTCGCCGACGAAGCGGTCTCCGCACTCGATGTGTCGGTCAAGGCGCAGGTCTCCAACCTTCTGCTCGACCTGCAGGAAAAGAGAGGCCTCGCCTATCTGTTCATCAGCCACGACATGGCGGTCGTGGAGCGGATGAGCCACCGCGTGGCGGTGATGTTCCTAGGCGAAATCGTCGAAATCGGCCCGCGGGTGGCGATCTTCGACAACCCGCAGCATGCCTATACGCAGCGCCTGATCTCGGCCGTGCCGATCCCTGATCCGTCACGCCGCGGCCAGACCCCAGCACCGCTTTCCGAAGAGATCAAGAGCCCCCTGCGCCCCTTCGATTACGTCGTGCCGAAGCGGACCTATCGCGAGGTTTCCCCCGGCCATTTCGTGCAGGATGCCCACTGAAACAATGCCGGCAGAAGCGTAAAGCAGTTGCCGGCATTGCGAAAACAGGCAAGCCCGGCCCCTACCCCACTGGAATAGAAAGACCACCCCATGACCAGCAAGAAACTCATCCGTTACGATGTCGCCGACGCCCAGGCCGGCGGCCAGCGCCGCCCCTTCGCCAAGGCCGTCCGCGCCGGTGATTTCGTCTATGTTTCGGGCCAGGTGCCGACCGTCGATGGCGAAGTCATCGTCGGCAATATCGTCGCCCAGACCGAACAGGTGATCGCCAACATCAAGTCGGTTCTGGCGCTTGCCGATTGCACGCTGGAACATGTCGTCAAGGTCAATGTCTGGCTCGACGACGCCCGCGATTTCTCCAGCTTCAACGCCGTCTTCCAGAAGCACTTCATCGACCACCCCCCGGCCCGCTCCACCGTCGAATCCCCGATGATGGTCGACGTCAAGGTCGAGATGGACGTGATCGCGTATAAGCCGCTGGATTGATCGGGAAAGACCGGCGGGAGACATTCTGTTTCGAAAGTTCGCCGGTTACCTCAAGTGCATCCCCACCACGGCCGTCATCCTCGGGCTTGACCCGAGGATCCAAGTACGAGCTGACAACGACCGACCAAAGCCGATCGTTGTCGTCTTGAAAGCAACACAACGAAAAGCGGCCTGCGTCTGGATCCTCGGGTCAAGCCCGAGGATGACAGCTGAGAGGAAGGCGTCCTCCCTAATGCGAGCGCTTACAGCGCCGCCCGCTTGTCGTGCCTTGCCACCCGCGCCAGCAGGTAATCCACCTCGGCCTTCGCCGTCGCCGTCAGCATCTGGCCCGGCTTGCGCTGTGCGTCCGATGCAATCACGCCGCGGCGTTTGAGGATGTGCTTGCGCACCGCCAGGCCCACGCCGAGCTGCTGCTCGTAGCGGATCAGCGGCAGATGTGCGTCGAACAGGTCATGCGCCTCGTCGCGCTTGCCCTGCTCAAACAGCGACACAAGCTCGCTCAGCATGTCGGGGAAACCGTAACCGGTCATCGCGCCGTCTGCGCCGCGTTCCGGTTCGAAATCGAGGAACATGCCGCCATTGCCGCAGAGGATGGAGAATTCGCGCAACTCGCCGGATTTCTGCATGGCTCGCAGTTTTGAGATCTTTTCCAGACCCGGCCAGTCCTCATGCTTCAGCATCAGGCATGACGGGTGGTTGGTGATGATCTTGGCAACCACGCTGGTGGCGATCACCGTGTTGAGCGTCAGCGGATAGTCCTGCAGCACCCACGGCACGTCTTCACCGACCGCTTCCACGGCACCGGCGAAATAGTTGATGGTCTGCTCGTCGGTCTTTGCACCCTGCCCCGGCGCGATCATCACGCCGGCAGCACCCATGTCCATCGAGCTGCGGGCCAGCGAACGCATCGCGGCAAAACCCGGCGCCGAAACGCCGACGATGACCGGCACCTTGGCGCGCTCGACGACGCGCTTGATGATCGCCCGGCTTTCATCCGCTTCCAGCTTCGGCGCCTCGCCCATGATACCGAGGATGGTGATGCCGGTGCAGCCGCTTTCCTCGTAAAAATCCGTCAGGCGGTCGACCGAGTTGAAGTCGATCGCGCCATCGTCGTGAAACGGCGTGGCGGCAATCGCATAGACGCCCTTGGACTGAGTGCTGAATGTCATGTCTTTCTCCCGGATGCGATATCGATCAAAGCCGCAGCTTTTGATCCTAATTTCTAATCAGATGTTGGCGAGAAGGCCACCGTCGATGCGGATCACCGAACCGGTGATGTAGGATGCGCGCGGGCTGGCCAGGAAGGTGACGGCATCGCCATATTCCTGCGGATCGCCATAACGGCCGACCGGAATGGAATTGGTGCTTTCCTTCGTCACATCCGCCACCGGCCGGTCCTCTCGCTTGGCCTTCTGCTCGTCGAGAAAGACGATACGACCCGTGGCGATGCGGCCCGGCAGCACGACATTGGCGGTGATCCCGTCACGTCCGACTTCGCGCGCCAGCGTCTTCGACCAGCCGACCAGCGCCAGCCGCAGGCTGTTGGAAATGCCCAGATTGGCGATCGGCGCAACCACACCTGAAGAGGTCGAGCTGATGATACGGCCAAAGCCGCGCTCGCGCATCGACGGCAGGATCGCGTCGGTTACCGCGATCACCGAGCGCACCATGCTGTCGAAATATTTCGACCAGATTTCCGGCGCCTGACCAGTAGCTGGCGTCGGCGGCGGACCACCTGTGTTGTTGACCAGCACGTCCACCGGCCCGAAGGTCGAAGCGATCAGCGCCAGCCGCTCCCCGATCACCGAGAGATCACCAATATCCCATTGCAACGCGAAAGCCTTGTGGCCTTCAGCCTCGATTGCCTGCGCCGTCTTTTCGGCAGCGGCGAGATCGATATCGGCAACGATGACATTGGCCTTTTCCGCTGCCAGCGACCGGGCAATCGCACCACCAAGTCCACCGCCTGCGCCGAATACCAGCGCGGTCTTTCCGCTTAATTGAAGATCCATGAATGCCTGCTCTTGTCTTTTGTTTCGATGCAATTCCGGACGCAAAACCGGTTGCCACTTCTGCTGGAATTGCTCTTGATTTTGGTGTCTGCCGCGCTCAGCAGCAGTAGAGTTCCACCGGAAGGTCGCTGAACACTTCAGGCGCGCCCTCGGTGATCGCGAAGGTCTGGCCGACACCGGCAACCAGCCCGGTTTCCGCGTCGGGGATCATGATGTGGACGAAGAACACCATGCCCGGCGTCATGATCAACGGATTGCCGGAATAGATCATCGGCGGCACGTCCATCCAGGTCGGCTTGAAGGTGCAGCCCAGCGCATAACCGCAGGCGGCGTACCGCGCCTTGGCAAAACCGGCATTGTCGAGCACGCGGCGATGGATATCGTCGAGCGTGCCGAGCGCCGCCCCTGCCCTTGCCGCATCCTTGATGCCGTCGAGCGCTTCCTTCGCCACCTTCAGCATGTCGAACTGCCGCGGATCCGGCTTGCCGGTCACCAGCGTATGCTCGACCACGACATGATAGCGGCAATGCGAGCCGGCGAGTTCAACGAGAATCTGGTCCTGTTCCTCGATCAGTCGCGGCCCGCCGATGCCGCGGCCGTAAAGCGCGCGCGGCCCGGAATTGACCAGCGGCCCGCCGGAGGGAATGTCACCACCGCCGGAAAGCATCGAGGTAAGCGCCGCACCCGAGAGCACGGTGTCGGGAATGCCGGGCTTCGTCACACCGATCGCCGCACGCACGGCGGCATCCGCCAGCTTGCCCGCCATGCGCACATGCTCTAGCTCGGCTGCGGATTTCACCAGTCGCCCGGTGCGGATGATGTCGGACGCATCCTCGGTCACGCAGAAACCATCGAGCGCCGTATCGACCATCCGGGCATTGGCCCCGGTCAGGCCATAGGTCGCATATTCGACGCCGACTTTTTTGCCGGAAAGCCCCTTCTCGGCCATGATCGCGCGCAGATCGTTGGCCGGGTTGGCATCCTCGGCATTCAGCCAGACCAGAACGTCGTCATAAAGCGACGCGACATTCGCCTGTCTGAGATCCGGCGTTCGGGTCAGAAGCACCGTGTCGCTGCCATCATCGGCCAGCACCAGACCGGCCTGGAAGAAGACGTAACCGGCCGTGTCATAGCTCGTCAGCCAGTAATGGCTTTCCTGCGAAAACACGATCAGCGCATCGAGTCCGCGCTCCCGCATCCGGCGACGGGTTGCGGCCAGACGGGTTTCGAACTCGGCCTGCTTGAACTTCAACAAGACTTGCCGGCCACCGCGCGTGGAACCGGCAAACTCCTGGGGAACATACATGCTCATGCGATTTCAAAAGCCTCCACGGGCGTATGAACCGGCACCGCATCGAGCAGCGCCTTGGTATAGGGATCGCGGTCTTCCGAGCGCGCATCCGGCCTGTCGAAGAAATCGACCAGCTTGCCGTGATGCATCACCGCGATGCGATGGGCGAGCTGGCGGATCAGGTTCAGGTCGTGGGTAATGAACAAGCAGGCCGCACCGGTATCCTTCTGCAGCTTGACCAGCAGTTCGGCCACCGCCGCTTGAACCGACACGTCGAGCGCCGCCGTCACCTCGTCGCAGATCACCAGTTCAGGCTCAGCGGCAAAAGCGCGGGCAATCGCCACGCGCTGCTTTTCACCGCCGGAAAGCTGGTGCGGATAACGGTCGGCATACTCGGCCGGCAGCCGCACCATCTCCAGCAGTTCGGCAATCCGCGCCTTGATTTTTTCACGCGGGACAACGCCGTAGAGTTTCAGCGGCCGGGCGATGATCGTGCCGATCTTCTGGCGCGGGTTGAGCGAGGCGTCCGGATGCTGGAAAACGATCTGCACCCGGCGACGATAGGCCCGGTCGATCGCCTTGCGGCTGCCCACCGTCTTACCCTCGATTTCCAGATTGCCCTGAAAATCCTGCAGGCCGGCCAAGACCTTGGCGATGGTCGACTTACCCGATCCGCTTTCGCCGACGACGCCGAGAAGCTCACCCTTGCGAACCTCGAAATTGACGTCCTTCGCCCCCCAGAAGCCGACCTTTTCGGCATCTTCCGGCCAGAACATTTTCTGGATCTTCGATGGCGCTCCGTAATGCACGCCGATCCCGTCGAGCTTGATCAGCGTCTTCGGCTCGGCCGGCGCATCGACACCGATCCAGCGATCCGGGTTCGGAACCGCACCGATCAGCTGTTTCGTATAGGGCGCGGAAGGCCTGGCGAACACCTCGCCGACAAGCCCACGCTCGACGATCACACCCTTGTGCAGCACCGACACCTCGTCCACCACGCGGGAAACCAGCCCGAGATCGTGCGAGATGTAGAGTGCGGAAACATTCGTCTCGTCGCGCAGCTGGTTGAACAGGTCGAGGATCTGCCGCGCGGTCAGGATATCGAGCGCCGTGGTCGGCTCGTCGAAAATGATCAGTTCCGGCTCGCAGGCAAAGGCGGTGGCGATCACCACACGCTGCTTTTCGCCGCCCGATGCCTCATGCGGAAACCGCTGCAGCATTTCCTTCGGCCGGGTAATGCCGGTGCGGGCCAGCGCCGCTTCGGCTTCAGCCCAGGCCTGCGCTTTGGTCAGGCCGCGATGACGCATCAGCACTTCGGCAATCTGCTCGCCCAGACGAATGGTCGGGTTGAGTGAGGTCGAGGGATCCTGAAACACCATGGACATGCGCCTGCCGCGAATATCGGCCATCTGCCACGGCGTATGGTCCAGCAGTTCCTCGCCAGCAAGGCGAATGGCGCCGCCGGTTTCCACCGCGTTCGGCGGCAGATAGCGCATCACCGACCACGCCATCGACGACTTGCCCGAACCGGACTCGCCGACAAGACCGACCGTCTTTCCCTTCGGGATCGTCAGGTCGATATTCTTCAAGGCGGCGACCAGCCCGTTGGCGGTCTTGTAGGACAGCGAATAGTCGATGATCGAAAGCGCCGGCTTTTCCGCCGCTGCAGTGACGTTCTGGCTCATGGTCTGCACTGTCATCCGTGGCTCCTCTTGGGGTCGAGGGCGTCACGCAGGGCGTCGCCGAAAAGATTGAAACCAAGTGCTGCGATTGCGATCGAAAGACCGGGGATCGCCACGCACCAGGGATTGCGGAACATGAACTGCCGCGCTTCCGCCACCATCAGCCCCCATTCGGTGCTCGGCGGCTGCGCGCCGAGACCGAGGAAACCGAGCGTCGCGCCGATCATGATGGCGAAGGAAACGCGGATCGTCGCCTCGACCACGATCGGGCTCAGCGCATTGGGCAGCACTTCGCAGGTGACGATATAGACGCCGGACTCACCGCGCGCGACCGCCGCCCGCACATAGTCGCGGGTGCGCACGGACAGAACGGCACTGCGGGCGATACGCGCCATGCCCGGTGCAAATGCGATCGAGACCGCCAGCATCGCATGCTCCATGCCGCCGCCGAGAATGGTGACGATCAGCAGCGTGAACAACAGATCCGGCACGGCCAGAAGCCCGTCGAGAATACGCATGATCGTACTGTCGACCCAGCCGCCGGAAACGCCGGCGACAACCCCGATGATCGAGCCGATGCCGACACCGAGCAGGGTGGCACCGACACCGAAGGCGACGGTCGAGGGCGCGCCGGTCAGAACGCGGGAAAGCAGATCGCGGCCGAACTGGTCGGTGCCGAACAGATGCGCCATCGACGGCCCCTGCAGGCGGTTCAGCGGATCGAAGGCCTGCGGGTCATAGGGGGCGATCAGCGGGCCGAAGATCGCAGCGAAAAGGACGATCGAAAGCAGGGCCGTGCCCATGATTGCGGTGGGGGATGAGAAAAAATTACGCATAACGCACCCTCGGGTCGAGCAGGGCAATGACGATGTCCGACAGGAGGTTGGACAGGGCATAGACGGCTGCGAGAAGCAGGGTCACGGCCTGAATGACGGGCAGGTCGCGGTTTTCCAGCGCATAGATCAGCAATCGTCCGAGACCCGGCCAGGCAAAGATTTCCTCCACCACGATGATCCCGCCGAGCAGATAGCCGATATCGAGCGAGATGACGGCGATCGCCGGCGCCAGCGAATTCGGCAGTGCATGGCGGCGGATCACCCGCTTTTCGGTCAAGCCCTTCAGCCTTGCTGCGCGAATATAGTCGGAAGACAGAACTTCCGACATTTCGGACCGCACCTGCCTTGAAATATGCGCCATCAGCACGAGGCCGAGCGTGGCGGCAGGCAGCACGACATGCGCGCCGAAACCGGCGAGATTTTCCCAGGGCGCAACGAAGCCACCGGCGGGAAAAAGCCCGTGCTGCGGTGCTGCGAAGAAGACGAGGAGCAGCGTCGCAGTGACGAATTCCGGCAGCGCCGTGCCGAGATAGCTGAACAGGCCGAGGCCCAGATCCATTCCCGTGCCGCGCTTCAACGCAGCGAGCGCGCCGAGCGGAATGGCGGTGATGGTGACGGCAACCAGCGCCGTCGCCCCCAGCATGGCGGAGTTGACGAAGGCCTCGCCGACGACCTGGGTCACCGGCAAGGAAAGACGCAACGAGGTGCCGAAGTCGCCGTGAAGAATACCGGCGACCCAGCTCAGATATTGAGCATACCAGGGCTGATCGAGATGCAGCTGCTTTTCGAGTGCGGCGACGGCTTCCGGGGTGGCGTATTCCCCCAGAATCATGATCGCTGCATTGCCCGGCAGCATCGTCGTGATGGCGAACACTGCGAAGGTGACGATCGCCAGCACGAGAAAGACGGCCAGCAAGCGGCGGAGAAGATAAGCCCTGGTCATGCGGATCAGGCCTTATTCAGCCAGACATTTTCGGCATAGTAGTAGCGGGACAGAGGCGCGATCGTCCAATCTTCCGCACCCTTGCCGCTGGCGGTCAGGATGTCTTCGAAAATCGGAACGATATAGGGCGTTTCGTCCAGCTGCAGCTGCTGCGCCTTGGCATAAAGCTCCTTGCGCTTGGCCGGATCGACAGTGGCGCGGGCATCCGCGATCAGCTTGTCGAAATCCTTGTTCTTCCAGGCAGTGTCTTCATAGGACGCGTTGGAAGTCAGGAGCAGATTGAAGGTCGCGTCTTCGGTGGCCTGCATGCCCCAATAGCCCATGTAGAACTGACCCTTCATCCACACATTGGCGAGATAGGTGTCATGCGGCATGGTTTCGACTTCGATGTCGAAGCCGGCCGGCAGCGCCATCTGCTTCAGCGCGATTGCCACCTGCGCACGGATCGCCGGGCGGTTGGAAGCAACGAGCTTGATCTTGATGCCGTCGGGATAACCGGCTTCGGCCAGCAGCTTCTTTGCGCCTGCCGGATCATAAGCAATCTCGGGCGTATCGATCGCATAGGGGAATTCCGGCGAAACGAGGTTGTCATAGGCCGGGCGGCCGAGGCCTTCGAGCACGATGTCGACCAACGTCGAACGGTCGACCGACATGGCAAGCGCTTTGCGCACGCGCACGTCATCGAACGGCTTCTGGTCCTGACGCATGGTGATATTGACGAAGCGGCCCGATGGAATGCGCTGCGCGGTAATGCCGGTTGCATCGGCGATGCGCTGGAAATCCGCCTGCTGGACGACCAGCATGACGTCTACGGCACCAGAGAGGAAGTTGGCGCTCTCGGCGGCAAGATCGGGGAACAGCATCATGTCGATACCGTCGAGATAGGGCTTGCCCTTGATGAAATAGTTCTCGTTCTTGACGAGACGGACCATGCGGGCGCTGTCATAGGTTTCGAGCTTGAACGGACCGGTGCCGTTCGCGGTCGTGTCGAGCTTTTCGCGCGGGCCGGAAAGGGCGGCCTTGGAGACGATTCGGGCATTGGCATGCGCCGTCGAGATCGGCAGGTCGGCAAACGGCGTCTTCAGCGTGAACTTGACGGTCGTCGGATCCACGGCCTCGATCTTCTCGATCATGTTGAGAACGGAACGCGCGGCTGCCGGAATGTCGGGATTGAGGATCGCCTGGAAGGTGGCAACCACATCGTCTGCCGTGCAGGGCGTGCCGTCGTGGAAAACGATGCCCTTACGCAGATAGAAGGTGAAGGTCTTGGCATCTTCACTGCCTTCCCAGCGCTCGGCAAGATCGGCCATCGGCTTGTTGTCCGGGCCCATGCGGGTCAGGCCCGAATAGAGCATGTCGACCACCGGATATTCGGCAGGGCCTGAGCAGTTCAGCACGTTCAGCGTGGCGATACGCGTCGAATGGCTGATCTTCAGCGTGCCGCCGGCCTTCGGCGTATCGGCCGCCAGCGCCTCGGAAAGATCGAGGCCGGGAAGAAGCGCGGTTGCCGCAAGGCCCATCACCATGCTGCGGCGGGAAATCATAAAAGTCGTCATTCTCTTGCCCTCTGAAGTTGTTTTTGACAGAAACCGGGGCGCTGTTTTTTTGTGCTTTTCCCGGCTGTATTCCTCGACCCGTCAGCTGATCACGGTCAGCTCATCGGGTAATCCGGTCAGCACTTCCGGTGCTCCGTCCGTCACCAGCAACGTGTGGCCCACGCCCATCGCCAGACCGGTATCGGCGTCACCGTTCATCACGTGGTAGAAAAGCGTCATCCCCGGCTGGCAGACGGTCGGGTTGCCGGAATAGATCATCGGCGGCACGTCCATGCTGGTCGGCGCGAATGTGCAGCCCACCGAATAACCGGTCGCGCCATAACGGGCGCGCTTGTAGCCGCCCTTGTCGAGACCGTCGGCATAAACATCAAAGATCTCGCCGAGCGTCGTGCCGGGACGCGCGATCTCCGTCATCCTGCGCAGCGTCTCCATGCCGACGTCGTACATCTTGCGATGCGCATCGGAGACTTTTCCGAACAGGATCGTCCATTCGGTCTTCACGTTGTAACGGCGGTAGGCGACGGGATATTCGACGAGGATCTGGTCCTGCTCTTCCAGCCGGCGCGGATCGGAAACGCCGCGACCATAAACGGCGCGCGGGCCGGAATTGAACAGCGGCGCATTCGGCGGCATGTCGGCGCCCTGCCCCAGGATCGAGGTCAGATACGTGGCCTTCAGGTCGCTGTCGAGAATGCCCGGCCGCGCGGCGGCGATCACGGCATTCAGCGAGGTATCCAGAATACGAGCCGCCTTGCGGGTATATTCGATCTCGGCCGGCGACTTGCAGACGCGCAGCCAACGGATCAGGTGACGGTCGTCTTCCAGCTCGCACCAGTTCCCGATCGTCTGTTGCGTGCGGTAGAGGTTCCAGCCGGTCAGCCCGTGGGTATTCAGCTCGATGGCGATCTTCTTGCCCCCGAGGCCAAGCTCCTCAAGGATCACCTTCAGGTCGGCGGCCGGGTTTGCATCCTCGGCATCCCACCAGATGCGGATATCCTCGATGATGCTCGTCTGACGCGCCTGCACCAGATCCGGGCGGCGGGTCAGAAGCACCGGCTTGCGGCCATCGGTAGGGACGACGAGGCACTGGTAATAGACGAAGCCGCCGGTGTCGTAGCCGGTCAGCCAGTACATGCTTTCCTGTGCAAACACGAGCATGGCATCGACGCCGCGCGCCGCAAGTTCCGCCCGAAGCTTGTCCTGTCGCTGCAGATGCTCCGCCTTCGAAAAGGGGAGGTTCGGTTGCGGCATGGCACTCACAGGGTCGTCCTTTCGCAAGATCGTCAAAGCTCGATGTTGCTTCAGGATACGGTTTGGTATACCACTCGTCAACCAGCGGAATACAAAAATTGCGTCGCACCGAAAACCGCATGGAAAAAGGGATCGCTGAGGATAGACAGCCTTTGGGCGCAACAGCTGGTGACAACCGCCATAACGTGTGGCACCAGAAAGTCATTTGAAGCCGTCTCCTTAAAGGGAGGGACTGGATATTTATGCTGATTGAAACCGATAAGCGGCTGGCGCTGCAGGCCTACGAGCAGATATTGAACCTGATCCTTTCCGGCGCAGCCCAGCCCGGCGCAATGGTGACCGAACGTCGTCTAGCCGAAACGCTCAACATGTCGCGCACCCCGATCCGCGATGCGCTGCTGATGCTCGAAGGCGAAGGCCTTCTGATCCGCCAGGGAAGCCGCGGCCTTCAGGTGAAGCAGATGCGCATCGAGGACTATATGGATGCGCTGCAGGTCCGCCTGCTGCTCGAACCGGAAGCCGCACGTCTCGCCGCCGGCCATATGCCGGCTTCGGCTCTCGATGAACTGGAAGCCGATCTCAACACGCTTCTCGGCCATCCAGAAGATGGCGAAGGCAAGCCCGATCGCGGCTCCGTGCGTGATGTCGACGACCGCCTGCATGGCGGCATCGGCGATGCCGCTGGCAATCCGCAACTGGCCCATATCATCCGCACGCTGCGCCGCCAGACGCAGATCTTCGACCTGAGAAGCATGCCGGAACGGTTCGACGCGACCTGCCGCGAGCATCTGGCCATCGTTTCAGCCCTGCGCGAAGGACGCGGTGACGATGCCGCACAGCTGATGCGCGATCACCTCGCACATGTAAAAGACAGCATTATCGGGAGACTGACCCGCGCATGACCGTTTTGGCAGAAAAAGCACAGACGGAAACGTCCGTGCTCAGCAACGCCGCCCCTGTGGATATCCCTCTCGCCGAACGGCTGTTCGACGAGCTTCGACGCCGCACCGGCACCAATCGCGGCATCACCCGCACCTCCTACGGTCTCGGCGAACAGATCGCCCATGACATGGTGCGCCGCGAGGCGCGCAAGCTCGGCCTTGAGGTAAAGACCGATCCCGGCTGCAATCTCTACATGACGATGAAGGGCCGCGAGGAAGGTCCGGGCATTTTTATCGGCTCACATCTCGATTCCGTGCCGATGGGCGGCAATTTCGATGGCGCGGCCGGCGTGCTGCTCGGCCTGTCGGTGATTTCCGGCTATGTCCGCGCCGGCATCCGCCCGCCGCGCGATATCACCGTCATGGCGGTCCGCGCCGAAGAGAGCACCTGGTTCGGCGCCTCCTATATCGGCAGCCGCGCCGCACTCGGCCGACTGACGGGGCGCGAACTCGATCAGGTCAAGCGTTCTTTTGACCAGATCTCGCTCGGCGCCGCCATCGATGCCGCCGGCGGCGACACCGAATTCCTGCGTTCGGGCCAGTCTTATCTCGACCCGAAAAACATCGCGATGTTCATCGAGCCGCATATCGAGCAGGGGCCGGTTCTGATCGAGAAGAAGCTGCCGATCGGCATCGTCACCGGCATTCGCGGCTCCTTCCGCTATCGCGAAGCCAAGTGCATCGGCACCTATGCCCATTCTGGCGCTACGCCGCGCGAATATCGCAGCGATGCCGTGCGTGCGGCCTCGGCTCTGGTCGTCGAACTCGACAAGGCCTGGGACAGGCTGCAGGCGGAAGGCGCCGATCTCGTCGTCACCTTCGGCCAGTTTTCAACCGATGCTTCGGAAGCCGCCTTCAGCAAAATCGCCGGCAAGCTCTCATTTGCACTCGATGTCCGCAGCCAGGAGCCGGAAACGCTCGCCAAGATGCAGGCCGTCGTTGCCGATGCGGTTGCCCGCATCGAGGCGGACCATCGGGTCAAATTCGAGCTCGGCCGTTTGACCGACAGCAAAGCGGCGAAGATGGACGACGCTATTGTCGCCTCGCTCGCCGGACTGGCAAAGGAGCATGGTATCGAGGCCGAAATCATGGCCTGCGGTGCGGGCCATGATGCTGCGGTGTTTGCCGATGCCGGCGTGCCGACCGGCATGGTCTTCATCCGCAATGCCAATGGCAGCCATAATCCGGACGAGCAGATGGAGATTGCCGATTTTACCGAGGCGGCACGGCTCGTATCCGCGCTCTGCCTCGACCCGCCATTGAAAGCCTGATCATGTCCGATATTCGTTGCGACTGCCTCATCGTCCAGCCGATCGCCAAAAGCGCTATCCGCATGCTGGAAGAAAAAGGGCTCACCGTTCACATTGCTGCCTCCACCGCCTTTGCAGATCTCGAACCCTATCTTGCCGTCGCAACTGCGGTCATCACCCGCAATCATGGCCTCTCGGCACGCGAAATCGAAGCCGCACCCAATCTGAAGGTCGTCGGCGTTCACGGCACCGGCACCGACAAGGTGCATAAGCCGTCGCTTGCCGCACGCGGCATACCGCTGCACAACACGCCCGGCGCCAATGCCCAGTCGGTCGCCGAACTGGTGATCGGGCTGGCGCTTGCCTGCTCGCGCTCGCTGATTGCCGCCGACAACGCCTCGCGCACCGGCGACACGCTGTTCCGCCAGCATCACCGCACCTATGAGCTCTCCGGCCGCCGCGTCGGCCTGTTCGGTTACGGCCATATCGCCAAGCTGGTCGCTAAGCTGGGCCAGGCCTTCGGCATGGACGTCGCCACCGTATCGCGCTACACGCCGGCCGAAGAATTGCAGCGCGACGGCATCACGCTTCTGCCCGATCTCGACAGCCTCTGCGAATGGGCCGATGTCGTCTCGCTGCACGGTATACCCGAGGAAAAGCCGCTTATCGACGCCCGCCGCCTGGCGCTGATCGGCAAAACCGGCATCCTGATCAATACCGCCCGCGGCGCGCTGATCGACGAGGACGCTCTCGCAACGGCGCTGAAAGACGGCATCATTGCGGGGGCAGGCCTCGATGTGCTTGTGATCGAGCCGATTACCGCCGACAATCCCCTCCTCGATTGCCCCAATCTCGTGCTGACACCGCATATCGGCGGCTCGACCGACGAGGCCCTCGAAAAGACCGGTTTTCAGGTCGCCAGCAAGGTTCTGGCCGAACTCGCCGCTCTCGAACGAATCCCGGCCACCGGCACCTGACCGCGACAGGATAGACAAGACATGCATTTCAGGCCCCGATCCGGCCCAAAATCCACATCCGAGAGCACTTATCCGCGCATCCTTCGCTGCGGCGACCGCGCCGTCGCAATAGAGTTTTCGGATACGGTCAGCGAGGCCGCAAACCTCAAGGTCCTGTCGCTCTATGCATCGCTTGCGATCGCGCCGATCGACGGCATTCTCGAAACCATCCCCACCTATCGCTCGCTGACCGTGATCTACGATCCGAAGCTCGTGCGCGGAGCCTCTCTCGGCGAGGAACTGATGCAACGTGCAACGCATGATATCGCCGCGCCGCAAACCGGCCGGCTGCTGGAATTTCCCGTCCTTTACGGCGGCGAACATCAGGCCGATCTCGACGAACTCGCCGCGCTGAAAAACATGAGCGCAGCCGATGTCATCGCGCTTCACGCTTCCGCAGTGTACCGGGTTTACATGATCGGTTTTGCGCCCGGTTTCGCCTATCTCGGCGGCCTGCCGGATATTCTGCATACGCCACGGCTTGCCGTGCCGCGGCAGCGGATTGAGGCCGGCGCAATCGGCATCGGTGGCCGGCAGTCGAGCATCAATTCCGTCCCCGGCCCGAGCGGCTGGCGCTTTCTCGGCCGCACGCCGTTCAAGCTTTTCGACCCCGCCCGCGCAAAACCTTTTCTCCTGAAGGCCGGAGACCGCATCACCTTCCGCAGCATCGATATCGATGAAGCACACGAATTGGATGCACAGGTCGCGGCCGGCACTGCCGAACCGAAGGAGATCGCCGAATGACCGCTCTCCTTACCATCCTGCGCGCCGGCCCCCTGATGTCGGTGCAGGATGACGGCCGTTACGGTTTTCGCGCCCGCGGGGTCTCGACCTCCGGCGCCATGGATCGCGACGCGCATGCGATTGCCAATGCGCTGGTCGGCAACGATGCCGATGCCGCAGCCATCGAATTCGCCCTCACCGGCGGCGCGTTCACGGCAGATCGCAACACCCTCATCGCCGTCACCGGCGGCAGTTGTCAGGTCGAGATTGCCGGTAGACGGATTTCCACCTGGGAAAGCCATCTCCTCAAGTCCGGCGAAACGCTGACCGTCGGCGCCTTACGCGGCGCCGTCTGGGGTTACATCGCCATGTCCGGCGGCATCGCCATTCCAAAGATGCTCGGCAGCCGTTCCACCCATTTGCGAACCGCAGTCGGCGGCCTGAACGGCAAGGCGCTTAGCGCCGGCGATATCCTGCCGCTCGGCGATAGCGAAAAACGTGCCCCCCGCACCCTCGGCACGCCCTACCTGCGCGGACACGGCCCGATCTCCATCATGCCCGGCCCGCAGGACGATTACTTCGACGAGGACGCGTGGAAGACCTTTCTGCGCCAGCCCTATCGTACCACCACGGCGCGCGACCGCATGGCCATGGTTCTCGACGGTCCCGTGCTTCAGGCATTCAAGGGCCACGACATCGTCTCGGATGCGACCGTCGTCGGCTCCATCCAGGTGCCCGGATCGGGCAAGCCGATCGTGCTGACCGCCGACGGTCAGACGACCGGCGGTTACCCGAAAATCGCCACCGTCGCCTCCTTCGATCTCGCGCGTCTGGCGCAACTGCCGGCCGGCCAGCAGTTTCTGTTCCGGGCGATTTCAGCGGACCTAGCGGAAGAACAGACAATCCACGCCGACGACCGCCTTGCAGCCGTGATTGCCGGTCTCAGGACGAGCGAAGGCTGACCACCACCCGACTTCGTCATCCTCGGGCTTGTCCCGAGGATCTAACCACTGTGCCCGAGACTGCGACGTTGCAGCTGGTCGGAACGGCAGCAGATGCTCGGGACAAGCCCGAGCATGACGACGGAGAAGTATTCACCCCCGCCACTACACCGAAGCACCAATCACCCAACCGGCCTTTTCCAGCGCCCCGCGCAACTGCCTTGCCATAACCACCGCCCCGGGCGTGTCGCCATGCACGCAGACGGACCCGATCGGCACCTCCAGCCGCTTGCCCGAAGTCGAGGTCAGGCAACCTTCCGACACCATCTCGATCACCCGCTTCACCAGCAGTTCGGGATCATGGATCACCGACCCTGCTTCAGAGCGCGGCGAGAGATTGAATGTGTCCGCATAGGTCCGGTCGGCATAAATCTCGTTGATCGCCGTCAGTCCGAGCGTTTCCGCTGCCCTTGCGGTGGCCGTCCCCGGCATCACCATGAAGGCAAGTTTCGGATCAACGGCCCTGATCGCACGGCCGACGGCAAGCGCCATTTCATCGTCATCGGCACAAACATTGCCGAGCGCCCCATGGGTCTTCACATGTGTCATCGGATGGCCTTCGAGGGCTGCGACCGCAGCCAGCGCCCCGACCTGATAAGCCACCAGCGATTCCACTTCGGAAAGGCTCAGTCCCGGCAAACGTCGACGACCGAAACCGATCAGGTCCATATAGCCGGGATGCGCGCCGATCGCGACGCCACGTTGCTTCGCCAGCCGCACCGTCTTGCGCATGATGTCCGGGTCACCGGCATGGAACCCGCAGGCAATGTTGGCGGTACTGACGATATCGAGCATCGCCGCATCATCGCCCATCGTCCACGGACCAAATCCTTCGCCGAGATCGGAGTTGAGATCGATGCGCATGTCTTCCCCTTTTTAGTCGTCCGGCCGTTTTTAGCTGTTCCTTCAGATGCATAACACGGCACCGGATGATTGCCACGATTTCCCGATTGCGCCGTGCACACCATTGGTATACCACTGGTGTGCTGATTTTGAAAACGGGGAATGACATGGGCAAACGCCTTCTTTATCTCGGCAATGGCCGCAAGTTTCAGTCCATCGCAAAGCTCGACGACCGCTTCGAAGCCTGGGGCCTGAAGGTCGATCGCTACTGGGCTTATGACGGCCAGTTCCCCGAGACGCTGAAGGGTTATGACGGCATTTTTCTCTCCGGCAGCCCGCATGGCGCCTATGAGGACGTGCCCTTCATCCTGCGCGAACATGATCTGATCCGCGAAGCCGCGGAGCTTGAAATCCCCATGCTCGGCATCTGCTTCGGCAGCCAGATCCTTGCTTCAGCGCTGTGTGGCCGCGACCAGGTGTTCCGCCGCACCTCCTGCGAGATCGCCTACAAGGACCTGCCGCTCACCGAGGCCGCCCGCACCGACAAGCTCTGCCGTGATCTGGTCGACAGCGCCTACATGTTCGTCTGGCACAATGACGAGGTGAAGGCCGCCCACCCGGACATGACGATCCTTGCCTATTCCGACGACTGCCCCAACCATATCTGGCGCTACAAGGACAAGGATATCTGGGGCATCCAGGGCCATCCGGAAATCACCAAGGCGCAGGCCGTCATCTGGTTCGAGGAAAACCGCGAGCGGATGACGCTCGATGGCGCCGATATCGATGACCTCAAGGCACAGGCCCACGAAGCCGCCGAGGCCAAGACCATGCTGACCCGCTTTGCGGAACTGGTCCAGAACGCCTGATTTTCCCAAAACATCCCGATCGAGGAAGAATAATGGTTACGCCCGCCTACTGGTTCGAACGCGCCGAATTCCTGTCCCGCCTCTCCCGCGTCCAGGCGGAGCTGAAGAAAAAGCAGCTCGATGGCCTCGTCGCCTTCCTGCCGGAGACCGTAACCTGGCTCACCGGTTATTTCACCCGCGCCTATGGCACGCTGCAGTTTGCCATCATCCCGGCAGAAGGCGAGCCGACCCTGTTCTGCCGTGACGTCGAGGAATATTATCTCGACAGCACCTGCGTTTTCTCCGACCGGGTGATGTGGACAGACAGCGACGACCGCATGGCCGTTGCCGCCTCCGCCATAGAAAGTCGCATCGGCAAAACCGCCAAGCTCGGCATCGAGCTTTCCGCCTGGCCGCTCTCGGCCGGCCGTTACGAATATCTGAAATCCGCTCTTCCCGGCATCGTCTGGCAGGACGAGAGCGCCATGACGCCACAGATGCGCCTCATCAAGTCGCCCGCCGAAATCGCCTATCAGCGCCGTGCGGCAAAGGCCGCCGAAGCCGGGATGCGGGCAGCGATAGACAGCGCCGCCGTCGGTGTCACCGAGCGCGAAATGGCAGCCGAAATCTGCGCCGCGATGATCCGCGCCGGTTCCGACCTGCCAGGCCCGGGCGTCATGTCCTCGGGCGAACGCGCCTTCCACCTGCATGGCGGTTATTCCGACCGGGTGCTGGAAGCCGGTGACATTGTCCAGATCGAGACTACGCCGAACGTAAAACACTACCACGCCCGCTTCATGCGCCCGATCCGCGTCGGGCCGGTGCAGGATGATGATTACAAAGTCGTCGAGCAGCTGATCGCCATTCAGGATGCAGCAATCCGCGAAGTGAAGCCGGGCGTTTCGGTGCGTGTGCCGGATGCGATCTATCGGGACGGCGTGCTCTCGGCGGGCCTGCGCGAGACTTACACCAACAAGACCTTCTATTCCGTCGGCCTGCTCCTGCAGCCCAACGGCGGCGAGCCGCTGGAATCGGCGGAAAACAGCACCTGGGTCTTCGAACCCGGCCAGACTTTCCATACTTACGTGCTCGCCCGCGGTTTCGGCATGTCGGAAACGATCACGATCACCGAAACCGGCTATGAAAAGCTGACCAACTTCCCGCGCCAGCTCTTCGTCAAGTAAGCCGACCTAAAGCAATTCCAGCAAAAGTGGGAACCGGTTTTGCGTCCGGAATTGCGTTAAAACAAAGAGATAGAGCTGTTTCGCCTTTCGAAGAAAGGCGGAAGTGCTCTACCCCGGAACACCCTGTGGCGGTGTTCCGGCAAGGCTGTAATAGGCATAGATCGCCGCAAAGGCGGCGATCACCACGAGAACAGTAATAACCCGCTTCAGCCACGGCGGCGTCTGGCGCGGCGGCTTCGGCTGTTTCGGCCGCTGGAACTTGATGACATTGTCGCTCATAAGATCGTTCTAGCCGAGCCTTTGGCGAAAGCCAATCGGCAACGGAGGCGCAGCACCGATCACCCTCAATAGAAAGTTGCGATCCGTTTTCCGTCCATCTCGCGCACCTTGAAACCGGTCTCGCAGGTCTCGGTCGGGACGTCCTCGCGGATGATCTCTTCCGGCCCTCCCTGCCTGAAAAGCCGGCCCGCCGAAGCGGAAGAACTGATGCGATTTAACGAACCTACCATAAGGCCCCTCACCTAACGGCGCACCGTGCTTTCCCGTCTCATTTCCCGTGACCTCTTCTCCGGCGAAGATATCGAGGCACTGACGCAGGCCGTCTCCATCCCGCTTCTCTCGCTAAATCTCGGCAGATGAACAGCCAACGCCGCGGTTAATCGAATGAAGCTCCGGTCGGAGGGTATAAAGGTCGCCTTTTCAACGACAAAACCATTCATCGAAGGCTGAGAGCCCAATCGCTACCGGCGCGGCCCGCCTGGGGATCATTGACTAACTGCGTGTCGAGAGCCTGAACCGGATTGCCAGTCGGAGATGACCGACGCACTACGTGTCCCAATAATCGATGCGATCTAAACATAGATTCTGCCGAATATTTCGACCCCGCTGCGGGAAACGGCTGCAAAAAAAGGCGGCTCGAAAGCCACCCTTTCTAATTCTGAATGTCCGGCGCTATCAAGCAGCCTTGGCATCGCCTTCAAACTGACCGCACCAGTCGTTAGCGGAAACCACCGGCCAGAAGCCGCGGGCATCGGCCGCCGGCTGCGTGACCGGCGGGTTGACGCGACAGAGACCAGCATCTGCCGGAGCCGAACCGGCGTTTACGACGTGATCTTCATAAAACGAACAGGCTTTGCAGGAAGTATCTTTCGACATGGGTAGCTCTCCTTCTTCAAATGTTGGGCTCAAAACCTGAGACCCAAACTCATAAATATTAGAATGATTCTAAAATAAGGGATAAAGCTTGGCAACCACTAAAAGGGTCGTTGCCGTCAATTTCGCCTGCGGCATTTGATCGCCCGGTCAGTGATTGCGCGAAAACCTGAGACTGAAGTGCGCTTCCCCCGCACTGTCCAATCCGATTTTCCCGCCTCCGCTGCCGCGTGCATGCCCGCAAGCCGGCCGGCAGGACTCACTTTGATTCTCTTGATACTGATTCTCACTTTCCGGCGACAAAACCGGCCGCTTACTCGCCAGCCCTACGGCTGCCGGCTAAGGTGTTCGACACCGGCCCTCATTCATAGTAAACAATAAAATATATATTTGTCAGATAGTTAGATAAGTTTTTGCAGAATCCGATTCCGTTGGATTAAGGGTTCGGTTTACTAGAAATTCCTTGTAAGCCTTCGAAAAAGGCGGATACTGGCGGCAGTTTCCCTGAAACTTGAGTTTTATCGCCAGAACGGTTCCCTGCATGAACGCGCATTCTAAATTGCCGTCTTTCGAGTTTGACGAAAAGATCCTGCTCCAAGGTGCAGAGATCTCGCGTCGCCTCGACCAGTTGCGGCTGGAAAAATTTCCTCCGAATGCAAGAAAGACGTTGCGCCTGTTCTCCATGGCCGAAGTCGCGCATTATCTCGGCGTCAGCCCCAACAATCTGAAGCGACTGCATCTCGAAGGCAAGGGACCGACCCCGAAGACGTCGACCGGCGGCCGCCGTTTCTATACCGGCGAGCAGATGCGCGAGCTGCGCTTTTTCCTCGACAAGACCGGCAAATCCGACGCCAAGAAATACGTCCCGCATCGAAAGGATGGCGACAAGCTGCAGGTGATCGCCGTCGTCAACTTCAAGGGCGGTTCTGGCAAGACGACGACGACGGCCCATCTTGCCCAGCATCTCGCGCTGACCGGCCATCGTGTGCTTGCCATCGATCTCGACCCACAGGCCTCGCTTTCCGCACTTCACGGTTTTCAGCCGGAACTGGACCGCAATTCTTCGCTTTATGACGCTATCCGTTATGACGACGAGAAGAAGCCGATTGCCGAGATCATTCAGCAGACCAATTTTCCGGACCTGGACATCATTCCGGCCAATCTGGAACTGCAGGAATACGAATACGATACTCCGCTGGCGATGCAGACGTCGAGCGAGGGCAAGCGTTTCTTCACCCGGCTCGGCAAGGCGCTGCAGCAGGTCGAGGACCGTTATGACGTGGTGATCGTCGACTGCCCGCCGCAGCTCGGTTACCTGACGCTGACTGCACTGACAGCCGCCACCTCGGTATTGATCACCGTCCACCCGCAGATGCTCGACTTGATGTCGATGAGCCAGTTCCTGCTGATGCTCGGCAATATCATCAAGACGATCAAACGCGCCGGCGCCAATGTCGAGATGGACTGGCTGCGATATCTGATTACCAGATATGAGCCGACCGATATTCCGCAGGCCCAGATGCTGGGTTTCATGCAATCGATGCTGGCTGAGGAGATTTTGAAAAATCCGATGGTGAAGTCGACGGCGATCTCCGATGCCGGTCTGACCAAGCAGACGCTCTATGAAGTCGAGCGCGCGAATTTCACCCGTGAAACCTATGACCGCGCCATCGACTGCATGGACAGCGTCAATTTCGAGATTCAGGGGCTGATCCACCGGGCCTGGGGGAGGATGTGATGGCGCGCAAAAACCCGTTTGCCAATGTGATGAATGAGGACCGGCCGGATAACGGCGTGGCGCTCGATTACGCCGTCAAGGGCGCGTCGCGTACGATCATGTCGACGATCGACGAGCTGGCCGAACGTGCCGACAAGATGCTGGAAGGCGAAACCGTCGTTGAGCTTTCGCCAGAGACGATCGAGGAATCCTTTATCCGCGACAGGCTGGAAGAGGATCCGCAGGCATTCGAGGATCTGGTCGCTGCCATTCGCGAACACGGGCAGACCAGCCCTATCCTCGTGCGCCCTCACCCACATAATGATGGCCGCTACATGGTGGTTTTCGGCCACCGGAGGCTGAAGGCGGCCACCGCGCTCGGCCGCAACGTTCGTGCGGTGGTCAAGCCGATCTCCGACCGTGAACATGTGATTGCCCAGGGGCAGGAAAATTCTGCTCGTGCCGATCTGTCCTTCATCGAAAAGGCAACCTTTGCTCGTCGGCTTTCAGAGTTACACTACGACAATGACAGCACGATTG
Source organism: Agrobacterium sp. Ap1 (assembly GCF_017313375.1). Lineage (NCBI taxonomy): Bacteria > Pseudomonadati > Pseudomonadota > Alphaproteobacteria > Hyphomicrobiales > Rhizobiaceae > Agrobacterium > Agrobacterium sp. Ap1. The sequence continues at coordinate 74,094 of NZ_JAFLMY010000018.1, forward strand.
TGATGACCGCCTTATCTGTGGACAAGGCGACGCTCTCCAAGATGATGTCGGTCGCCAACATGCCCCGTGACATTCTCGACGCGATCGGTGGGGCCAAGCTGCCGGGTCGCGACCGCTGGTATGAACTCAAGCTGCTTCTCGAACGTCCGGCCAATCTCGCGAAACTGCGCGAAGTTCTCGCTGCGACCGATCTTGAGGGTTTGAACGGAGACGCCCGTTTTGTCTTTGTCGTCGATGCCCTGACCCGCAAGAAAGCCTCGGGTTATGCACGGCCGCCGAAGAAGTCGAAATGGGTTCCCAAGGATGAAGGCGTTGCAAGGGCGGTCTCGGCCGAAATCCGCAACGACGGGAAAAGTTACACATTGGCATTGAAGGCCAAAGACGCCGTGGGTTTCGGTGAATTCATCGCCGACAGCCTGGACGATCTTTATGCCGAATATCGCCGGCTCATGAAGGAATAGGACCGACCAAAAGAAAAAAGCCCCCAAAACGTTTCCGTCGTGGAAGCTTCTCTCTGATTAAGCACCTGCAGAATCGCATTTCCACGAATCACAGTCAAGAGTTTTTGGCATCGTTTTGGTGAGCGGCTTTCTTTTGCCTGAAGAAAGGTGAAGGGAAAGATGCGAACTGGACTTGTGACGACGCCTTTCGGGCGGCGGCCGATGACGCTCGCCTTGGTAAAAGGCCAGCTGCAATCGTCCGACGACCGGATGAAGCGTCCTGTCGAAAAATGGAAAGTGTTCCGCGATATCTCCGAAGCGCGTCAGTTGCTCGGTCTGCATGACCGTGCGCTTGCGGTTCTCGATGCGTTGCTAACCTTCCATCCGAAGAACGAATTTGCGGCAGGCGACAGGCTTGTCGTCTTTCCATCGAATGCGCAGCTTTCTGTTCGTGCTCATGGCATTGCCGGCACGACCCTGCGGCGTCATCTTGCGGCCCTGATCGAAGCCGGTCTCATCCATCGTCGCGACAGCCCGAACGGCAAGCGCTACGCTCATCGCGGACATGGCGGCCAGATAGAAGACGCTTACGGTTTCGACCTCGAGCCACTGATGCTGCGTGCTGCCGAGCTTGCCGGACTTGCACAACAGGTCGCTGCCGAAAAGATCCGCTTCAAGCGCGCCAAGGAAGCCCTCACCCTTTGCCGTCGTGACATCCGCAAGCTTCTCACCGCCGCCGTGGAAGAAGGTGCGGAGGGTGACTGGTGCATGCTGGAAGAGATCTACGAAGCCATGATTTCCCGTCTGCCGCGTTCCCCCAATCGGGAAACGGTCGAAACCGTACTCCGCGAAATGGACGGGCTGCGTGCGGAAATCGTCAATCGTCTGGAAACGCAGGTAAAAACCGAAAAAACAGACACCAATGACATCCAAAATGGATGCCACATACAGAATTCAGATTCCGAATCCATCTATGAACTTGAACGTGGCTCTGAGAAGGAGCTTGAAGGAAAAACCGAGCCAACCAAGCTCAGGCAGAACGAGACGCCAAAAACGTTTCCGCTGAGCATGGTGCTGCGGGCCTGCCCGCAGATGCTGGATTATGCGAGAGGCGGTCAGATCGGCAATTGGCGTGATTTCATCGCAACCGCCGTTCTGGTTCGCTCCATGCTGGGTGTCAGCCCGTCAGCATATCAGCAAGCCTCCGAAACACTCGGGCAGGAAAATGCGGCCGTGGCACTGGCCTGCATTCTTGAGCGTGTCGGACATATTAATTCCGCTGGTGGTTATCTGAGAGACCTGTCGGCAAGGGCGGGGCGTGCCGAGTTCTCGCTGGGGCCGATGCTGATGGCGTTGATAAGGGCCAATGCGAGTGAGGGCCTCAAGCGAACGGGATAGCTTTCAAAACCCGTCGTTGACGGCAGTCAAAATCCCTATTTTCTTCAGATATTTCCGTTAGATACGCGGAAGTGAAGGACTTTCTTTGACGATAAAGATCTCTATCGAGACGAATGCGCCTGTAATAAGTGTCGCGGTGGAGAAGAGACAATAAGAAAAGGGCCGCTCCTACTTTGTAAGAACGGCCCCAACCGGGTTTCGAATATCAGACGATGCCGCCGCTACCACCCACGACGGCCGGGCGCTCGCCTGCAACCTTCTTCCGATAACCGCTCTTGCGATAGGCGGCGATCGGATCGATTGCGCCACCGGCACGGCGACGGGCTTCGGCAAGGATCGGCTCGACATCGGTGCGGTAGGCGCGCTTCAGCGTATCGGTTGCCATCAGGGCATCGTTGTCCTGCTGGTATCCGTCCAGCGCCTTGCGATCGACGATCAGGGCCTGGGCATAGGCACGGCGGATTTCGTTCGCGCTTGATATCAGGCTCTCGATTGGATCGGTGACGTTATGCGACTGGTCGATCATGTGGGCCGGATGGAAACCCTTGACCCCACGGTTTTCGGCATCGACCAGTTCGTTGAAGACGAGGAACAGGCGATAGGGGTCGATCGAACCCGCATCGAGATCGTCATCGCCATATTTGGAATCGTTGAAGTGGAAGCCTCCGAGTTTCTTGAACTGGATAAGGCGAGCAACGATCATTTCGATATTGGTATTGGGCGCATGGTGGCCGAGGTCGACGAGGCAGAAAGCCTTGTCACCGAGCGTCTGGGCGATCAGCAGATTGCTGCCCCAGTCCTGCACGACCGTGGAATAGAAGGCCGGTTCGTACATCTTGTGTTCGGAAAACAGCCGCCAGTCGTCCGGCAGTGCCTTGTAGATATCGGCCATCGACGCGAGATAGCGTTCGAACTGGCGGGTGAAATTAGCCTGGCCCGGGAAGTTGGAACCGTCGCCGATCCAGACGGTCAAAGCCTTGGAGCCGATGGCGTTACCGATCTCGATACATTCGATATTGTGCTCGACAGCCTGGGCGCGGGTGGCGGCATCGGTGTGGCTGAGCGAGCCGTATTTATAGGAATGCGCCTGGCCGGGTGCATCAGAGAAGGTGTTGGAATTCATCGCATCGAAGCCGAGGCCGAGCGAATTTCCCTTTGCCTTCAGGTCTTTCGGATCGGTCTTGTCCCAGGGAATATGCAGCGAGACGGTCGGCGTCGCGCGGGTCAGCTCATTGATGACGGAGCAATCTTCCAGCTTGTCGAAGATGCCGCGCGGTTCGCCCTGCCCCGGAAAGCGGGCAAAGCGCGTGCCGCCGGTACCGACACCCCAGGAGGGAACGGCAACGAAGAATTCCGAGACCTTGTTGGTGATCGCTTCGATATCTACACCGCGGCGGGACAGGTTTTCTCCAAGCGCGGCATAGTCGGAGGCGAGCGCTACCTCATTGTTTTTGTTGTGTTCGCCGATCACATCGGCGGAAATCATCTGATCCGTCATTTTTCCTCCTCCGCCAGGCGAACGAACCGGCGCTGGCTGCGTTATCGTGTGCAATTATTTCAAAGACGAGGATTTCATGGACGTCATTCGCATCCTTCTCGCCATCATCCTGCCGCCTGTGGGCGTGTTCCTACAGGTCGGCATCGGCCTGCATTTCTGGCTGAATATTCTGCTGACACTTTGCGGCTATGTGCCCGGGATCATTCACGCGATCTGGGTCATTCTGCGCAAGTAGCCGCGACCTGCCACCGGGATCAAATTCCACGGTAGCAGGCAGATGTGCTTAGCGGGTAAAACTCTGGGCGTTACCGGCATCGACATTGATGATGTTGCCGGTCGATTTGGCCGAGAGGTCCGAGGCGAGGAAGTAGATCGCCTCCGCAATGTCTTCCGGGAAGACGTTGAGCTTGAGCATCGAACGCTTGCGGTAGTGTTCCTCCAGCTCGGTCACGTCGATCTTGGAAGACGTCGCCCGCTGTTCGCGCCACTCGCCACTCCAGATTTTCGAGCCGCGCAGAACGGCATCCGGGTTGACAGTGTTGACGCGGATACCGGCATCGGCTCCTTCCAGAGCGAGGCAACGGGCGAGATGGATTTCCGCAGCCTTGGCCGTGCAATAGGCCGAAGCGTTAGGCGAAGAGGCCAAACCGTTCTTCGAGGCAACAAAGACGACGTTGCCGCCGATCTTCTGGCGACGGAACAGGCGGAAGGCCTCGCGGGATACCAGAAAATAGCCTGTCGCCAGAATGTCGATATTCTTGTTCCAAATCGCAAGCGTAGTGTCTTCCACCGGTGCCGAAGAGGCGATGCCGGCATTGGAGACGAGGATGTCCACGCCGCCGAATTCGACGGAGGCTTCGACAAAGGCCTTTGCCACAGCATTTTCATCGGTCACATCCAGCTTGACGCCACGTACGGCGTCGGCACCGAAGCGCTTGGCGAAATCCGCTTCCGTTTCCGTGAGCGCATTCTGATCGATATCCGCCAGAACCACGCAGGCACCCTCGCCGATCAGGCGGGTTGCGGTGGCGCGGCCGATGCCGCCGGCACCGCCGGTGACGAATGCCACCTGTCCTGCCAGGCTTTTCGGCTTCGGCATGCGCTGCAGCTTCGCCTCTTCCAGCAGCCAGTATTCGATATCGAAGGCTTCCTGTTCCGGCAGGCCCTGATATTCGGAAACGGTCGAAGCGCCACGCATGACATTGATTGCGTTGACATAAAACTCGCCGGCGATGCGGGCGGTCGCCTTGTCCTTGGCAAAGGAGAGCATGCCGACGCCCGGAACCAGGAATATGACCGGGTTGGGGTCACGCATCTTTGGCGAGTTGTCGTGTTTACAAGTCTCGTAGTAGCGGGTGTAATCGGCGCGGTAATCTTCCAGCGCCTTGTCGAGGCCGGCAACCACGGCATCCGCATCCGGCTTTGCCGGATCGAAATCGACGATCAGCGGGCGGATTTTGGTGCGCAGAAAGTGGTCCGGGCAGGAGGTGCCGAGTGCGCCCAGCGGTGCGAGGTGCTTCGAATTGACGAATTCGAGCACGGCATCCTGATCGTCGAAATGACCGAGCTTGCGTTCAGCCTTGCCGATCCGGCCACGGATTTCCGGCATCAGCCTGGCTGCAATGGCGCGGCGTTCTTCAGCGCCGAGGCTCTTTGTGACGGCACCGCCGAAGATCGTCTTGCCTTCGGTCTCCCTGGCAAACCACTCGATCGCCTTGTTGATGATGTCGAGCGTCAGCAGGTAGCAATCCTTGGCGTCGTCTGCCCAGGTGAACAGGCCATGGCTTTCCAGAACCACACCCTTGGCGGTCGGGTTGGCTTTCACGAAGGCTTCTAGATCCAGCCCGAGCTGGAAACCGGGGCGGCGCCAGGGCAGCCAGCCGATATCGCTGCCGAAGATTTTTTGGGTGAGTTCCTTCGAATTCTTCGAAGCGGCGATCGCGATGATCGCATCCGGGTGCATGTGGTCGACATGCGTAAACGGCACGAAACCGTGCAGCGGCGTATCGATGGATGCGGCGCGCGGATTGAGGTTGAAAGTGCAATGGGGCAGGAAGCCGACCATGCGGTCTTCATCTTCGACACCCTTGTAGATGCCTTTGAGTGCGTCCAGCTTGTCCATATAGAGAGTGGAGAAGCCATCAAGCTTGATGGTGCCGACATCGCCGCCGGAACCCTTGACCCACATGACCTTGACCTGACTTCCGGTCAACGGATCGGTTTCCATGACCTTGGCGGACGTGTTGCCGCCGCCGTAATTGGTGATGCGTTTATCGCTGCCCAGAAGATTGGAGCGATAAAGCAGCTTGCCCGGCTCATCGAGTTTGGCAGCGTAAGCATCATCCCAGCGGTTATCGAGAAGGCGGATTTGGCCCGACATGTCGTCCTCCCTGACGGTATTTTGTGACGACGCTGGTCCTCCTGCGCCGTTTGTGCGACAGGATATCGCGCGATGTTTGGTCGCTTGTCAATCGTAATTGATCAAGTTCGATCATGTTGCGTTGCGGTAGAATCAATCTTGATCGTTTATGATTGACAACTTTAGGAAACTGATAATAGTTGGCCTCAGGAGGAGACCATGCACGAACGCGAACGACATCGCATAATCTTGAGCGCGATCCAGGAAAAGCCTGTGATCACGGTGCAGGATATTGCCGATCTGACGGATGCGTCCGAGGCGACGATCCGCCGGGATATCGCGTCTTTGCACGTGCAGGGCAAACTTCGCCGGGTGCGGGGCGGAGCGGAGGCGGTGCATCCGCCGCAGATCGGCCAGCTGGCCGCCCGCTCATTCCGTGTGTCGGAATCGGTCAACATCGATAAGAAACGCTCAATTGCGCGTCAGGCCGTGGATCTGTGCGACGAGGGTGAATCGATCATCATCAATGGCGGAACGACGACGTTCCAGATGGTGCATTACATGGCCGCGCGCCGCATGCAGGTGATGACGAATTCCTTTGCGATCGCGGAACATCTGGTCAAGCATTCCAAGAACAACGTGACGGTGCCGGGCGGTACGATCTATCGAGAACAAAGCCTGATCCTGTCGCCTTTCGACAATGACGCAATCCGCAATTTCTACGCTCGCCGCATGTTTATCGGGGCGCAAGGGATTGGCCCTCTCGGGATCATGGAGCCGGATGCACTGGTGATCCAGAGCGAGCAGAAATTGATGAGCCAGGCCGAAGAACTGGTGGTTATGGTCGATTCATCGAAATTCCAGCGGCGGTCGAGCATGATCCTGTGTCCGCTGGAGCGTGTGACGACGATCATTACCGATGACGGCGTCTCGGAGGATGCCAAACGCATGGTGGAGGATGCCGGCGTGACACTGATTATCGCCGGTATGGCAGGTGCTGCACATAAGGGTGAGGAAGATACCCCGTCCGTCGCATAAGGCGCCGGCGGGAGGAAATGGACATAGGTTCAATCTTTGGGAGGAGAATTGGCATGAAACTTTCGAAACAACTGGCGAAGAAGCTGGCATTGGGCGCGGCACTGGCCCTGGCCATGATGTCATCGGCGGCGAATGCTGCCGACATGAAGATCGCGCTTGTGGTTAAATCGCTCGGCAACGGCTTCTTTGAAGCCGCCAACAAGGGCGCACAGGAGGCGGCAAAGGAACTCGGCGGCGTCGAGATCATCTATACCGGCCCGACTTCGACGACGGCGGAAGGTCAGATCGAAGTAATCAACTCGCTGATCGCTCAAGGCGTCGATGCGATCGCTATTTCCGCCAACGACCCGGATGCTGTCGTCCCGGCGCTAAAAAAGGCGGCCCAGCGCGGCATCAAGGTGATCTCCTGGGATAGCGGTGTTGCACCGGAAGGCCGTATCCTGCAGCTCAATCCGTCTTCGAGCGAGCTGATCGGCAAGATGTGCCTGCAACTTGCAGCCAGCCATCTCGAAGGCGGCAAGGGCGATTTCGCCATTTTGTCTGCCACCACCACCTCGACCAACCAGAATATCTGGATCGGCGAGATGAAGAAGCAGCTGAAGGATTTCCCCGGTCTCAACCTTGCCACCACGGTTTATGGCGATGACCTTGCCGACAAGTCCTATCGCGAAGCGCAGGGTCTTTTGACCTCGCAGCCGAACGTCAAGGTTATCGTCGCACCGACCACGGTCGGCGTGCTGGCGGCATCCCAGGCGGTCAAGGATGCCGGCAAGATCGGCCAGGTCTATGTGACCGGTCTTGGTCTTCCATCCGAAATGGCGGGCGCCATCAAGTCCGGTGCGACCAAGGAATTCGCCATCTGGAACCCGATCGATCTCGGCTACAGCGCCACCCAGATCTCCTATCATCTGGTGAAGGGTGACGCCGACGGCAAGCCGGGTTCGGAAATCCCTGCCGGCCGCATGGGCAAGATCAAGATCGGTGACAACGGCGAGGCCGCGATGGCCGATCCGTTCATCTACGATGCCAAGAATATCGACGAGTTCTCTAAGATCTTCTGATCCCTCCCGGGACTTCAAGGTCCGGCGCCGCCAGCTTTTTGGCGCCGGACCAGCGATGACTTCCAATTGGCAGATATGATGATGACCGCAGTTGAACGGACGGGCATGGAGATGGCGCCTATTCAGGATTCGAGATCCGCGGACCGGACGACGATCCTGGAAATGCGTGGAATTTCCCAGATTTTTCCCGGTGTTAAGGCGCTGGATGGCGTCAATATCTCGCTTCATCCGGGTGAAGTGACTGCCCTGATCGGCGAGAACGGCGCGGGGAAGTCGACGCTGGTGAAGATCCTTACCGGGATCTATGTGCCGAGCGAAGGCGAGATCCTGATCGATGGGCAGCCGGTCAGCTTCTCAAGCGCGCAGGATGCCGTCGATGCAGGTGTCACCGCCATCCATCAGGAGACAGTGCTGTTCGACGAATTGTCGGTGGCGGAGAACATTTTTCTTGGGCATGCGCCGCGCACCCGTTTCGGTCTGATCGACTGGAAGGTGATGAATGCGCGCGCTGCCGAATTGCTTCACGCGCTGGAAAGCGAGATCGACCCGACTATACGGCTAAAAGATCTTTCGATTGCGCAACGGCATCTGGTGGCGATTGCCCGGGCGCTGTCGGTCGAGGCACGCATCGTCATCATGGACGAGCCGACCGCTGCCCTTTCCCGCAAGGAGATTGACGATCTGTTTCGCATTGTCGAGGGCTTGAAGAAACAGGGCAAGGCGATCCTGTTCATCAGCCACAAGTTCGACGAGGTTTACGAGATCGCGGAGAATTTCGCGGTGTTTCGCGATGGCCGGGCTGTGGGTCACGGGCGACTTTCCGAGACACCGCAGGATACGATCGTGCGGATGATGGTGGGCCGCGATGTCTCCAACATCTTTCCCAAGGTCGAGGTGGCGATCGGTAAGACCGTGCTTTCGGTCGAGAATTACTGCCACCCGACGGAATATCGCGACATCTCTTTCGATTTGAAGCGCGGCGAAATTCTCGGTGTTTATGGCTTGGTCGGTGCCGGTCGTTCGGAAATATGCCAGTCGCTGTTCGGCGTGACGCGGCCGTCTTCCGGTCAATTGGTGCTAGAGGGCGAGACGATTTCCATTCGCTCGCCGCGCGATGCGATTGCCGCCGGTATTGTTTATGTGCCGGAAGAGCGCGGTCGCCACGGACTGGCGCTGCCCATGCCGATCTTTCAGAACATGTCGCTGCCCTCGCTGGCGCGCACCTCGCGATCCGGTTTCCTTAAGGCCGCCAATGAACTGGCGCTGGCGCGCAAATATGCCGAACGGCTGGATCTGCGTGCCGCAGCCCTTTCCGTACCTGTTGGTACGCTTTCGGGTGGCAACCAGCAGAAGGTGGTGATCGGCAAATGGCTGGCGACGCTGCCGAAGGTGATCATTCTCGACGAACCGACCAAGGGGATCGATATCGGCTCCAAGGCGGCGGTGCATGGTTTTATCAGCGAACTGGCCGCCGAAGGCCTGTCGATCATCATGGTCTCTTCCGAACTGCCTGAAATTCTTGGCGTGTCGGATCGGGTGCTGGTGATGCGCGAAGGTTTGTCGGCCGGGATATTCGAGCGCTCGCAGTTGAGCGCCGAGACGCTGGTGCGCGCCGCCACCGGAAATGCCTGAGGACGCAGAGATGAAAAAACTTCTAAAACACCGCGAGCTGCTTCTGGTCGGCATTATCGCCATCATGGTGGCGGGTTTTGCCACTCGTGCCCCCGGTTTTGCAACGCCCGGAAATCTCGCCAATATCTTCAACGACACATCGATCCTGATCATTCTGGCGCTCGGCCAGATGACGGTGATCCTGACCAAGTCGATCGACCTTTCGGTTGCTGCCAATCTCGCCTTTACCGGCATGGCGGTGGCGATGTTGGATGCTGCCTATCCCGGCATGCCGCTGGCGCTGCTGGTTATTCTGGCTGTGGGTATCGGTGCGGCTCTGGGCGCCATCAACGGCATGCTTGTCTGGTGGCTGCGGATCCCGCCGATCGTCGTGACGCTCGGTACGCTGACCATCTATCGCGGCATGGCCTTCGTGCTGTCGGGTGGGGCATGGGTGAATTCGCACCAGATGACGCCCGGTTTCCTCAACTTCCCTCGCCTGCCGGTTCTGGGAATGCCGCTCCTGTCATGGATGGCAATCGCCATCGTGCTGATGATGTGGGTCGTGCTGACGCGAACGCAGTTCGGCCGCGCTACCTATGCTTCCGGCGGCAACCCGACGGCTGCGGTCTATGCGGGTATCGATATCGGCCGGACACGGTTTTTCGCTTTCACCCTTTCGGGCGCGCTGGCTGGATTGGCTGGATATCTCTGGGTGTCGCGTTATGCGGTGGCCTATGTGGATGTCGCGGCCGGTTTCGAACTCGATACGGTGGCGGCCTGCGTCATCGGCGGTATCTCGATTGCCGGCGGGATCGGTTCGGTTGCCGGTGCCGTGCTTGGGGCGCTGTTCCTCGGCGTGATCAAGAACGCCCTGCCCGTCATTGGCATCTCGCCCTTCGCGCAGATGGCGATTTCCGGCATCGTCATCGTCGCCGCCGTTGTTTTCAATGCCCGCGCCGAACGCAAGGCCGGGCGCATTATCCTGCGCGACCGTGGCGCCAAGGAGGTTTCCGTATGAGCGACACCCGCGACATGAGTGCTGAAACCAGAACCCGTTCCGCCATTCCCGATCGGCTCGGCACGCCGGTGAGCCGCCTGCTCGGCAGCTGGGAAGTGCTGCTGTTCGGCGTGGCAATCGCGATCTTCATCGCCAATTCCTTCGCCTCTCCTTACTTCCTCAACGCCTGGAACCTTTCCGACGCGACCTTCAATTTCACCGAAAAGGCGATGATCGCCTTTGCCATGGCGATGCTGATCATTGTCGGTGAGATCGATCTTTCGGTTGCTGCGATCATTGCGCTCGCCTCCACCGCCATGGGGGCGGCGGCCCAGATTGGGATCGGTGCGCCGGGGCTGGTTGCGGTCGGCATCAGCGTCGGGCTTGTCTGCGGCGCGATCAACGGCACGCTGGTCTCGGTGCTGAAACTGCCCTCGATCGTCGTCACCATCGGCACGATGAGCCTGTTTCGCGGGATTTCCTACATCACGCTCGGTGACCAGGCCTATGGCAAATATCCGGCCGACTTTGCCTACTTCGGGCAGGGTTATGTCTTCTGGGTCTTCTCGTTCGAATTCGTGCTGTTCATCGTGCTCGCCATCATTTTCGGCATCGTGCTGCACGCCACCAATTTCGGCCGGCAGGTTTTCGTGATAGGCAATAACGAATTTGCGGCACGTTTTTCCGGCATTCCGGTCGAGCGGATCAAGTTCAAGCTGTTTCTGCTGACCGGCCTGATGTCCGGAATTGCCGCCGTCTGCCTCACCTCGCGGCTCGGCTCCACCCGCCCCTCGATCGCTCAAGGCTGGGAACTGGAGATCGTCACCATGGTCGTGCTCGGCGGTGTTTCCATTCTCGGCGGCGCCGGCACAATTGCCGGCGTCGTCATCGCGGCCTTCGTCATGGGCCTCGTCACCTTCGGGCTCGGTCTTCTCAACGTGCCGGGCATCGTCATGTCGATCTTTGTCGGCCTTCTTCTGATCATCACCATCGCGCTGCCCATCGTGGTCCGTCGCATCAGGTTCATGAGTACAAAATGATTTTAGAGAAATACGCATTCAAGATGAAACTGAACCCCGGCATGGAGGCCGAATATCGCAAGCGCCATGACGAGATCTGGCCGGAACTGAGCGCGCTTCTGCGCGAGGCGGGTGTGCGGGATTATTCCATCCATCTCGACCGCGAGACAAACACGCTGTTCGGCGTGCTTTCGCGGCCGGTCGACCATTCAATGGCGAGCCTGCCGGAGCATCCGGTGATGAAGCGCTGGTGGGCGCATATGGCGGATATCATGGAAAGCAATCCGGACAATTCGCCGGTTCAGAGCGATCTGGTCACGGTGTTTCATCTGCAATGAGCGCATTCGAAAGGATCGCCGTCCTCGATATCGGCAAGACGAATGCAAAGATGGTGATTTTCGATGCCGCAAGCGGCGCGGAAATGGAGATGCGGCGCATGCCAAACCGGGTTCTATCAGGCCCGCCCTACCCTCATTACGATGTCGAGGCGCTCTGGGCTTTTCTGCTTGAGACGCTGGCCGATTTCGCCAAGGCGCCGGGCTTCGATGCCATTTCGATCACGACACACGGCGCTGCGGCTGCGTTGATCGATGCGGATGGGCAATTGGCCTTGCCGGCTCTCGATTACGAGCATCAGTATCCCGAAGATATCCAGCGGGCTTACGACGAGATCCGCCCGGGTTTTGCCGAGACCTTTTCGCCGCGTCTGTCCGGTGGACTTAATCTGGGTGCCCAGATCCATTATCAGAAGTCGGCCTTTCCCGAGGCGTTTTCGCGCGTCCGGGCGATCCTGACCTACCCGCAATATTGGGCCTACAGGCTGACCGGTGCCGCTGCCAACGAGGTGACGTCGCTCGGTTGCCATACGGATCTCTGGAGGCCCCATGAGGGACGTTATTCCTCGCTCGTCAATGTGTTGGATATTCGTGACCTGATGGCTCCGGTGCATTCGGCCTTTGATCAGGTCGGTATGGTCCGCGCTGATATTGTTTCGGGAATTTCCCTGCCCGAACCTGTACCGGTGTTTTGCGGCATTCACGATTCCAACGCTTCCCTTTTGCCGTACCTTACGGAAAGGGACGCCCCATTCGCTGTGGTTTCGACGGGTACCTGGGTCATCAATTTCGCCGTGGCCGGCGATGTGGACCGGCTGGATATGATGCGCGACGCATTGGCGAATGTCGACGCATACGGACGTGTCGTCCCCTCGGCCCGTTTCATGGGTGGCCGGGAGTTCGAAATTCTGACAGGCGAACTGGGCATTCTGGATCAGGATCGGGCAAGGGCCGCATTGCCTGGCGTTATCGGGAAACGCCTGATGCTGTTGCCGAATGTCGTTGCGGGATCAGGGCCGTTCCCGGGGCGCGAGCGAAAATGGGTGAATGGGCAGAGCGCGTCTGCTGATGAGCGATGGGCTGCGGCCTGTCTCTATTTTGCGCTGATGACGGAGACCTGCCTTGATCTGGCAGGCGGCAGGGGGCCTATCCTCGTCGAAGGACCGTTTGCTCTCAACGCGCTCTATCTCAGTCTATTGTCCAGCCTGACGGGCAGGGGAGTATTTGCCGTTCCGGGTTCGACCGGCACGAGCCAGGGGGCGGCTCTGTTGGCGGGCATCAAGCCGGCTGACCGCCGTGGCGTTCCGGCCGTTGCAATCGATGGCGCCGGCCTTTCTGGTTACAGGGCGGATTGGCTCGCCAGCGTTTGAGTCTTGCTCCGGCCGGATTAGGCGCGGAGAGCCCAGTTGCCGGACGAGGCTGTTGACAGCTGTCAACCGCGATCCGCTTTATTGCTGTGCGGGCTTAGGTCAGGTGAGAGGACGGGTTGCCTGTCGGTGCTGGTTCCGATGTGTCACCGTCTTTCGCAGGATGGCGCGTCTCGTCCCCGGCAATAGGAGAGGGGCATCTTTCCGAGTTGCGCCGAAGCTGCGCTGATTGATACGTCAGGGGAGGGCTGTTGACAGCTGTCAACGTCTTCCGACGGCGCCGGAAAACAAGGCTTTTAATAACCGGGATCGCGTATTTTCAGACGATGCTCTTAAGCCTATAATACGAATCAGCGGGACCTGCCTGCGTCGAGCCTTCAGCCAGATATGGTTAACTATCCACTAGCGAAACGAAACGTTTGATTAGGTTTCGTATCGCGTCGCTGACGTCTATTTTTCAAGATGTTAACCTGTCCGGATTTTCCGTAGAACGATGTGATCTCGACGTAAGCGGGGCTGATTTGGTGGCAGTGCCCGATAACGGGCAGTGCGGATGGCGAGATTGCGTCCGTGTGCTGCCCTT